>JBDLUS010000132.1:0-33576 GCA_039805165.1 Bacteroidota bacterium | reverse complement strand
GTTGTTGGAACTAGCGTTGTTGGAACTAGCGTTGTTGGAGAGTTCTGGGTTTTCGTAATGTGAATTTTCCAATGCTGTGGAAACACGATTTTTAGATTCTAAAATTTCTGATTTCAGAGATTCGACATCTACACTGTTGTTCAGATTTCTGTATTCAGGCTTTACATCAGGTTGTTTTTCGCTCTCTAGATCTTGAAGGAGTTTCATGAATGCAATTGATTCTTGAAGCTCTAATTCACGAACGCGCAAGTTTTCTTTTTCCGTTTCAATTTCTTCTTGAACTGAAGTGTATTCAACCTCGATAGCATTTAATTCACCCCCCAAACGCTCAATGTCTTTTTTCTTTTTAGTAGCCGACATTTGTTTACTTACATCGTTCGCTTTGCTTTCTAAATCTTCGAGTTCCTTTGTTTTCGTGTTCAAACGAAGCTGCGTGTCGTCTCGCTGCGCTTTATTATCGTTGACCGCCGTTTTTGCAATTTCTGATTTCCATGTTACCTCTGCTTCAGTAGGTAAACCTTGAGCGCTTGCTGGATTTTTAGCAACATAGTCATTCACTATGTAGGCTGCCATTGGCGAATCTTTTTTGGCAAGAGATTCTTTTATTTGAGTATTCGTTGTTTGAACGCTGTTTAGCTTTTCGCGGAGTTCTTTTTCTCTTCCTTTTGAAATTTCATAAGCGGCTATTGCTGCGGCACTTTTGTCTTGTGTCGCAATCATGTAGTTTCTAGCATCGATTAATTTCGCGCTGTCAGCCATCGATTCTGGTTTCTCGAAACGAACAGTTTGAAATTCTTCATAGGCCTCATCTGTTTCTGATAAGGTCTGCTGAACATATTGAAGCAATGATTTTGAAGTTTGTTCAGCTAACAAAATTTCACGCTTCAAAGCGGCTATTGTTTTTTCTTGCGATGAAAGGACCGTGTCGATTTCAACTCGTTGGTTAGGTCCTGACGGATTGGGGTAGTTTCCTCCAGTAATATTTGATCCTGTATTATTCGCAGTAGTATAGGCTGTTTGGTCAACAGTGGCATTCACATCGAGTTGCGATTTCGCAAGAAGCATTTGTCGTTGAAGATCTTCAACATTGTCATTCAATGGATCGTTCCAATAGTTTTTCACTTCGACTTTTTCGCGTCCGTCTGTTTTCGTGTAGACTATTTCCTGACGAAAAACGCGAGAGCCTTCAGACGGCGGAATCTTCACCAATACTTCATGAATTTGCGGACTTCCGGGAGGTTGAATTTTGTAAGTATAGTTTCCCGCAGTCGGAATGAAAAGCAGATATTGTCCGTTCGATTCACGGGCTTGCGTATCCATGATTTTTCGATTCGTTAAATCATCGAATACTTGAATCTTTGCTTCTGTTTGTGTTGCATCTACGCGTGAAATAAATTCACCTTTGAGGTAGGTGATGTTCATTGGAATTCCATTTACAAAAACGCGGTAGACATATAATTTGTCTGGAGAAGTCAAACGACTACTCGCAAAATAGGCTGTAGTATTCAGCGAGTCGGTTATGAAGAAAAGATCGTCGTCGGGTGTATTAATGGCGAAGTCCATGTTAATAGCCGGACCGAAGTCGTTGATGGAAGCATCCCATTCACATCTGAAAATATCATATCCTCCCATACTACCGTGTCCCTTCGATGCGAAGTACAAAGTGCTTCCATTCGGATGCATAAAAGCAAAGTCTTCATCGAATTCAGTATTAACGGTGCTTTTCAATTTGACAGGAGGAGTGAATGCTCCATTCACTCGAGAGGTCATATAAATGTCTTTTCCTGTGAGACCCTCTTTTCCTTTGCTGGAAAAGAATATTTTTTTTCCGTTTGTTGGAAGGAAGAAGACATGTTCTTCTTTCGATTTTAAATCAATTTTAGAGAGTAATTCCTTCGGTGTAGAAATGATTTTTCCGATGGAAGGATCAATGTTCATGTATCGATAGAAACTTGCTTTCTCGGCCTCGGTTTTTTCAAGCACCTGAACATCTTTGATGCTGTTCATGAGATTCAATCCCGATTCCGCTGATAGTTTTTGCGCTTTACAATCAGATCTGTTCAATTGTTTCTTTTCAGCGGTAGTTTCAAACTTTTCATATTCAGTCAAGGCATCTTTGAAGTTATAACTGAGATGATAAGCTCTTGCCAAGTAGTAGTGGGTTTCTGCTTCTGTATATCCTCGTCGCACACCATCTTTCATGAAGAAGATACACTTGTCGCGATCTGTGGTAGCGTATATTCCAGCAGCCCCAAATCTAAACGCATACAAGGGATTGCTTCCATAAAGTGAAACCAACTGCGAATACACAGCATAAGCTTGCACGTAATTACCCTCTTCGAAAAACACGTTTGCTTCTGCAGCAAGGGTTTTTTCGTCAATAGGCTTTTGAGCATAGAGATTACCTATGCAAAGTGCAAGAAATAATATGGATATTATTTTTCTAATGTGTGTTCCCTTTTGTTGGAAGTGTAAAAATACATCGCAAATTCGCATCGATATTTTTTCATTCCATTTATAAAGATACGAATTATGAAGAATTCAGTGATGATAGGTGCTTATTCAATGGCTTTGGCGATTGTTTTAGGAGCCTTTGGTGCACACGGATTAAAGTCGATGGTCTCGGCGTATTCCATTGACATTTATAACAAGGCCGTTTATTATCAGGTAATTCATTCGTTAGGAATTCTTCTCAGCGCCGTTCTGCTGAAGAGCGAGAAGTCATTGAAGACTTTGAGAGTCTTGTTCATAGCAGGGATCGTAGGATTTTCTGGATCACTTTATCTATTGACTTTTGCAGATTCGCTACCTCCTTTACTCAAGCAAATTGTTGGTCCAATTACCCCTGTTGGAGGCGTGTTCTTTGTTTTGTCTTGGTTGTATTTAGCTCGGGCCTTTCAAAAAGAAATGAATAATTAATACTGAGGTGAACATTCACCCTTCGAAGGTGTTAACTTTGCAAAAAATAAATTTTATGTCATCATTAGTCGGAAAAAAAGCGCCTTCATTTAAGGCAGGAGCAATCACTAACGGAGGAACCGTAGTGAGTGATTTTTCATTGGATCAGTTCATCGGAAAGAAACATGTTGTGTTCTTCTTCTACCCAAAAGACTTCACATTCGTTTGTCCAACTGAATTGCATGCATTTCAAGAAAAATTAGCAGAATTCGAATCTCGCAATTGCGCGGTTGTAGCATGTTCTACAGATACAGAAGAGAGCCACTGGGGATGGTTGCAAATGGAGAAGAACGCGGGTGGTATCAAGGGAATTACTTATCCAATTGTTGCTGACGTTTCAAAAACTATCTCAGACACCTACGGTGTATTAGCTGGAGAATATGATTACGATTCAGAAGGAAACTTGGTTGCTAACGGTCCAATGATCGCTTACCGCGGATTGTTCTTGATTGACAAGAACGGTGTTGTAATGCACCAATTGATCAACAACTTCCCATTGGGAAGAAACGTAGACGAAGCATTGCGTATGGTAGATGCTCTTCAGTTCTTCGAAGAGAACGGAGAAGTTTGTCCTGCAAACTGGTCAAAAGGAAGTGAAGGTATGAAAGCGAATCACGAAGGTGTTGCCGATTATTTGGCGAAACACTAATTCAAAATAAATTGGATAAAAAGGGCTCTTCGGAGCCCTTTTTTTATTGTGTGAATTTATTTGTGCCGTATTCTTGTAATTATGATGAAACGTATACTCTCCTTAGTTTTTTCGGGTTTTATAACTGTGAGTGTTTTGGCGCAGGAACATCCGATGTGGACGGATTTAATGCACAGTGACATTTCCGTGTTTGATTTTATTTTGGAAATGAATTCGGCTTGGCCTCAAAGACCCACTCAGCGCGGTCAAGGTTACAAGCCTTTGGAACGTTTCAAGTGGTTAATGGAAACCCATGCCGATGCAAACGGTAAGATGTTAAATGGAAGAGAGACCCTTGAGTTGTGGACTGCTTTGAAGAGTTATTCGGGACAGCGATCGGTTTCTGGAAATTGGCAACCTTTAGGTCCAATTATCGATGATGTGACCACTCGTGAAAATATCGAAGGTGTAGGAAGAGTTTCTTGCATTGCGTTTCATCCGACGAATGATCAACTGATGTTGGTGGGAACACCTGCGGGAGGATTGTGGAGGTCAACAGACGGTGGAAATACTTGGAGCACTTCAACAGATGATCTGCCAACGCTCGGAGTCAGCGCAATTGCTTTCGATCCGAACAATCCAAACATTGTATATGCAGGAACAGGCGACAGAGACGCGGGAGATTCACCGGGTATGGGTGTTCTTCGAAGTGATGATAGTGGACTTACTTGGAACTTTGTAAATACGGGCATTGCAACAAGAACTGTAGGAAAGATTATTGTTTGTGTTGACCAAGCGCACAGTGTGGTTATAGCCACTGATTTGGGAATTAGAAGATCAATAGACGGAGGAGTTTCTTGGTCTCAAGTTTCTTCAAACACCTTTGATTATAAAGATTTGGCGCAACACCCCACTTCACCCAACATCTTGTACGCAACAGGTGCCGGAAGATTTTATAGAAGTGAAGATTTTGGTTTGACTTGGGCGCAAAGTAACTCAGGAGTTTCGAACGGAACACGCATGTGTGTTTCTGTGAATGCCGCTGAGCCAGATGCGGTATACATCTTAAGAACGAATACATATGCCTACACCGGAACATTCAAAAGTGAAGATGCCGGAATGACGTTCACTCAAATGAGCAGTACTCCAAATATTATGGGTTGGTCTGCAGATGGCTCGAGCACAGGTGGACAAGCGTGGTATGACCTCTGCTTGGTAGGGGATGCGCAAACACAAAATGTTATTTATTGCGGTGGAATACGCTTGAAGAAGAGTGTCGATGGTGGAACAACATGGCAGGACATCAATTCGAATTTTGTTCACGTGGATCAGCACGAAATGGCAATCAATCCGCATAACCAAGACTTGTACGTATGCAACGATGGGGGTCTTTATCGATATGTAAACAATTCTGAGTGGCAAGACATTTCTAAGGGGATTGTAAATGGACAGATATACAGATTGGGGCAATCGCCTCATGATGGCGCAAAGGCATTAACTGGATTTCAAGACAATGGAACGGCTGAGTTTCAGGGCGCTCGTTGGGTTAGAACGGGTGGGGGAGATGGTTTCGAGTGTATGTATGATTACGAGGAGGTTGGAAGACGCTATAGCAGTATTTATTACGGCGACTTGTATAGAACTTCAGACAACTACATCAATCAGAAATTTGCGGGAGATGGAGTCAACGGTATGAACGAAGAAGGAGCATGGAGCACGCCTTATTGTTTGCATGCTGATAGCAGCTCGACAATGTTTGTTGGAATGAAAAACATTTGGCGTTCGAAGAACATTAAACATGTAAACAAGGACTCTATCGTGTGGCAAAAAATTTCAACGAATTTCTTGAGCGCGAATACAACGGATTGCAATCAAATTCGTGGACATTACACGAAAGTAAATGTGTTGTATGCTTCGAAGGGTTCTCGAAAAATGGGAAGAACAGACAATGCAATGGCCGACACAGTGGTGTGGCAGAACATTAGTACTTATCTGCCGAACGCCGTGGTTGCAGTGAATGCAATTGAAACGCACAAGACTGACTCGTTAATTGTGTACATCGCATTCAATAAAAATGTGTACAAGAGTTTAACCGCTGGGACGTCGTGGACTCTGATGACTCCGAATCTTCCAGATGTTGCTGTAAATACGATTGTTACAGACACGTCATCTGTTTTGGAAAATCTCTACATTGGAACTGATCTTGGAATTTACTATTGGGATGCGAGCATGACGGAGTGGGTGAATTTCTCTTCCGGATTTCCCTATGCTGCAAGGGTAACTGAATTGGAAATTGCCTACGATTCCCCTAAGCGAATTCGCGCTTCAACCTATGGACGTGGCATGTGGGAAAGCGATTTGTACAGCCCTGAAACGAATGTCTTTCCAACCAGTGCAGTTTGGAATTCCCCCAATACTTCAGGTGAAGTAATTGGAACATTTGACGCTGATATTTTCTTCTATCGAAATCTTTCGAACATAGACGTGAGCGATTTAACATCGTCCGATTTTTATATTGAAAATGGAACGGTCAATTCAGTTTCAGGTGGGCCTTCTCATTATACGGTTAACATTACACCGACAACTTTCGGGCAAGTAAAAGTGGTTTTGCCAAGCAACTCGGCTATTGATAATTTCTTTACTGGAAATGAAGTGAGCGATACGTTGAAGCTCGTGTTCATGCAGGCACCTGCAGCATTCGGAAGCAAAGGTCCAGGCGGTGTTGGGGATAGCAATGACTTAGCGTTTTGGATGCGCGCAGACAAAGGTGCGCTCTTGAATGGAGCACTTTCAGCGAACGACGGGGATCCTGTTTACATCTGGCAAGATCAAAGTGGAAATAACAGTTCGGCTTCGCAAGGGAGCGTGAATCAGCGCCCCACATTCATTGCAAACAATGGTGTTCACACACGCGCAGGAATTCAGTTCGACGGCGATAACGACTTCTTGCAAATGAATGATGTGTTAGGTGGAAGAAGTACAAGCGCCTATTGCGTGGTTGAAACAGATTCGATTCTGTTTAATGATCACGGTTGGTTTGCGAGTGCACGTGTGCCGAACGGTTACCTCCTTCACCCTTGGAAAAACGATTATTATTATCACGGTGAAGTTTTGGATTTAGAGAGTAATTATTCAGGCTCGCCTATTTTTTATATTGGCGAAGCCACTTCACCTCACATTTATGGATTAATCTATGAGCAAGACGATTTACATCAATTGTTCTATACCATTTTCGACGATCATCTTTATCCGTTCCCAGGAATAAACATTGGCGCTCGTGATAATTCAACACCTATTGATATTCGTTTCGGATGGGATTTTGACGACCGTTTTGGAAAGGGCAGAATGGGCGAGAATATTTTATACAAGCGTAGATTGTTCTTGTCACATCACACCATTGTAAACAACTACCTCGGTTCGAAATACGGATTAGACCTGGGTCTTCAAACGCGCTATTTCCATCCGAATTACACAGAGGAAGTTATTGGAGTTGGTCAGGAAAATGCCGGAGACAAGCACGAGGTTGCTCAAGGTATGGGAGTTCTTGAAGTAAGTGCAGTGGGAACCATGATTGATGGGAATTATTTGTTGGTAGGAAGTGATGTAAACGGAATGAATGCGAGCAATACTGTTTATCCGTTTGTTTCTAATCGAATTGAAAGAACCTACGGTTTCACAAGAACGGGTAATGCATTTCTTTCTACATTGAAAGTGCCTGCCTCAGAACTCATAGGATTGAATGAAGTGAATTTGATTGTGACAGAATCGGAAGAGTTTAGTTTGGATAACACCATTCAGGTTTATCCGATGACTTTAGTCGGAGACAACTACGAAATTTCTCTGTCACTTCCCGCCTCTGGAGTGTTTACTATCGGAGAAACCCCTGTTTTGAATGTGAATGAAAATTCTTTGAATCAAGTTGCGATTTTCCCGGTTCCAAGTTATGATGTGCTGAATGTAAATGTGGGACACGAAATACTGAATGCAACGAGTTACTGTGTTTTCTCAGTGGATGGAAAACAGGTTCTTTCTGGAAGTGTAAACACAGCGAAACAACAATTGAATATTTCAAATCTTCCAAGTGGAATTTATGTTTTGCAGATTCAGGATTCAGGTTCCTTGGTGAAAAGAGAGTTTGTAAAATTGTAAAGGTTATATTTGTGAATACCTTAATCTAAACCGATGCGTAAATTTCTTGTTTTAATCTTGAGCGTTTGCACCCTTTCTGCAATAGCGCAAACATCGATAAGCGATTGCGAAGGAGCCATTGTTTTGTGTGGCGATTTATATACAGAGACACAGGCATCTTTTTCATCTGGAAATTTGTTTGAAGCAACGGGCGCTTGCAATCAAGGATTGGAGCAAAGTTCTGTGTGGTATACGTTCACGGTGCAGCAAGATGGAAATTTGAGTTTTATTCTAGATCCGTTGAATGATGCCGATGATTATGATTGGGGTTTGTTCAATATTACTACAGGTGGTTGTTCTGGTTTGGGAACAACTTCTCCAGAAGTAGAATGCAACAGCTATGGTGTTTTTGGATCTAACGGTCCAACAGGAATATCAACAGCAAACGGGGGTTCAGGAGTTTCTAATGGTCCCGGGGATTTAAATGGTCCTGCCTTCAATGCAGATTTGCCTGTTGTGGTTGGAAATACCTATGCGCTCGTGGTAATGAATTGGTCGAACAGTCTCGATGGATACACCATTGATTTCGGACAATCTACCGCGTCGTTGTACGATCAAGTTCCTCCAGTTCCTGTAAGTGCAGTTACAGATTGTAGCAACTTAACAGTTGTACTTACCTTCAGCGAACCTATTGTTGGCACTTCTGTTCAACCTTCCGATTTCACGGTAACGGGACCAAGCGGCACAATTACCGTTGCGTCTGTTACAGCGAATAATCCAACAATGGCCGATGTGTTCACGATTCAGTTAGCGAATCAAGTTTTAATCGGTGGTACGTATACTTTGAACATCACCAATACAACCGGATTCGTGGAAGACGCATGCGGAAATTTGGGGACACAAAGTATTACTTTCGAGATAACTGATCCAATAAGTTTCGACGTCGCAACAACAATTTCTTGCAATGGTTTTGGAGGAAGTGTGGCTATCTCGAATATTACAGGTGGAGATGGAAATTACACGTTGAATTTTAACGGAATGAATCAAACCCAATTCAACCTTACGAATGTTGTAGGTGGAAATTACACCGCAACAATAACAGATGGAAACGGCTGTCTGCGTGCAATTCCAGTGACGGTTCCGAATCAGGATATTCAAGTTTCTATTCCTACGCAGGATTCACTGACCTGCTTGAATTCAACTACTGAAATCTTGGGAGTGGAGGTGTTGCCGGCACAAAATGTTTCGTACGCTTGGACAGGCGAAGGCTTGACAAACACGACCATGGTCAATCCGACTGCAACGGCACCTGGGGTGTTGAACTTGGTGGTAACCAATTTGGATAACGGATGTTCAGATTCAGGAACCATTGAAATTTATGCGGGAGATGTTTATGCTTTGGATTTAAGCACCATGATACTTCCGAATATTATTACATTGAAGCAAGATGAATTGAACGATGACTGGAGAGCGATCTTGGGCGCAGATCCGCTTTTAGATTTAACAGTTTTGTTTCTTGAATATGACTTAACCGTATTCAATCGTTGGGGTGGTGTCGTTTTCGAAAGCACGGCTACTTCGAAGTATTGGAATGCAGCAGATGTTGCTCCCGGAACATACTTCTACTTATTTCATTACAAATCAGATTGTGGAACTGCGGTTGAAGAAACAGTGGAGGGGACAATTCTAGTTGTTGAATGAAGTTAGGCGTTATTCTACATGGCGCGAAAAATAACAGGCACGCGCAGCGCAAAGAAATTGAAACCATTTTTTCTCAATGGACATTAGATGTTCGCGTAACCGAGTACGATAAACATGCGGAAAAAATTGCGAAAGAACTTTGCAACGATTGCTGTGATGTGATCTTGGTTTGCGGTGGTGATGGAAGTTTGAATCAGTCGGCAAACGGGGTATTCAATTCGAAGAATCCTCAAACGCCTTTGGCCATCTGGCCCTCAGGAACAGGAAACGATTTTGTGAAGACAGTAGAAGTCCCTCGTTCATTTCAGGAGTTGAAAGCGAACATTGAGCAGGGCAATTTTAAGGCAGTGGATTTGCCGTGTATGGAATGGGACGGAAAGAAGCGTGCTTATTTGAATGTAACAGATCTTGGCCTAGGCGGATGTGTTGCCTATGATATGACCCGAAGTAAAAGAAGGTTTGGTTCGTTCTTAACCTACCAGTGGCTTATTGTTAAGAATCTTCTTCGTTTCAAAAAGAGATCCATCTGTTTTGATTTAGATGGAAAAAAGTTTGAGGCTCGCGCCATGAATTTTGTTGTAGCCAACGCAAAATATTTTGGTTCGGGCTTAGGTATTTCTCCGGATAGTCAAATAGCAGACGGACTTTTGGAGGTCATTGTTATTGGCGATTTGAATATTTTTGAATACTTGTATTTCGTTCCGCAAGTGAGGAAGTGCAAGAAGCTTTCCTATAACAAGATTCAATATTATTCAGCAAAAAAAATAAGCATCGAAACCGAAGTTCCGATGCCTATTGATATGGATGGAGAGTTCGTTGGTTTTACTCCAATGGTTATTTCACTTCAACATTCGTTGAACGTTGTCGTTAGAAACGACCGCGAAGGGTAAGCGTTACGTTTCTTCCTGCCCCGGAAATATTCGATGCGAAAACACGGTAATTCGCGTCTAAAATATTTTCCAAACCAACCATTAATTGTACGTTATCTTTTATCTGATAGCTAGCTTTAGCATTTAAAGTGTACCAAGCAGGCATACCATCGGGTGTTGCGTAGTTCTCGTTGTCTTCCGCGTCCAATCGGTAATCTTCAATTCGCTTCCATCCGTTGTACATCACAAAGAATTCACCGCGGAATTTTTGTTGTTGTACTGTAATTCCTGTTCTTCCGTATACAGGCGGAATGTGATCTAAAGGTGTATCACCATTGTCAGTATTGATTCTTCCGCAGGTGTATACAACAGAAGATTGCAAGCTGAATTGAGCACTGACTTGCGAATTCAACGAAAGATTTCCACCGTAGATATAAGCTTCGTTGGCATTGATGGTGGTGTAAACGGGACTTAAAGTACCGTCGTAAAAAACAGAATCTTGTCCATTGAATTGTGCTTTGCCTGTGGTTAAGGCGTTCGTGTAATTCATGTAATATCCGTTTAGAGCAAGAGTAGTTTTTCCGTTGAATTTACGCTCGATAGTCGCTTCGATATTCGCAACTTTTTCAGGCTTCAATTCGTTGTTTGGAACAATTAAATTTCCCGCGTTGCTTTCAAAAACTTTAGAAAGATCATCGATATTAGGTGCGCGGAAGCCCGTGCTAGCAAGAGCTGTCAGACGCCATTTCGTATTGGGTGCTACAATGATGCCGATACTTCCGTTGAGGTTTCTGTTCGATTGATTGACATCAGAGAATGGGAAGTTGAAGAATGAATTGTTGGTGAACAATGCAGTGAGATTTACGAGCGAATAGCGAAGCCCCGCATTTAATGTGATTTTCCTTGTGGCTTTAAGAAGTGCTGTGCCGTATGCTGCTGTTCCACTCATGGTTGATCCACCGTTGGCGTAGCGCGTGTCCAAAGCGCTTTGAACTCCTGTGAAAATATTTTCTGAGTAGGCGGTGCTAGTTACGTCGTTGAAATAATATTCTAAGCCATAGTTTGTAGTTAATGTTCGTCCGATTGATTTCGAGAAATCGGCATTCACAGAATACACTTTTACGTTTTCCAAGCGATTGTTAAGTGAAGGACTATTGAATCTTCTGTCATGCCTGGTTTGATCAATGCTTTGCCAAGCCAACGTAATTCTGCCTGTGGTGTATAAACGTTTTCCTTTGCTCAGATTGGCATGATAGGCTGCCATAGTCCTCGTTTGCGGACCGTAATACCATTCAGCGAAACGAGGGTTTTCTATTTCAACTTGTGTCAAGCGATCGTAACGAGGGACATTGTTTGTGGTTGAATATTGAATGTTCAGCGTGTGTGTGAGTTTCTCGCTTTGCTTGAATGAAATTTTTTCAATGAAGTCGAACTGCTTATAGGCAGAACCCACTTGCACATTTGGATTTGGATTCGTCATTACGCTGTCTCTTCCATTGATGCGCTCGACATACCAAGGCCGTGCACCGAACGAGGGATAGTTCGGATTTCGAATGTTCCCTTGTCGAAGATCTCCGAAATTATTGAAGGTAAAAGCGGTGAATGTAGCGAAGCGTTCTGTGCTTGTTTCGAGATTGATGTGTGCTCCACTCTGATCGGAAGTGCTGTATCGAAGCATAGCGTTTCCGCGCACGAGTCTATCTCCAGAAGTGAAGCGCGGTGAGCGCGTGTTAAAACTCATAACTCCGCCTAATGCATCGGAACCATAGGCCACAGCGCTTGGGCCATAGGCAATCTCTACGTTTTCCATAGCCATGGGGTCAAGGCTCAAGATATCTTGTAAGTGACCACCACGGTAGATTGCGTTGTTCATGCGAACTCCGTCAACAACGTACAATACCTTGTTCGCTTCAAATCCACGAAGGATCGGAGAACCGCCACCGAGTTGACTTTTTTGAACGAGTGCTGTTCCTGTCTGTGCGAGAAGGTCCGCGGCATTCGCTGGATTAATAAACTGTATGTCCTTGCGTTGAATGGAACTTACTTGTTGGGCCACCAACTCAGATTTGTGCGCTGTTCGCGTTGCCGAGATGACCATTTGTGAAAGGGTAATATTTGAACCCACTAAAAAAAACTCCATGCCTTCGTAGACCTCTTGCGTGGGCAGGTATTTCGCTTCGTATCCATTAGCGGTAATCATGAAACTTCCGAAATGCTTTGGAAGGTCAATGACACCCTCGTTGTTTGTATTTCCAATGAAGTCACAAAGTTCAATGTTGTTTGCTGAAATATAAATCGAAGCACCTGAAATGGCTTCGAGTGTGGTTAAATCTTTAACCGTTATCGTTTGTGCATGCGCGCTGAATGCACTAGCAATGGCTAGCACGGCGCACAATAATATACGTTTCATTGTTAATATTGTTTGTTAATCGTTGAATTCAGATTTGCGAAGCGAAGTTCCGGAGGAAAGATGTTTCACAAGATTCCTGAGGAAAGATGCGAGCATGGTTCCTTCGGAAAGGTGCTTCGCAAGGAAAAAACTTAACAATTGGGAGGAAGTTCGTTGAGACGAACATGTGGAGATGAATTGAAAAAACGATGGGTGGGGAAATGAATGGAAAGAGATTCTGAAAATGGGATTTCAATTGAATCTACATCACAGGTCCATTGCGATTGGAGTTTGTAAAAAAAGTTGAGTTGTTCCTGGGTTTGTTTTTTGTCAGAGGAGTTTTTTACAAGCGAACGAACAAGGGCCTTTAATTCATTCTCTTCAGTATCCATTACCGCATAAAGAGTAACAGAACCATCTTTATGGAATTCTTTTCGGGAAATGTCATACATCTTCCCTTGGTAGAGGAACTCCCACGGTTCGGGCCATTCAAGCTGATTGAATTCTTCTTGTGATAAATGAACTGGGGTAAGCTGGTCTTCGTGAACATTCCCCATTACAAGGGCTTTCATTTCTTTTTTAACCAACCACATTTTATGTTGAAGTATCCAATAGCCTATTCCACCTTGGGCAATAAATAGCACCAAAAGCAGAGATAGAATTAGATTTTTAGAAATTAGATTCTTCATTTCCTTTGGCCAAATTAGTAACAAAGTATTATTATCTAACACGTGTTAGAAAATGAATGTTTTGAACGTTTGATTTTTATTTGAATTTCTGTACATTGCGAAGAATGGCGTAACCGAAAAGCCAACTAAAAAATAGAGTAGGGCAAAAAATAATTTATTTAAGAATGAAAAAAGTTCTTTTTTCAATGGTAGCTATTGCTACACTTGCTTTCACTTCATGTACTAAAGAAGGACCTGCTGGACCTGCTGGACCTGCTGGTGATGACGGAAGTTTTACAACTTACACCTTTACTTCTCCAGCTGCCGATTGGGCAACTGCAACGTACGTTGAGTATGCTGTTCCAACAATTACACAAGATGTAATGGACAAAGGAATTGCTATGGTTTATGTTCAGGATGAGTACGGATATTGGAATCCATGCCCAAGCTCATGGCACCCAATTACTGGATATACCTATGTATACACTGCCGCTGCAGGCGGAGTTGTAGGATTGGATGTTACAACGGCTCCAACAATGGACTATCAAGTACGTGTTGTGACTATGCATGAGAAGACTGCTTCGTCTATCCCAAACATTGAGACTTTGCGTTACGATCAGTTAATGACTGAATTGACTTCGAAATAATAAGTTACGTCTTATCAGGTAAGAGGCGCTTCGGCGCCTTTTATTTTTTCTTCGTTTTACTCTTCAATTCAATTTCAGATTGAAATTCAGTTGGAACGTCTTCTGCCTTTACAATTTCCAGCGTCACTTGTGTTAATCCACTTCGAACGAAATTAAGTTTTTCAGCGGCGCCCAGTGAAAGGTCAATGCATCGCTTCGATGATTTGGGTAATCTGTCGTTCACACGGACGTAAACTACATTGCTGTTTTTAATGCAAGTTACCTTGAGCCAAGTTCCAAAAGGAAGGGTCTTATGGGCACAGGTGAATTTTTTTTGACGAAAGATCTCTCCGTTTGACGTTCCATGTCCTTCAAATTTATTGTGGTAGAAAGAAGCCTTTCCGGTCTCTCTTTGTGCGGAAATGTTCAGGCAGAAAAGGACTATTAGAAGTCCCAAGGCATGTTTTAGTAGTGCTTTCATAGATAGCAATTTACGAAAAAGCCTTTATATTCGCTTAAATCTTAACCAAATGAGAAGACTGCCTGTAGTGGGACTGTTTATTCTTGTCCTTTTATTTTCCATGTCATCCGCCGCTCAGATTAAGCGAATGGACGGATTGTTGTCGGCTGGCATAAGTTATAATACGTTCAATTTTACTGCTGATATCAGCGAATTGGCTGATTCGAGTGCAACAGTAAGTAAGTCTTTCTATCCTTCACTAAGTTTCGCTGGAGATTTTTCTTTGACCAAAGGTTCAAGAAAAAAGTGGCGTGTCATTTTCGGGTTTAGTTATACGAATCAGGCCTTGAGTGTCAACGCTACAGATTACAGGTATGTCGATCAGATGGGAGATTTGGCCATTGATCCTTATGTAACCTGGTCAATAACGAAGAGCACAGCGGGAGCGCGTTTGTTGTTTTCATACAACATTCAGCATATGAAGAAGCGGAAGATTTTTGGTTTCAAGAAGACGAGTTGTTTGTTATACACAGGAATAAGTACGAACATTAATTGGTATGGAATACGTGAAAATACTGCGAATGTCAATTTCGATAAGAAGTCATTTGGCACGCGATTGACCGATTATCAGTTGGTGGCATTGGGGTTCACAGGCTTTCCATACCGCAAGAAAGTGGGGGTGAATTGTGAGTTGGCATGGGGTGGACCGTATTTTATAAAAGCGGGAGTTGTTATCGGATTGTAATTTTTTTTCTTGGAATACTTGCGGGAGAGCAAAAAGGTGGTATATTTGCACCCACAAATCCCAAACGGCCCGTTCGTCTAGGGGTTAGGACAGCAGATTTTCATTCTGTAAACAGGGGTTCGATTCCCCTACGGGCTACGAAGAAAACCCTCAACGAAAGTTGAGGGTTTTTTTATTGTTTGTATATTCGCGCCACTAAAAAATTGATTTCATGTATTTTAATAAAATTTTTGTTGCGCTTTTCTTAGTTTTTATTGGTGCCTTTGCAAATGCACAATCATTATCAATAAGTGCAGATGGAGAAACTGGCACTTCAGGAACCAATTGGAGTGTTTCTGGATCGAATCCTGTAGTTATAACAGCAACAGGAACCGCAAACGTAAATAAATCAGTCATAGAGTCTTATTTGAATAGTGGTGTCAGCGTTACCGTTCAATGCATTGTAAGTAATGGGGAGGTATTTGTAAGTGTGCCTATTCAAAAAACTTCCGGTGGAGATGCTACGCTTACTTTGCGGTCGGATAAACGTGTAACTACCAACGGAATTTCTTCTAGTTTCTCAAAACTAAATCTTATTCTTTGGTCAGATTACAACAACAGTAACGTAGGTGGAGTTGGAATTACCTCTTCAATTAATACTAATGGAGGGCATTTTTGGGCGGGTGGAAGTTCTAGCTCTGCGGGTAGTTATACTTGGAATGGATTGACAGTAGGCAATGGGCCGTCTGTTGGTTCGTCCTCGGCGAATCACTATGCTATGGATGTTTTTGTAACATCAATTACAACAGGTGGAGGTGATATTTTGCTTTGGGCTGGCACAGGAAATGGTTCTACTTTGGATGGTATTGGACTTCAAAACAACCCTCAGCTTAATGCGGGTTCTGGAAACGTGACTTTAATTACAAGACAACTTATAGCTACGAGTAATACGTTATCTATTTCATCAACAGGAAAGTTAACACTAGCAACAGATAATAGTAATCCTTGGGCAGGCGATTTTACGTGGTCTACAACGACATCAGGAGCCAACGTTACTCTGACCTCAGCCATGGGTCAGCCGATACAAATGAATAATTTTTCTTCGTTAGGTGGTCTTTCATTGGGTGTTTATGATGGATATGGAAGTTCATTTAATTATACCAATTCTCAAAACGTGAATGTGAACAGCGCTATTGATATTGATGGTTCAATCAGTTTTGTCGGCAGCAATGTAACAGTGAATAACAATTTGTACGCAAGCGCTAGTGGTACTGATTTGCTCTTAAAAGCGACTAAATGCGTTTTAGTGGCTGAGAATGTTGCGCTTAAAACGAACAACGGCGATATCACCTTTTGGTCAAATTCAGACGGAATAGCGAATTCCACGGATGGCGATTTCATTGGATTGAACCAGGGTGTTACAATCAACTCAGCAAACGGCTTAACGAATCAAGCCAGTGGCGGAGGAACAATAACACTGGCTGGTGGAACTGCGAGTCAGACCTTGGCTTCTGGAACAATAGTACCTACAGGATATGCCTATTCGAATAGAACAACGGTGTGGGGAGATCATGTCCCTTCTGCTGTTACGTTTGGACGTTATACAAACTCAGCTACATACACCAACTCACTGAATATCTATAGTGGCGGTGGTGATGTGGTTATTAAAGGACAATCTGCTAATGCTGTTCCTGGCTTTGCTTGGTACAGAGGGTTCACAGGAGCAACTCAAAACATTAACTCAGGAATTGGCTCAATAACTATTACAGGAGATAATACTTCAACAGGGCATGGAATTGAACTGTCTTATTTTTCGGGGTCTGGAAGTGTTGGTCCAACCATTACTTCATCTAACACAACAAGTTCTGCGATTACAGTTACAGGTGCAACTTCATCAACGGGCACTGTGGCGGGTTACCAGGGGTCTGCTACTATTATTGCCAATGCGGAAGGCGGTGGAATTGCAATATCAGGACAAACAGCCAATACAGGTACCTATGCTGGAATTGAGGCAAGCGCGTTATATGCGTATGCTTTAAGTGGTCCAATTACTTTAATTGCCAACGGCGGAACTGGTCTTCGATCGGGTGGCGTCCTTGGTAAGGGAACACTGCCAAGCAGCAGCAGTAACATTACGCTACGTAGTAATAGCTTTTCGCTTCATAACGCAGAAGCTATACAAACTACAGGAACGCTAACCGTTGAACCTTTGGGAACAAGCTTTGCAAGCGCCCTAACTTTTCCAATGACGAACTTAACAGTTCCCAATACATTGACCGGATTGACAGTTGGTAAGTCTGGAAATACTGCGGATATTACACTTTCATCGGCGCAGTCTGTAGCAGGTGCTATCACGGTATATGGAGGAACCATTACGCAGAGTGCTGCTTATACAACAACGGTGAATACGGGGCACATCAATTTCATAGGTACAGGTAGTGTGCTTATGGGTGCCAATATTTCTACTTCAGGAGGTTCATTGGTTGTTTGGTCAGACAAAGATGGTAATGCTGATGGAAGAGTGAGTTTTCCTTCCAGCGTTACAACGAGTGGTGGAAATATTTACGTTGGTGGTGGATCAAGTTCTGAGACAGTATCTGGTTTGACAGTTCCCACGGGTTATTCAGCTTCTTCCAATGCAAGTTTCAATGGTATTGCATTATTCTCAACGACTGTCAATTCAGGAGGGGGAACCATTCGCATGAAAGGGACTGTAAATGCTGTTGATGGCTCCAATGCAGGTATCCAAGTGCATGGAAGCACATCTATCAGTTCTGGTGCTGGAGCATTGTCGTTATACGGACAAAGAACAGGTAACCCACACATGTCAGCAGGTCTTTTCATTGGTACCACCATTGATTTATCTTCTTCAACAGGGAATGTAAGTATTTCTTCCACAACAGGAGATATTTATCTAGAGGGTACAACATCGGGTATTACAACCACTTACTCGTGGTGTCACGGGTTGGCCATCGTTGAATATGCTGGTGACGATGTAACAATTTCGAGTACTACAGGGAATATTAATTTAACGGGCAATGCTACAAATGCAGCCTTGCAAGCAGGTGAAGCTGTTGGGTTTGTGATCCAGTCGAGTAGTGCTACAAGTTTTACACGAATTAATACCGATGGGGGTGCTTTGGAAATTAATGGTATCAGTGGAAATACCGGAGGTAATTATGGTGCAAGTTATCGCGCGCAGAACGTATCAGGCAATATAGCTTTTGGCGATGAGAATACCGGTAATATTACATTGAGATTTGGTTCTTTATCCACCTCAAATGGAGCAAACGTGGGTACAATTGCCGTCCAGAATGTTGGGTATTGCGTTTTTGAAGGCGTTAGCGGAGCAACATTTGCAAGTGCTGTAAGTATTACAACTGAGTTTTCCATTGCATCAACTGCCACCAGCTTTAGATTGGGAAGTGTTAACAACTCTGCAGATATAAATTTTAAGCCTGTTTTATCTATCGCAGGACCAATATCAATTTATGCGGGTATGGTGAACATTTACCAGAATATTACATCAACCAATGCGGGTGATATTACGCTCAAAGGAAGTACAAGCTTTTATACTTCGGGTGCAACGCAATGCAGCATTACAACTAATGGTGGAAATATTTTGGTGGAAGCTGATAGCGATGCCAATGGAAGTGGATTGCTTAACATAGATTATTTGGTTTTCAATCCAGGTTCTGGAAACACTGTTATTAGAGGGGAGACAATGACTTTTGATACAGGCAGTGAGGCCCAAAAACCTTGGATTAATGGTACGGGTTCATTTACATTAGAATCAAATGACGGGTCATTAGGTCAAGAAGTTTATTTGCAATGGTTTAAAATTGATCAAGATGCAAACGGTATTGGAGGATTATATCTAGGTAAATCTACGAACACGACAAATTTTAATTTCACTTCTGTAGGAGCACTTTCTATAGCTGGGGCCGCTTCAGTGAACGCATCGAATATCTCTTTTTCCACTGCTTTATCTGTGAGTGGAGACCTATCATTAAAAGCTTCTGGCACCGTTACTCAAACAGCATCAATTTCAGCTACAGGAATTTCATTAAGTGGTGCGGGATCTTTTACACTGTCGAACACTTCAAACAATTTTGGAACTCTTGCTGCGGGCACTTCATCATCCCGCATTGGTGCTTTAAGCTTGACTGATGCTTCCGGAGGTTTGACTATTGGAACTTTGGGAAGTATAAGTGGTATTTACTCGAGTGGCTTAGTATCTGTTGAAACCTTGACGGGGAATATTAGTTTAACACAACCCGTTTCAACCACCAACACCACCTCAAGTGCCTTGATTATAAACAGCGGAAAAAGTTCTGCTATTGACGCAAGCGAAGGAGGTGACATTATTGTAACTGGCAGTCCAACAATTACTGTCGGTACAGGCGGTATTGCTAAGCTATTCAGTGGAATGGAATCGAACAGTACAGGTCTAACTACCCTTGTGGGTGGTTCATCCAATGTGCGCACGGGTTACGATGAAACTTCTTCTAGCTTCAGTCCTACCCTTAGTGCAAACAACGCCTATGCAATTTACAGAGCTTTGGAAGGAGAAGGGGATATAACCATCGTAACTTCAGGAGGTCATGCCGAGGGTACAAGTTGGACCTACTCGAATGGTGTAATCAGCACATTAACTAGCCCAATACTAATTAATGCGAGTGATGTTGTTACAAAGTTAGCAGATAGCGATTTGAGCATAGAGGCAAGAACGATTACATTCAGTACTAACATCATTAGCAGCACACCAAAGAATTTAAAGGTTTTAGCGAAAAGGCATATTGTTAATTCTGTTGCTACAACTATCACAACACAAGGTGGAGACGTGATGTTGTCTTCCAATGTTGATGATGCAACAGATGGCGAGTCCACCAACAACGGTAGGATAGATTTTCGATATGGACTAACTATAACTACGAATGGGGGTGATATTACCTTGGCAGGAGGAAATACCTTGGGAACCGGTTATGCCTTGGGACAATCCGGAGGGCTGAATCCTGAAGGTGTTCGCATTGATGTTACTGCAAACCTGAATTCAGGGAATGGAAATATTTCAATTAAGGGGAAATCATATAGTGGAGCAATTGGAGGAGGTACAGGCGGTTCAGGTGTTGGCTTCTATTATTTAACCAGCAACGGAAATATCAACAGCGGATCAGGGTCAATAGTACTTGACGGATATAGCCAAACTTCAGGTTCTACTTTTAGTTCTGGAATTGTATTCTACAATACCACAGCCAATTTGCCTTTTACCATACAGTCCTCAAGTAATGCAACAAACGCAATCACAATTAATGCATTCTGCGCGGGTACATCTGAAGACGCGTTTGGAATTGAAACTGAGGCCTATAGTATCCTTAATATTTTAGCGCCATCGGGCGGTGGAATTGATATAAATACAGGTAACTCTGTTGCGAACTATTACGATATTGTTTTTCGTGCCGAGACAAATATTCTAAGCACGGGTGGTCCAATTAATTTGCACGGGGGACAATTTGGTGGTGCCTCGAACGGATACTTATATATTGCTGGAAATTTATTTTTAGGTTCAAAAAGTGGTGTGGTGTCCTCAAGCATCTCTGATATTACAATTTCACACGATCGTTTTGCTTTCAACGGCTATACTCCGAAATTGGCAACTACTGGAGATGTGGTTATCGAGTCAAATGCATCAAGTTTTGGTGATGCTGTTTATACGAGCAACTTTGCATTAAATCAGAACTCGCAGACGATGTCTTCATTTAGACTTGGAAAGACGGGAAGTGCGGCCGATTTGTATGTGAATTCAGCGTTCACCGTTGCAGGACCGATTAGTGTGTATGGATGGAATGTAGATGTGACGGGTAATATTACATCCTCTGCAGATGGAGATATATTCATAAAGGGAATTAGCGATTGGAATGACATAGAAATGACTTCGACCATTGCTAAAACTGCTGGAACAGGTACTTTAACGATACAAGCCAATGGTCGTGCGAATTTCTCGGGGCCAATTACAGCAAGCGGAACAGGGGTTCTGAATGTTGTGATTTGGTCTGATTATAACGGAGACAATGGCGATGGGGGAGCAACATTCTCTGGAGCAATTACTACAAATGGTGGGCACGTGTGGATGGGAGGTTCAAATTCCAATGGAGGAAGCTACACGTGGAACGGCCTCACTGTAGGTGATGGTCCTTCAGTTGGTGGATCAAATGCAAATTCTCTTGACTTCTTTAACAGTGTCACCACAAACGGTGGAGATGTCTTCGCTTGGGCTGGCAATGGTAATGGTGGAGTAAATGGCATAGCCTCTAATGGTTCTTGGACGGTTAATGCGGGTTCTGGCGATATTACTTTCGTTTCTTCAGTGACTTCAGGAACAATAGGTTTTACCACAACCGGATTGATCTCTCTGCTTCCGAACGGAGGTAGTTACGCCAGCACATTGACAATTGGAGGGACAACGACTTCTGATGTCTTTACGATAAATACAGGGCATTATAACGGTCTTAAGATTAATAATCTCAGTACTTATGGAGGTTTAACAATCGGTGATTTTTCTGGATTTTCAGGCGTGACATTGAGTAATTCAAGTGATGTTACAATATCATCAAATCTTTCAGCCGCAGGTCCAATTAGCTTGTATGGCGGAATCGTGACACTCAATGCGAACTTGACGACCACAAACAACGGTGATATTTCTATTTATAGCGATAGTCCAATAGGTGGATTGTCTTCTCAGCGAAATGTAACAGCGGCTGGAACATTTAAGTATATTCCGAAGAGTAACAGTTTCTCTTCATCGGTTGCTTATCCGATTACAAATTTGAACTTAACATGTGGTGGATTGCAAATTGGTAAATCAACCAACACTGCTGCCGTTACAGTTGGAACAGCGACAACTGTTGCGGGCCCAATATCAATATACGGTGGTGCGGTGACTTTAACGGGAGGGCTAACTACTACTTCAACTAGTACAGGAGATGTTACGATTAAGTCATCGAACTTAACAGGTTCAGGTGGCTTAACTGTTGCTACTGGAAGAATTTTGACCATGGATTTATCTGCCACTTCATCACTTCCGGGTACGCTTACCGGTACTGACATCCAGTTCGTGAAAGATGGGGTTGGAACATTGACTTTATCAAATTCCTACACCTTTGGTGGGCAGAGCTCTGTATTAGGCGGAACATTGAGAACGAACGACATTACGTTCTCAAACTTGTCTGTTTCTTCTGGAGCGAATTATATTCTTTCAAGTGCCAAGGATATTACCATTTCAGGAGCTTTAGTGAACAACGGTTCGTTTAAACTGGAGAACGGTGCGTCCATGCTTCAAACCAGTGCCACCGCGAATACAGGCACTGGCACATACACGGCAGAGCGCACAATGCCAGGCACAGGAACATCAGCTCCTACCGGTCGTTTCTGGTACACCGGTATTCCAATGACCGGAGCAACTTCAGGTGGTTTTGTGGCGGAAGGAGCGAATAAGTTGTGGTCGCACAGTGAAGTAACGGGGCTCTATTCAGAAATTACAAACGACGGAACTACTCTTAGTCAAGGGGTCGGATATGTATTCCGCGGAATAGATAACACCGCTCTGAATGCTAACACTTACGCTTTCACCTCTAATAACATAGGTAATGGCGATGTAACGTATAATTTAACGCGCTCAGGGTCTGCTCCGAAACCTGGATTTAATTTGATATCAAATCCATACCCTTCGCATGTAAGTTGGGATCAATTGTATAACTCAACTGTTTCCAATAACACCTCTGCATTGTTGCCAACGGTATGGTATCGCTCAGCAACATCAGGTGGAACAATGTTGTTCGATACGTACAATGCAGTTATCGGAGTTGGAACGAGCAACAGTGGCGGTACTTCAGGAAATGGCACACAAGTGACAGGGACTATTGCTCCATTCCAGTCGTTCTGGGTTCGTTTGAACACAGGTACATCATTGAGTATGACTGCAACCAACGCTATGCGTTCGCATGGAACACAAAGTACGTTAACGTTAACACCAGCAACAGTTCGATTGAATATCTCTAACGGAGTGTTGCATGATGAGACTTTAGTTGTGTTAAACGAAGACTTGAGCAACAGCTACGACAACAACGACTCAAGTAAGGAAATTCCATCGGCAACCATTCATCAGTTGTATTCCTTGGAGGGTGCTAACAAGGTTGCGATTAACGGTATAGGCAATGCATTGACAAAAGACACGTTGCAGTTAGGGGTTCAAATCCCAACGGCAGGAACATACAGCATCAACTGTACAGAGCATACGTTCTCAGACATAGTATACTTAGAAGACAAGTTAACCGACGAATACATAGAACTAAGTAACACAACAGCGTATTCATTCACGAGTGAAGCAGGAACGTTCAATAGTCGTTTTGTTCTCCACTTCGCACCTGCACCTGCTTTGCCTGGACAAACCCCTGCAACAGCTATTGCCATGTCAACCAGCAACTGGCCACAGTGTAACAACGTCACAAGTGAGGACACATGGCATGCGTTCACGGCAACAACTGAAGGTATAAGCATCGCTGTGAATACAGCGTCAGCTGATGTTATCATTGAGCTTCAGGATGCAAATGGTAATGCAGTTGCGCAAGAGAACGCAGTTAACGGTATCGGAAACGAGACGTTGAACTTCTACGGATTAATTGCAGGACAAACTTACAAGGTAGGTGTTCACAACACGCTCAGCGGCGAACCGACAGGAACCTACGGCATCTGCGTAAAATCATTGAAGCGCGGTGGATGTGACTACGGCGCAGGTCCATATAGCCTATGCCAATACTACAAAGCAACATGGGCAGGATCAACAGGCGTTAGCTACACGTTCACGTTCACCGGAACAAGCGGACCAGCAGCAGGACAAACGTTTACCCGCACACAGAACTCAGACATCTGCGTATTGAGCACAGTGACTCCGCTTCTCCCATACGGTTCAACGTACAATGTTGTTATCTCTAACACATACACGCTAACCGACGGCGCAGGTAACACGGAGCAAATCACGGTACCAAGCAACAGCGGATGTCAAGTAGTAACGATTGCACAACCACAAACTACACTTAGCAACAATAGCAGCTGCAACAATGGTCCTCGCTTCAGAGGCGCAGTGGTATCGAGCATGCCATGGGTATGTGGATCGAACAACTGGAGATGGAGATTTACCGAGGTGAACCCATTGACGATGCAAGAAGTTGGACTTCCTATCGAGTTGAACAGAGGCGCTGCTTCGAACTACTTGAACCTAGGAACAGTTGCACAACTTCAAAACGGCAAGACCTACGCTGTACAAACGGCACCAATCTTCAACTACACTGGCACGAACTACAACTGGGGACCCACACAATACTTATGTATTGTAGGTGCTGCAGGCATGACGCTTGAAGGAGCAGATGCAGAGCAAGGTGCTGCGCAAGGTTCTACGAAAGATGTTGCACAAGTAGAAACGATGGTTTATGTAACTGAAGGAAACCAATTGAACATTCAATTAACCAACACAGAAAGCAACACCGCTAAGCGCGCCGACATCTATGATGTAACGGGTAAATTAGTGAAGAGCGTTCGTCTAGTTGAAGGAATGAATCAAGTTGAATTATCTGAAGCTTCGGGTATCTTTGTGGTGCGTGTAGTTCGCGGTAGTCAATCGGAAACGCACCGTATATTTATTAAGAAATAAGAAGTCCGAAGAATGAAAAAGAAATATTGTAACCCAACGATAACGAAGGTGAATCTCGATACTGAGATGAACTTGGTCTTGATGAGCACTCCTTATGGAGATCCAGAATTACAAATGATGATGGAGTCGGAAGAAACTGATGGCGGTATGTACTCTCAATTTATGAACCCGCTGAAATGGTTCAAGTGATAAAAAGAAAACTATTAAAAACCCTCAACGAAAGTTGAGGGTTTTTTGTTTGGTTCAGAAAAAATTAAATCATCGCTAAACCAAGAATAATGTTAAGAAGCATGAGCGCTGGGTAAATACCTGCGAGGATAAGACCTGTGATAGCGCGACTGCGGTATTTGTAGTAGTTCGGATCTTTGCCGTGTAAACGCAAGAAACGAATGGCGAAGGTTATGGCCAAAATTTCAATGGTTATAAAAAGCGCACCCCCGAGAAGCAAGCCCGCGCCAATGGCCGTCCAAATTCCAGCACTGGTTGAAGCGGCTCCAATGAGTGCAGCAAGAAGGAGGAAAAGTAAAACTCCCCATACAGGTGCAGAGATTGAAGCGATGCCCAATCCCAATGCCCAGTTGGCCAATTTGGTGTCTTGCAACTCATTTGTTGGAAGAGGGTTCGTGTAATTATTGCTGAAGTATTCCTCTTGCTGCTTCGGTTGATCCGGAACAATGGTATCGCTCTTCGATTTAAACAGAGGAGATTTTTTGGCAACTAGAATTAACGCATTATCTTGATTTGAATTAGCAGAAATCGTTTCCACCGAATGAACGTTCGGCTGAGCAATTTCTGGAGCTGATGGAACAACTACTTCTTCTGACGAGGAAATTTCACTTGTTTGCGTCAACTCTGAAGGAGCGGAATGACGGTGCTTCCAAGAGATGTGATATCCGTCTTGATGAACGCGCTTCTCAACAGTACAAGAAGTAAAGGCTGCCGATAGAACGGCGATAGTTATAATGCTCAAAAATAATTTCTTCATAGTTTAATTTTTAATGCAATCGTTGTAAACGTCTTTGTATGATTTGGAAACGTATAAGCTGTTACGAATGTCTTCGTTACTCATAAATTCCTTGTGCAATTTAGGAAGGTTGTAGCAAGGTACGCCCGGATAAAGGTGATGCTCGTTGTGAAGATTGATGTTCTTCGGGGCGAAGAACAGACGAACAAACCAGTTGTGCGTTGTTGTTCTGGTTTGCATGGAATGGTCATATCCTTCAATGCTTGAATGCTCCGCTATGCGTCGCAAGCGATTCGCTACTTGTGTCCAAGTAGCAAAAGGAATTATCCAATACAGAAGCAACCACATGCCATGATTGAAATAGATGAAGCTCGAAAAAACAATGATGTAAAACGAAATCCGCGCCAACGTGTACCCAAGAGGCGTTGGTTCTTTTTTTCGCTTCACGTGTTTACCCGACATGACCTTCAATGTTTCGAATACGCCAATTCCGGTAAACTGAATGAAAATGATTTTGAAGAATTTTTTCGCAGACATCGGGAACTTCCAATTTTCATCGTGCTTCGCAATGAAGTCTGGATCTTCATCGGTGTTCAAATAACGGTGATGCGCCAAGTGCTTAATGCGATATGAGCGCATAGAGATAAACAAAGGCCAAGCGCAAAAAACTTCAGCCAAGACATCGTTCAACGTTGTGTTCCGAGAAATAAGATTGTGCACCGATTCGTGCATAATGAGTCCCAAAGCTAAATAGCGCGCGCCAAGGAAGAAAACCAAGACAATGTACAAGGGCCAAGAGAAAAAGTTTTCACACAGGATTCCCGATCCCACAATAGCCGCCCATTCAACAACAATAGAAAAAATGCCGCGCAATGTGCTTACGTGGTGCCAAGACTTTAATTTGTCTTTGGGAAGCAATACGCGAATTTCGTTTGGCCTTTTTAGGGTGTGTATCATTTTCCGCTTTGTATTTTGTCTATTTTAGATGAATCAAAAATAGCAATAACACATGTACTTGCTGCCGCTAAATAAAAATATTACAGTTGAAGAGTTCGGAGGGAAGGGCGCACAGCTTTCGCGCATGATGCGAGCGGGTTTTCCTATACCCGATGGTTTTGTTATTTCAACACGAGCCTTCGAACGTTTAGAGAAAGCGAATTTTTCAATTGAAGAGATAAAGGGTGAAGTTCAATTCGAATTGAATCGAATAGGCGCTTCGCATTACATGGTACGCAGTTCGGCCATTGGCGAGGATTCAGATGAGAATTCGTTCGCGGGACAGCTCGATTCTTTTTTGTGTGGAAACGACATTGACGAAATTCTTCAACATATAAAAAAATGTTGGAAGTCTTATGACAAGGAAAATGTAAAAACATACGAGGCCATTTCGAATAAGAAACTCGAAGGAATGGGCGTTGTGGTGCAAGCCTTGATAGATCCCGATTATGCGGGCGTTATTTTCACACGGTCTTATCTAGAGTCTAATGCTGTGTTGGTGGAATACGTTCAAGGACACGGAGAGAAACTAGTCTCCGGAGAAGTCACCCCCATGCGTTTTCATTTCAGATATGGTGAAGGAAGTTCAGATGAAGAATTTCTTCCCGTGCTGGAAGAGGGTATGTGCGTTGCCAAGAAGATTGAGGCGTATTACGGCATGCCCATGGACATTGAATGGGCCCTGAAAGATGGAAGGTTTTATGTTGTCCAAGCGCGCAAGATTACAACACCTTGGAAAGAGCCCGAAGTGTATTGGTCGAACACGAATGTGAATGAAAATTATCCGGAGGCCATTTCTCCTTTGCTTTATTCGATAGCGCGACAATCGTATTATCATTATTTCAAAAACCTTTCAAGACTGTTTCAAGTTTCGGAAGAATCTATTCGCGCATTGGAAGGCTCCTTCACGAATGTCATAGGTGTCTTTGGCGGGAAGATGTATTACAACATGAGTAGCATTCATGCGATTCTTTCGGCGTCGCCTTTTTCTGAAGCGCTCATTCAGTCGTTCGATAATTTTGTAGGATATGCAGAGGGCGCGAAGGCTTCGAAAATTCCTTCAACCAAGAAAGAGAAATTTGCTTTTGTTCGAAATGTGCTGAAGCAAAACAAGGCGCTTCCAGCGAATGTCGTTGAATTTGAAAGAATAGTTTCGAATTACATGAGCGATGTTCAAGGAGCAATAACGCATTCCGATATTCGGAAGTTGTTTCATGGATTTATTGAAATTCGCATGCACAGCTGGTATCGAGCATCGTTGGCCGATTTCTTCGCAATGGCATTTCACGGTTTGTTAGGTAAGTTGTGCGTGAAGTATTATGGTGAAGGAGGAGTAGGGATTCAGAATAAACTTATTCAGGCCATTCCGAATTTAATAAGCAGTCGTCCGGTAATTGACATGCACAAGCTTGTTCTTTCCATTCGAAAAAATGATATTGTTTACACGAAATTTCAAGAGGGCAATGCACTTGAATTTTGGATTTGGTTGAACGATGAATGTGCTGAAAGCATTGTTTGCAGAGGAATTCAAGATTACTTGAACAACTGGGGGTTCCGTTGTTCAGGAGAACTCATGCTCACATTCAAGAATTACATTGAAGAACCCGAACGCTTCATTGCGTTGTTAATGCAATACGAAAAGCTTCCCGATCAGAATCCGGAAGAGGTCATGCACAAGAAATACTTGGAAGCTTTGCAAGCCAAGCGCGATTTTAAGAAATATATCTTCAAGAAGAATAAATTGAATTTTTTGAAATCGATTCTTCACACCTGGCAATTGAATTTCTTGGTGAAGAATGCGTGTAAGGGAATCTCATCGCGTGAGCGCGTTCGCTTGAAACAAGCGCAGTTGTATTTTGGATTTAAGTTGGCTTTGAAGAAAGTCGAACAAGCCTTTATTCAAAAAAATATCTTGAAGTCAGAAGGAGATATTTTCTTTTTGAATTACACTGAAATTGCCGAACACCTCGATGCGTCGCAAATGGCATCGGCTGCAAGTGCTGAAATATTGGAATCGCGTAAGCAAGCCTTCGAGGTTGAATCGAAATTGATTTATCCAGATGATTTTTATACGACTTTTGGAAAGTATTGCTCTCCCGATCAAGTCACGCGAAAAGAAGTGAGCACTGATTCGTCAAGTGATTTGAAAGGATTGTGTGCATGCGGAGGAATTTTAACAGGAAGAGTGAAAGTGCTTGAAACAGTAATGGAAGCGGATAAATTGGAGAAAGGTGATATTTTAGTAACGCGACAAACAGATCCGGGATGGGTTTCGGTTTTCCCATTAATTAGCGGATTAATTGTAGAGCGCGGAGGAATGCTTTCTCACGGGGCCATTGTCTCGCGTGAATTCGGAATTCCTGCGATAGTAGGCGTAGAGCTTGCGACACAAAAATTGAAAGATGGAGATGTAATAACACTCAACGCCGACAAGGGCACCATTATCATTCATGATTGAAACACTTCGAATATATATAGCTCAGCGCTTTTCATCGCTGATGTTCTTAAGTCTGGCGTTGTTCCTGTTTTTATATTCAGTTCCCTTTCTTGCGCTCCATCCTCTTTCTTTAGTTGATGTGTTGAAAGTGTTTTTAATGCTCTGGGTCATGCGTTTGTACGACGATGTCATGCAATGGGAAAACGATGCTGAATTTTCAGATCGAATTTATACACATCCTGAGTCGCGTTCGAAACTTATTCTGCCACTCGTGTTGAGCATGGCAACAAGTGTGTGTATATCCTGGAGTGATAGTCCCGATTTTTCAATGGCCTCCTTGTGGTTGTATTTTATAATTGTGAATCATGTCTTGTACAAGGCTCTGGTGCATAGAAACTTTTGGGCATTTGTTCTTCCGTTAATCAAATACCCATTTTTGTTTTTCTACATGTCGGTTAGTTACGCATTGAATGAAGATATTTCTTACGTTGAGTACAGCAATGCCATCGCCTTGTTTTTAGTATTTGTAATCTATGATTTGCTAGACAATCGGTCAACTGAAAGACCTGTAGTTGTGCTTTATTTTTTGATTGTCATTTGTTTCATTCTCCTCTTTCTTACGAATGTTAATGCCGCTGCATTGATAGGTGGAGTAGTGTTATTAGTTATAGCAATAATACTAGTTCATCTAAAAAAGGAAGTTATACCAATTTTGTGGTTGCTCTTAATTTTAATATTCAAATTAATCTTGAACAATTATGTCATTTGATCCAATTCTACGAATGCAGGAATTGAACAATCCTGATCGTTTTCAATTCGAACGTGTGAAATGTTATTCATGCGGTTCTGAAGACTGCAATGAATTTCTTATTGGTGAAGATGACCTAACTGGAAAGGAAGGACTCTTCTTGTACGTGAAATGCGGGGCGTGTGATTTGGTCTATCAGAATCCGCGTTTAAATATTGAAGGAATAAAAGAGTTTTACGATTCGGAATATATAGCCCACCGCAAGAAGAAGAATTGGGGTGTGTTAACCCCTCTCTTCGAATGGACCATGAACAAGCACGATCGTGAGAAGGATAAGTTGGTAAGCAAGTTTGTGAAGGTGAACGAAAAGACCGAGTTGCTCGATGTTGGATGCGCAGTAGGGACGTTCTTGTTGCACATGAACAAGAAGCACGGATGTAAAATACATGGAGTAGATTTCAAAGATGGCTTGAGTTATCCGGGTTTCGATAAGATAAATTTTTATGAAGGTCTGTTTTACGAGCAGCCTATTCCAGAGAAATCGAAGGACATTGTGACCATGTGGCATTTCTTCGAGCACGACTATGATCCGATTCGTTCATTGGAAATGGCGAAAAAAGTTTTGAAGGACGATGGGAAGTTAATCATTGAAGTTCCGCGATTGGATTCTCTTACATTCAAATTGTACGGAAAGAATTGGCCGGGTGTTCAAGCGCCTCAACACACCGTTTTATTTTCAAAAAAGAACTTTGTTGAAATGCTTGAAGCGAATGGATTTAAAGTAGAGACCTACATGCCTTATGGTGCGTTCCCTGCGTATTTCTACATCTTCACAGGTGCTTATTTCAAGTTGTTGGGAAAAGGTCTGAATCTCGATAAAATTATTTTCCCGTATTTCTTGGGACAGCTTTTACTTACTCCCGTATTACTATTCAGTAAAGTTCTTAACCTTTCCATGCAGACTGTAGTTTGCACGAAGAAAAACTAAATCAGATTGAAATGAAACTCTCTGATTACAAAGCAAACAACGGAAGAGCATTCGTCTTTCTGATTTCTCCAGCGCTGCTATTGGGAAGTGGCCTGTGGTTGTGCTTTTCTTTTTCAGGATTGTTTTACGGCTTGGGGATTTTGGTTTTGTCGTTTTTTCTGACGCAGACGTTCGTGCTCTTGCATGAATGCGGTCATCAGAATTTTTTCGCCAACGATCGCTTGAATTCGGTTTTTGGAAATGTGTTTGGATTGTTTTCTTTCATTCCGTTTCATTCATGGAAACACATGCACAACTTGCATCATCGTTGGACGGGATGGCGCGACAAAGATCCAACAACAGAGAAGACCGTAGAGCCGAGTAAGAGCCCTGTTATGCGCATTGTAGCCAATGTGAGTTGGTTTCTATTCATTCCGATTTTCTATTTGTTCTATATGTTCAGTAACTACTGGAATTTAGGAAAGATGCGACGCTTCTTGAATGACCATCAGTATCGTCTGGCTGTTTTGTCAGTTTTGATTTATGCCGTGTTCTATGGAGCTGTTTTTTATTTTTTCTGGAAGGAAGTGAAGCATTTTTTTCTCCCAGCTTTTTTGTTAAGTTTGGTTTGGAAGGAGCTAATTATTCTCACGCAACATACGCATATTGAAATTCCAATTTCAAATGGAGAAGAGGTGAAGCCCATTTCCTACAAAGATCAAGTCCAGTACACGCGTAGTTTTTACACATGGCCCTTCTTTTCAAAATATTTTCTTTTCAATTTCAATTTGCACGAAGCACATCATGTCTATCCAGGCATGCCCGCCTATTGGCTAGATCAAATAGATTTGAATGTGCCCAAGGAGCCGAGTTATAGCGAATGGTTCAATCAGGCCAAGTCTATGAGCGGCATCGATTTCGTTTTCAGAACATCTAAACACACGAACAAGAAATTTTAATATGTCATATCCATACGAAAAATCATTGAAGGCACTTTGGAGAATTAATTCAACACAAGAAATTAATTCACTTTTGGAGAAGTTAAAGTCGCGTCCTTTTGATAGCGATGAACGCGAACAGATGCCAACGCGTGAAATGTTTAGTCCAGAGTTTCAGCAAGATCGTTTAGATTTTTTAAAACGTTCAACAGGTGTTGAATTGCCTGTGCTAAGCGGGAAAAGTAAGTTCGAAGATCTTTCAAAGTTGGAAGGGAATATTGAGAATTACATTGGAATGAGTCAAGTGCCCACCGGAGTAATTGGTCCCGTGCGTGTTGTAGGAACTTCAGCACACGGCGATTTTTTTGTGCCACTTGCAACCAGCGAAGGCGCGCTCATCGCGAGTTATCAGCGTGGCGCAAAGGCAACATTCATGGCCGGAGGAATTCGTTCGGTATGTCTAACTGAAAATGTTTATCGCGCACCATTATTTCGTTTCAATGATTTGGCCGATTTAGGGACCTTCGTTGTTTGGGCTTTGGCGCAAGAAGCGAAGATGCACGAAATCGTTGCTGCTACCAGTCGATTCGCGAAGCTCGAAGATATTTCAACGAACATTGAAGGAAACCAATTAATCATTACGTTCGGTTATTTCACGGGCGATGCAAGTGGACAGAACATGGTGACCATTTGCACAGATGCTATTTGTAAATGGTTAATCGAGAACGCACCCATTCAACCGAAGACGTGGTACATAGAGGGGAATTTCTCTGGTGATAAGAAATCAACGGCCATGTCGTTCATGCATGTACGAGGTAAAAAAGTTACTGCTGAAATAGACTTGAGTTATGAAATTGTAAATCAAGTTTTAAAATCGACTCCTGCGAAGATGGCCGAATACTGGCAAGCCTCTACTGTAGGAACCATTCAAACGGGAAGCATTGGAGCGCAAGGACATTACGCGAATGGATTAGCGGCGTTGTTTATCGCTACAGGTCAAGATGCCGCATGCGTAAGTGAGGCGTCGGTTGGAATAACACGCATGGAAGTCACAGCAGACGGAGGATTGTACGCCGCAGTTACCTTACCGAATTTAATTGTCGGAACTGTTGGTGGTGGAACAGGGTTGCCAACCCAACGCGAGTGTTTGGAGTTGATGGATTGTTACGGTAGCGGCAAGGCTAGAAAGTTCGCAGAGATATGCGCTGCTGTTGTTTTGTCGGGTGAATTGAGCATTGCCGCAGCATTGTCTGTAGGTCATTTCACAAGCGCTCATCAGAAGTTAGGAAGAAAAAAATAGAATGAAGATTTTTCTGACATATCATTTTTTTCAAGTCGTTTCCATACTCTTGTCGTATTACCTTATTACGGGAATAGGATTTTATTTCATTTCGAAAAAGAAAGATGAGGTTGCGCGAAAGCGTTTGTGGTTGAAGTATTTTGTTTACCTCGCTCTAGTCAGCGTTTTGGTTGCTTGCATGAAGTATGCAGTGGACATCGCGTTCGCTTTGATATGCATCATTGCATTAATTGGTGCTTATGAAGTAATTACCAGTTGGAAGGAAATAGTCTCTGCCAGAGTGAAAGTAGTTTCTGCTGTTGTGTATGCGGGGGTGTTATTCGGTGTGTCTCTTTCTTATGAAATCAGAGATTCACTTTTACCAGTGTT
>JBDLUS010000131.1:0-13858 GCA_039805165.1 Bacteroidota bacterium | reverse complement strand
TTAAATCAGGAAAAATTTTAAGAAACTAATTCCATGAACGCATACATAGTTGGGGGTTATAGATCTGCTGTAGGCAAAGCGCAAAAGGGAATGTTCAAGTCCATGCGTGCCGACGAACTTGCAGCGCAAGTCATTCAACATTTAATGAAAGACTTTCCGCAAATAGACAAAGATGAAATTAGCGATGTCATTGTTGGAAATGCCACACCCGAGGCAGAGCAAGGGTTGAACATTGGGCGTATGATTTCATTGATGGGATTGAATACGGAAAAAGTTCCAGATATGACCGTGAACAGATATTGCTCAAGCGGATTGGAAACAATCGCTCTTGCTTGCGCAAAGATTCATTCTGGAATGGCCGATTGCATTATTGCGGGAGGAGTTGAAACCATGTCGCCGATTCCATTCGGAGGTTGGCGCATTGTTCCGCATCCGAAAGTCGCTAAGTCTCATCCCGATTGGTATTGGGGAATGGGATTAACCGCTGAAGCGGTAGCAAAAGAATACAAAGTCTCGCGCGAGCAGCAAGACGAATTCGCTTTTCATTCACATCGAAAAGCACTAGAAGCTATTGCTTCTGGAAACTTCGCTTCGGGTATTGCTCCCATTGAAGTGGAAGAAATTTTTCTTGATGAAAAAGAGAAAAGACAAGTTCGAAATACAACAGTAACTATAGATGAAGGTCCTCGTGCAGGAACAACTATTGATGCACTTTCAAAATTGAAACCTGTGTTTGCGTTAGACGGAACAGTAACAGCCGGTAATGCTTCACAAACATCAGATGGTGCGGCTTTCGTCATGGTGTGTTCAGAAGAATTCATGAAGAAACATAACCTCACTCCTATTGCGCAATTGAAAAGTTATTCAGTTGCTGCGCTTGCTCCTAGAATCATGGGTGTTGGTCCAATCTACGCGATTCCAAAAGCACTTCAAGCGGCGGGCCTAAAGCAAAGTGACATTAGTTTATTCGAATTGAATGAAGCCTTTGCTTCGCAAAGCGTTGCGGTAATGAATCATTTGGAATTAGATGCAGCACGCACGAACATCAACGGAGGAGCAATTGCATTGGGACATCCGCTTGGTTGTACGGGAGGAAAATTGACTGTTCAATTATTGAACGACTTGAAAAGAAGAAATGAAAAATACGGCGTAGTGACCATGTGCGTAGGAACGGGTCAAGGTGCTGCCGGAGTATTCGAAAGATTTTAATAAAACAACACATTATGAAACCAATAACAGGTGGAGAATTTTTAATTCGCAAAACAACATCATCAGAAATTTTCATTCCGGAAGAATGGAATGAAGAACAACAGATGATGAAGAAAATGTGTGAAGACTTCGTGAACAACGAAATCACGCCAATCCTCGATCGCCTAGACAATTTGGAAGATGGACTCATGCAGTCTGTTCTTCACAAAGCAGGAGAATTAGGTTTGCTTGGGATTTCAGTTCCAGAGGAATTGAACGGAATGGGAATGGACTTTAAAACCACCATGCTGTGCACTGAAACGCTCGGCGCTGGTCATTCCTTCTCTGTAGCCTACGGAGCGCATACAGGCATTGGAACCTTACCCGCATTGTACTACGGAAATGAAGAGCAAAAGAAAACTTTCGTTTCGAAACTATCAACCGGAGAATGGTTCGCATGTTATTGCTTAACTGAACCGAATTCAGGTAGCGATGCTAATTCCGGAAAAACAAAAGCAACATTAACGGAAGACGGAAAGCATTACAAAATTTCCGGACAAAAGATGTGGATCACCAACGCAGGATTCGCAGATGTATTCACCGTCTTTGCAAAAATTGAAGACGACGAAAATCTTACGGCCTTCCTTCTTCACAAAGACATGCCAGGTATCTCTTTGAATCCGGAAGAAAAGAAAATGGGAATCAAAGGTTCGTCAACACGTCAAGTCTTTTTTAATGATGTTTTGGTTCCGATTGAAAACATGCTGAGCGAGCGTCAAAATGGATTCAAAATCGCAGTAAACATTTTGAATATTGGACGCATCAAATTAGCGGGTGCTGTTATGGGCGGTGCGAAAGCAACCGTAACCGATGCTTTGGAATATGCCATTGCTCGCGAACAGTTCGGTAGATCAATTTCAAAATACGGAGCCATACGCCACAAGTTGGCTGAAATGGCCATTCGTTGCTACGCAACAGAATCTGCACTGTATCGCGCAACTCAAAATATCGATGATGCTATTGCAGGATTGACAGATGCCGGAATGGAAAAAGGCACCGCTGTTCTGAAAGGAATAGCGGCCTTCGCACCTGAATGTGCAATTCTAAAAGTATACGGAAGTGAAACCTTGGACTACGTTGTAGACGAAGCCGTTCAGGTGCATGGTGGAATGGGATACAGCGCTGAATCACGCGTTGAACGCGCCTATCGCGACTCTCGCATCAACAGAATTTTCGAAGGAACGAATGAAATCAATCGCATGCTTATCGTTGACATGCTTCTGAAAAAAGCCATGAAAGGTGAATTGGATCTCATGACACCTGCCATGAATGTCGCGAATGAACTCATGTCAATTCCAGATTTCTCTGAACCAAGTGAAGACATCTTTGAACGTTACTTGGGGTACATTGAGAACTTCAAGAAAGCTGTTCTCATGATTGCAGGAAGTGCAGCACAAAAACTCATGATGCAATTGGCAAAAGAACAAGAGATTCTCATGAATATTGCTGACATGGCTATATGGACCTACGTTGCGGAAAGTACTGTTCTCCGCACTCAAAAAAGAGTTCACTTGGATGGGATAGAAAGTTCTGCAAGTCAAATTGCAATGATGCAAACCTTGGTTACAGATCTAGCAGATAACATTAACAAAGCGGGAAAAGATGCATTGAATTCTTTCGTTGAAGGAGATGAGCAGCGCATGATGATGATGGGATTGCGTCGCTTCACTAAAACAGAACCGTACAACACCAAAGAAGGCCGACGCACAATTGCAGCGGAATTAATTTCGTCAGGAAAATATTGTTTCTGATGGAAAAAGAAATAGGGAATTAATTCCCTATTTCTGAATGAAACTTAATGCGCATCAAACGCAAAATCTCTTCTTCGTAATCGCCGTCGAAATATTCTTCAGCTTCTAGAATATCGTCGGTTTCAGACTGCATGAAATAATCCATGATTTCATCTTGTGCGTCTTCATCTATTTCATCGTCTATGAAATACTGAATATCCAAACGAGTACCCGCATGAACAATGGTTTCAATTTCATCGATCAAATCAGGATAAGTCTTTCCAATTCCTTTTGCAATATCAAAAAGTGGAATACGCTTATCTACGTTTTGAATGATTTTAATCTTGTGACTGCTCTTTGCATGTGCACTCTTCAATACAAAATCTTCAGGACGTTCAATGTCATTGTCTTCAACATACTTTTTTATCAGTGCCAGAAACGCTGAACCGAACTTCATGGCCTTACCCTTACCAACCCCACCGATATGAGACAACTCATCTATGGTAATTGGATATTGCGTCGCCATTTCCTCCAACGAAGGTTCTGAAAAAATCACATAAGGAGGTAGGCCTTTTTCCTTCGAAACCTTCTGACGCAATTCCTTCAACATGAGGAACAATGTCTCATCAGCAGCACCTGATCCAGTAGCCTTAACAGCGTGGATCAATTCGCCGTCGTCATCTGTTTCGCCAATTTCTTCTTCCTTCACCAAGTCCATTTTGAAAGGCGTCTTCAAAAATTCTAACCCTTCCGCCGTTAACTTAAGGGTTCCATATGTTTCAATTTCTTTTCGAATTAAATTCTTTACAAGAAGCTGACGCATAATTGCATTCCAATGCTTATCTGTCTCTTCCTTTCCCGCTGCAAACAACTTGTGCTTATCGGCCTTGTAGGTAGAAACTTCTGCGTTGTTAATTCCACATAAAACATTCGCAATGAATTTTGCTTTGTGCGTTTCTTTGAATGCCTTAATGCACTCTAAAACCAACTTCACATCTTCCGTCGCATCAAAGATTTCTTTCGGCTTGCGTGAATTATCATCCATGCCTGCACCTTCTCCGGTTACCTCATCCCATTCTTCACCAAAGTAGTGCAGCAAATATTTTCTTCGGCTCATAGCCGTTTCAGCATAAGCCATTACTTCTTGAAGAAGTAGCATGCCTATTTCCTGCTCTGCCACGGGTTTTCCGTGAAGGAACTTTTCTAATTTTTCTACATCCTTTGGAGAATAAAAAGCTAAGCAATGTCCTTCGCCTCCATCTCTTCCCGCTCTACCGGTCTCTTGGTAGTAACTTTCTAAACTCTTCGGAATATCGTGATGGATTACGAATCGAACATCGGGTTTGTCGATTCCCATTCCGAAAGCAATGGTTGCTACAATAACATCAACATCCTGCATGAGGAATTTATCTTGAACATCGTTACGCTGGTGGCTGTCCATACCCGCGTGGTAGGAAAGGGCCTTGATTCCATTTGCAACAAGTAATTCCGCAATTTCTTCTGTCTTTTTTCTTGATAGGCAATAAACAATTCCGCTTTTCCCTGCATTACCCTTCACGAATTGTATGATCTGTTTTCCAACATTCACCTTTGCACGAACTTCGTAATAAAGATTGTCTCGGTTGAATGAAGATTTGAAAACCTTGGCATCTACCATTCCAAGATTTTTCTGGATATCTAACTGAACTTTCGGAGTCGCAGTTGCGGTAAGTGCCATTACTGGTAAGTCTGCAATTTGCTGAATAATGTTTTTTATTCTTCTGTACTCAGGACGGAAGTCATGTCCCCATTCAGAGATACAGTGCGCCTCGTCAATGGCAACGAATGATATTTTGCAAGTGCGAAGGAAATCTATGTTCTCTTCTTTCGTTAAAGATTCGGGAGCAACGTAGAGGAGTTTCGTTTTCCCGCTAAGCATATCTTTCTTTACTTGAGCAATCTCACTCTTGTTAAGCGATGAGTTAATCACGTGAGCGATTCCCTCTTCGTTCGAAAAACCACGCATGGCATCTACCTGATTCTTCATAAGTGCAATTAGCGGCGAAACGACTATTGCGGTTCCTTCGAGCATAAGCGCGGGGAGTTGATAGCAAAGAGACTTACCCCCTCCTGTTGGCATAATTACGAACGTGTCGTTCCCAGCAAGCACATTGTCAATCACATCTTGCTGAAGACCTTTGAAGTTCGAAAATCCAAAAAAATATTTAAGGGCTTCTTTAGGAGCCATATCTGTCACTGTAATCATTCTCTTCAGTAATTGTACGTTAAGAAACAATAACGTTGCGATTAAGTTCGCTAAACGAATGTAAGCACAAAACCGGATGCGCACCAAACAAATTCCGACTAAAAAAAAGGCCTGAAAAACTCCTGTTTCTTCGCATCTTTGCAAAGTGAAATCGACCACGAACAACTCTATAATTAACGCTGCGAAAGAAGCTATTCGATTAGAAGCAGAAGCACTTGCCGAATTGGGCCAATCATTAGATTCTACGTTTGACTATGTAGTAAATACTGTTCTTGGAACGAATCAACCCATTATTATTACAGGTATAGGAAAGAGCGGAATTATAGCCCAAAAATGGGTTGCTACCTTCAACAGCACGGGTCAACCTTCTCAATTTTTGCATGCGTCTGAAGCCATTCATGGCGATTTAGGCATGGTTCAAAATAACAGTGTGGTTTTCTGTCTTTCCAAAAGCGGAGATTCACCCGAGATTCAATATTTGGTTTCCTTATTAAAATCCATGAATGTTGTTTTGGTAGGGGTTGGCGCGAATACCTCGAGCTACTTAGCTAAAGAGTCGGCCTTCTTCATTCACACTCCGATGAGTAGTGAAGCCTGCCCAAATAATCTGGCTCCCACTGTAAGTACAACACTTCAGCTGGCTGTTGGAGATGCTATTGCAGTTGCATTAATGACTGAAAGAGGATTTAGTAAACTCGACTTTGCCAAGTTCCACCCAGGTGGGGCACTTGGAAAAAAACTATTCACCACAATTGGTCAAGTCATGCGCACCGATGCTATGCCTCAGGTGGCGCCTCATTGTAATTTCCGCGATTTACTCATTGAAATTTCATCGAAAAGAGCTGGAGCAACCGCTGTTGTTGAGAACAATCAATTACTCGGAATCGTAACAGACGGAGATATCCGCAGAGCGGTAGAGCGCAACCTTAATCTTGACACTTTAACGGCCTCTGACCTCATGAATGGCAGTGCCAAAAGAATTCAAATTTCAGCCTTAGCAGTTGAAGGCTTCCAGCTCATGGAAAGCAACAAGATCAGTCAGTTACTTGTTATTGATGAAGAGGGGAAATATTGCGGCATCATACATTTGCATGATTTACTAAGCGCAGGAATTAACTAGGCAATATGGCGGAAGAGAAAAACATGAGTTTCCTGGAGCATTTGGAAGAACTTCGAAAAAGGTTGTTTCGCGCTGTATTATTTGCCGTTGCTGGAGTTGTCGTTGTGTTCATCTTCGACACTTATGTAATTGAAAACATAATTATGGCTCCGAGAAGAGCCGACTTCCCAACCTATCGCTTTTTCTGTTGGTTGGGTCATAACCTCGGACTTGAGGATCAGCTCTGTTTTTCAGACGCCAATTTCACTTTACAAAGTACCACAATGGGTGGGAATTTCTCGGCATACATGACGGTTGTTTTAATTGGAGGTGTAATCCTTGCCTTCCCTGCTATCTTTTATCAATTGTGGGCATTTATTAGACCCGGTTTAAGAAAGTCAGAGCTAAAGTCTGTTCGAGGCATTGGATTTTACGTCTCGCTTCTTTTCTTCTTAGGAATTCTCTTTGGCTATTATGTTTTAACCCCGCTGTCTATACAGTTTCTCGGAAACTTTGCCTTCGCAGATGTTGAAGTGAATGCCACCATTCTTTCTTACCTAAAGCTTTGCTCCTCCTTGATCTTGGGCACGGGCTTGGTCTTCCAAATGCCCGTGGTTATCTACTTTCTAGCAAAAATCGGATTGGTAACTTCTGAATTCCTCAAGAAATATAGAAGACACGCATTTGTTGTGAACTTAATTGTAAGCGCAATTATCACACCTCCTGACGTAACAAGTCAAATGCTTGTCTCATTGCCCTTATTGTTGCTCTACGAAATAAGCATTCGCGTTGCGCAACGCGTTGAAAAAAATAAAGCAGAATTGTAAATTACCATTGAATTTCGTTGGAAAGTTCATTGAGAATTTCATTATATTCGTGACCTTAAAAGTTAACTTAAATTTAATCAAATGAAGAAAATCTACTTATTAGGTTTGTTCACAGCTGTAGCGAGTGTATCATTCGCACAATGGTCAGTGCAACAATCACCTGCTCGCAGAACTTTCACAAGAAGTGAAATTTCTCCAAGAGCTAGCATCCGTCAAGAAATGGCTCCATCTATCGATTGGAGCAATCGTGTTGTTCTTCTTACTGAAGACTTCCAAGGAGTTTCTGGAACTTTGCCTGCTGGTTTGCCTGCTGGATGGTCTACGAACCAAGTTGTTCAAGCTGACCAATCTCAAGGAAACGCTTTCAAAACACACAATAGCACAACTGCTAACGGTGGTGGTTACTGGCCAGTTCCACAAGTTGGTAGTGGAAACAAATTTGCTGGTGCGAATGATGACAACACCCCTTGCGACTGTGCAATGGACGATGTTTATCTTCAATCTCCAGCGTTAGATTTCTCTGCAGCTTCAAACATTGCTATTTCTTTCGATATTTTCCATGATGGTAATTTCGGTGGTGGTGATGCAACGCTTCAAGTTTCTACAGATGGTGGAACTACATTCAATATCGTTCCGATTGGTGTTGACGAAACAGGTGCAAACATTGATGTATTTCCATTAGACCAAGACTACTGGCAGTCTATTATTGTTCCTTTGTATAACGTTACTTCTTCTACAGTAGTAATTCGTTTCCAATGGACCGATGCTGGATCATGGGCTTCAGGTTTCGCAGTTGATAACGTAATTGTTGGTGAACTTCCTGCAAATGACATTCGTGTTGTTAAAACTAAAACAGGTGACTGGAACCAAGCTAATTTCGGTTTAGGTTTCTGGGACTACAACAGAGTGCCAGTTACTCAAGTTAGCCCAGTGCACGCTACTTCTGTAATCTTCAACGGTGGTACTAACGACCAAGTAGATGCTACAATGAGCTACGAAGTAACTTTCAACGGAACTCCTGTTGCTGGTTCTCCTTTTGCAGCTGATCAAACATCTGCAAACTTCCTTTCTCTTGATAAGGATACTATCTCTGTTGCTACAACTTGGACTCCAAGTGCTGTAGGAACTATTCAAATTACTGGAACAACTTCTTCAACTACTGGAGATGATGTTACAACAAACAACACGGGTGTTGCTTCAATCGAAATCACTGACTTCACATACGGTCGTGATGGAGATGCTGCTCAAGCATTCGTTGGTCCAGATTCAGATTTTGAAATTGGAAACTTGTTCGATATCTATGCTGACGATCAATTCGGTGGTGTTGACGTTGCAATCGGAGCTGGATCAGCTGCTGGTGACCCAATCATCGGTCGTATCTACCTTTGGGAAGGTTTCGACGCTGCTGGAGATCCAATCTTCACAGATATCGGAATCGAGACTTTGGAGTACATCTTCACAGGTAACGAATTCAACAGTGTTGGTGAAAACACTTTCGTAACACTTCCTTTCGCTTCTTCAGTTACTTTGAATGCTGACAACGTATACTTAGTAGTTGTATCTTGTGTTTCAGGAACTCGTATTCCTGTATCAGGAAGTAATGAATGGGTAGTTTCTTGGTTGTACGATGGTACAGCTTGGGGTGCTACTGGTTCTGTTCCAATGGTTCGTTTGAACTCTGACGAAAACGTAGCTGTTGCTTCTGTTAACGGAACAACTTCTTTCGAATTAGGCCAAAACATGCCAAACCCATCTAACGGAAACACAACTATCGTTTACAACCTACCAAGCAACGAGCGCGTTACTCTAACAGTTCGCGATATGACTGGACGTGTTGTAGCTGTATCTAACGAAGGTGTTAAACCAGCTGGTAAAAACATGATCACTTTGAATACTGAAGCTTTCGGTGCAGGTGTTTACACTTACACGATCACTGCAGGTTCTTCAAACTTGACTAAAGAAATGATGGTGAAATAATTCACCCACTTTCCTTGAAAGGAAAAAGTCCCGCAAATGCGGGACTTTTTTTTTAACCAAGAGATTTGCATATTGAAAGATTTCTTACCTTCCCACTCTAAAATTAAACCTGTTAAGATGAAAAAACTTTTTACTCTTTGCGGTGCTATAGGTTTAGCTATTTCTGCATCGGCGCAAGTAACGCCAGTGACAGACATTAAAGCTGCTCCAAAAGCTCCTTCAAACACTGAATTGGAACGTTCTGCTCATGCAAGCACTATGACTCCGACAAACTCAACTGATCGTGTTGTTGTTTACAGCCAAAACTTCTCTACAGGTTTCGGCGACATGACTCACGAAGACAGCAGCCCTGCTGGAACAATCTGGATGATTGCTAACGCTAGTTCTCCTGCTGGGGAATTCTCTTCTGCACTTCCAGCGCTAGCTTCACCAACTGCTGCGAACGGATGGGCAATTTTCGACTGTGATTTATACAACACTCCCGTTTCAAACGGTGTTGAGGATGTTACTGGAAGTATGTCAACTCCAACTATCGATTGTAGCGCAATGACTTCTGTTATTGTTGAATGGTCTCAGTACTTCCGTTATTGCTGCTTTTCTGCGTCTCCTTTGACGTTAGAAGTTTCGACAGACGGAGGAAATAACTGGGTGGTTTTCCCAGCAAACGGCAGCTTCACACCAAGTGCAAACTCACTTTCTGCTAACCCACTAAACACTCGTGTTGACATTTCTTGCGCAGCTGCAGGACAATCAAGTGTATTGGTTCGTTGGGGTTACAACACAGCTGCTGCAGCTGGTTACAGCCACTACTTCTGGGGAATCGATGATATCGAAATTTTCGACAACTCTGTTGTAAACGACCTTGAAATTCTTCAAGTAACAAACGGAGATGTATTCAACATCTGGGAATACCGTGTTACTCCTTTCGAACAACGCACATACGCTGCAGACGGAGGTCTTTTAGTTGGTGTAATTTACCGTAACAACGGAAGCGCAGATCAAACAAACACGTTTATCAACGTTGACATTCTTGACGGCACAGGTACTGTCGTTGGAAACGCTATTTCTGCACCATTCACCATGGAAGCTTTCGGTAACACGGCTGAATGTCCTTCATTCCTTAACGATACCCTGTACATTCAAACAAATTGGGAGCCAAGTGCAATTGGAACTTACACCGTTCGCGCAGGCATTTCTAGTCTTGACACTTTTGGCGATGAAGATCCTAGCAACAACAACAAGGACAAAATCATCGTTTACTCAACGGATGAATATGGCCACGAAGATGAGGCAAACCTTGACATTGAATTAACTCCACGTGCTAGCGATTCTAGCCCAGGTGAGTTCGATCCAACCGGTTACGGTGCGTTCTACACATGTCCAAATGCCGGTTCATTGGCTTATGGTTTGACTGTAGTTTTCGGTCCAACTTCTGACGCTGGTGTAGATTATTCGGCTGTATTGTTCGAAGGAAGTCCTAACGACGCTGCAGTTCTTGCTTCTCAAGACTATGTATTGAATGCAGGATGGATCGATAACGGTTACCAATATTTCGCGTTCGATGCACCAATCGATCTTCAACCTGGTACTGTTTACTTCAACGGTGTATTGAACGAAAACACAAGTGCTCTTCAATTAACTGTTGCTGCTGAAGACAACAGCGATACCGACAACTCTACGTCAGTTTATGAAATGGCTGGTGACGGTTCATTCGTATGGTTCGGAAGTCAAAGCTTCTCTCCTGCAGTTCGCTTGATTCTTTCAGAGCGTGTTGCTGTAGATGAGATCAACTCTGACAACCTTACTTTCTTCCAATTCGCTCCAAACCCAGCTGTAACTTCAACTCGCGTTAATTTCGAGTTAACTTCTGCAGCGAACGTTGCTTACGAAGTACGTGACATCACTGGTAAATTAATTGAGTTCAAGAACTTGGGTAAATACACTCCAGGAATGAACAACTTCGAATTGAACGTTGCTGGCTTGAACGCTGGTAACTACGAGGTTTCTCTTGTAATCGGAGGATCTAGAATGTTCACCAAAACACTTTCAGTTAAGAAATAATATTTTCTTTCTGGAATGAAAAGGCCACCTTCGGGTGGCCTTTTTTATTACTCGTATCGAAGAGCTTCTATCGGATCGAGCTTCGAAGCTTTCTTTGCTGGATAATATCCGGAAGCTACTGAAACTAAAAAGGAAATTGTTGCTCCTAGAAATAGCCACATCCAAGGAATGGTGAACCCCACCCCAATAACCACAGACACAATATTTCCAACCAAAACACCTAACACTATTCCAATAAAGCCGCCGATTTGACCAATCAACACCGCTTCAATTAAAAACTGTTGGCGAATAATTTTCGCACTAGCTCCAATTGATTTTCTGACTCCTATTTCACGCGTTCGCTCTGTCACTGACACAAGCATAATATTCATAAGACCAATACCCGCGCTTATAAGCGTGATTATTCCGATGCAAATTCCACCCAGCGTTATTCCTGAAATTAATCCTAGCAACTGTTCAACTAGTCCGTTACTCATATTCACTTCAAACGAATTGTCTTCACCGGGGCCATCGGCACGCGCTACGCGCATAGCCTCTACGGCACTCTCTGTTGCTGACTCTAATTGCTTTGCTGTTTTTACTGCAATGCTAATTTGATATTCGGAATTCGCATCACCGAAAGTCTTTCGAACATTGGTTAAAGGAATTAAACATTGGTTATCACCTGCGAAACCAAACGTATTTCCTTTGGCCTTCAAGACACCCACAATCACGTATGACCTTCCACTTACATCTACAGTTTGACCAATCGGAGAAACCCCTCCTTTAAAAAGTTCCTTCGCAATATCAGCGCCGCAGACCATTGCATTGGCTCCGTCTTTCAATTCGAAAGAAGAGAAATTCCGTCCATCGCTCAAAACATAAGAAGAGAGATCGAAATAATTCTCGTCGCATCCCAAAACAGTTACATTCGGATTGGTTTTTAAACCGTCTCTGGAAACAGTTGAAGTTGCCGAAGCAAAAACACTCAAAGAGACAATTGCATCTTCTTTGAACAACTCCTGAAACTTACGCGCTTCATCGTAAGAAATTACCTCGACTTTTTTACTGCTTTGCCCCCTGCGCATTCCTTGACGGGCATTATTTCCCGAACGAATGGAAAAAGTGTTCGACCCCAGCCTTGAAAATTCTTCACTCAACTTGCGCTCGATGCACTTCACTGCTGTTATCATTCCGACCAAAGCCGTGATACCAATTGCAATAATCGACACTGTCAAAGTAGCTCGCAGCTTCTGGCTTCGAACCGAACCGACAGCGGTTTGAATGTTTTCTTTGAAAGATGTCGATAAAACTCGAAGCATAAAACAAAAGTAGGGTTGTAATTCGCTCGATTCCTAACTATTTTTGCAGCGTAAAAATCTACATATAATGAGTCAAGTATTCGACCTAGACATGATTAAAAACCACTACAGCAGACTTGCTGAACGAGTGGAAAACGCAAGAAAAGTAGTTGGAAAACCGCTTACATTAAGCGAGAAAATTCTTTACTCACATCTTTGGGAAGGCGCATCTGACGTGGCTTTCGAACGTGGAAATTCTTATGTAGATTTCGCTCCAGACCGTGTGGCTATGCAAGATGCTACCGCACAAATGGCTTTGTTACAATTCATGCAAGCAGGAAGAAAAAAAGTAGCAGTTCCTTCAACTGTTCACTGCGACCATTTGATTCAAGCACGCGTGGGTTCTACAACCGATTTGAGCGATTCATTGATTAAAAACAACGAAGTATTCAACTTCCTTTCAACTATTTCAAATAAATACGGCATTGGTTTCTGGAAACCAGGCGCAGGTATCATTCACCAAGTGGTGCTTGAGAATTATGCGTTTCCAGGTGGATTAATGATCGGAACCGATTCACATACCGTAAATGCAGGTGGATTGGGTATGGTTGCGATTGGTGTTGGTGGTGCAGATGCCATGGACGTAATGGCCGGAATGGCTTGGGAATTAAAGTTCCCGAAATTGATTGGTATTAAATTGACCGGTAAATTAAGCGGATGGTGTTCTGCTAAAGATGTTATTTTGAAAGTAGCTGGAATCCTTACTGTAAAAGGTGGGACCGGATGCATCGTAGAATATTTCGGCGAAGGTGCTGAAGCACTTTCATGCACAGGAAAAGGAACCATTTGTAACATGGGTGCTGAAATTGGAGCAACCACTTCAACTTTCGGATACGACGACAGCATGGAGAGATACCTTCGCTCTACTGGTCGCCCTGAAGTTGCAGATCTTGCGAACAACATTCGCGAGCACTTAACCGGAGACGCTGAAGTTTATGCTAACCCTGAAATGTATTTCGATCAAGTGTTGGAAATCAACCTTGACGAATTAGAGCCATACATCAACGGTCCTTTCACTCCAGACTTGGCTACGCCTATTTCTAAAATGAAAGAGGCTGCTGCTGCGAACGATTGGCCAACTAAAGTTGAAGCTGGTCTTATTGGCTCTTGCACGAACAGTTCTTATGAAGACATATCGCGTGCTGCATCTCTAGCGAAGCAAGCGGCAGAAAAAGGTATTGAGCCGAAAGCTGAATTTAGCATTACGCCAGGTTCAGAGAAGGTTCGTTACACCATCGAGCGCGACGGGTTAATTGAAACTTTCTCGAAGATTGGTGCTAAAGTATTTGCAAACGCTTGCGGACCATGTATTGGTATGTGGGCAAGAGCTG
>JBDLUS010000130.1:0-12022 GCA_039805165.1 Bacteroidota bacterium | reverse complement strand
CTGGCGGATCTATGCGCAACGCCATGTCGAGATACACAGGGGTTGGAACGTATCACCGATCTATGCCGAAAGGAAAAGTTCTTACTTTTCCTGTTGATGAATTCAGAAAGCTTTTGAATTTCCAAAAAGAAGAAAACATTTGGTGGCGCGATCGCATTGAATCTGAATTGTGTTACGAACTTCTTTCAGATGTTGGACTGGACTTCAACAGAGAAAAGCTTTATCAAAGCGGATACGAATTCAGAAGCTTCGATGAATTCCCAACTGAATATCTTCCCGAAGTGTTGCATGCGATTGTGTTGATTTCAGAGCACGCACAACACAACGAAGAGATTGAATGGGCCAGCAACAATGTTATTTGGAACAACCTTGTTTTCAAGACGCTTACGCAAGGGTACAAAACAGAGATGAGTGATGAAGAGAAGAATGAAATCGTTCGTGTATTCAAACTTCCAACTTCGCTTCAACTTGCTTTAAAGGATGTTAATCGATTAGATGAATTCTTCTTCCAAATTCTTCAGCATCTGCATGACCTTCACAACGATAGCAGCGAATATTTGAAATCCTTCTTGTATGAGAAAACGGAAGACGCTCCGCGATGGGATAATTTCAATGAGCATCAAGTAGAGCAGCACACCAAACAGTTGGAAGAAGTTTTATAACCTGAATTAATTGCTCGAAGATTTTTTGTCTTTCGACCTTCTACACCGTTCACTGCAATACTTCACCTCTTCCCAATTCTTCTCCCATTTCTTTCGCCAAGAAAATGGAAGTCCGCATACCGTGCAGATTTTAGAAGGCAGGTTCGATTTTTTCATTGCAACTCTTTTTTAACTTTTTTCCAAAACGCAAAGAAGGAAGGAAAATCTCCTTTCACCGAAGAAATCCATTCTCGTTCATCTTGAATTCCATGATAAGAATTCAATGGATGTTCTTTAAAAATGAATTTCACATCGGGAATACGCTGCAAATCTGAAAACTCACCGACAAAGATTTGAATGTTAGGAATGTTCTCTTTTGCCAGATCAATACAAAACTGAATACTCTTCTCGGAAACGGGATACTTGTCAAACACCGAAGGCTCCAACATAAGAATGCGCGCGCCCTCTTCATCTTTTCGCCACATAGGATCGAGATTATAGAAGTTGTATATGAAGCACGTATCTCCATTTTGTATAGTTGGAAAAGAAGCATTCGGAAGTTTTGTTTTCAATTGAAACGTTTCCAATTCACTTAGTTCCTTTGGAATTCCGATGGTTTCAATTTCTTCATATGAAACGTCTAGAAAAGTCTTTGTCTGATTGGTGTTGCAATATTTGTTTATGTTTTCCTGATTCGCGAAATAAAGCTTGTTGCTCTTCGCGCCGCAAACCCATTGCCAACTTAACGCATTGCTCGCCCAATCGGCGTCTAACAAATGATAATACATCCATTGTGCCGGTTGAATCCATGCGCATCTTCCAAGATTGGTCGCACATGAAGCTATGTACATGCGTAAATGATTGTGTAAGTATCCCGTTTTATAAAACTCTGCAATGCCCTTATCTAGGGCCTGAATTCCTGTTTGTCCGTTTACGATATTCATGGAAACGCCATTTCTTTCAGCGCGCGGTTGAGCATTTCGAGTGTCTGAGTTTATTGTTGAACCTCGCACAATCCAGATTTGCTGCCAATAGTCTCGCCAAGCCAGCTCTCTAATGAAGCTCTCGATTTCGTCTATTGCGTATCCTTTCTTCATAACTGAATCGAAAACCTGCTTCGTGCTTATTACTCCTCTTGAAATAAAAGGAGACAACTGTGTAACTGCTCCGTTTAGGTAATTTCTTGATTTACCATACTCAATGGGATCTATTCCTTCAATTCTACTAATGATCGCCTTTGTATTCAAATTTATTTCCATCGTATTAAAACAACAACTCAAGTCCAATTTGGTTTAGAACCCGCTTTGTTTAACACTTGAAATAAAAATGTTAAACAAGAGTGAACAAAACCAAACTAGCGATGTTTTACTTAGTGTGGAGGCAGAGGCCACATTAAAAAACGCGGAGAATCCGAAAATCCATAAGAGTAGGAAAACCTCAACTAAATAACCTTATTTATGGGACATGTTACAATTGCGAGTGACAACTACGTTGCATTCACGTTCTTCATCGGAACAATGGCTATGATGGCCGCTTCAGTATTCTTCTTTTTTGAATTGAACAACACTTCTTCGAAGTGGAGAACTTCAGTTCTTGTTTCTGGTCTTATTACTTTCATTGCAGCAGTTCACTACTACTACATGAGAAGTTATAACTTAGAGACTGGTGAATCACCAACGTTCTTCCGTTATGTTGACTGGATCTTGACTGTTCCATTGATGTGTGTTGAGTTTTACTTAATCACGAAGAAAGCAGGTGCTAAAATTGCATTATTGTGGAAATTAATTTTCGCATCATTGGTAATGTTAGTTACTGGTTACATCGGAGAAGTTTTAGATCCAGCACAAAGTGTTCTTTGGGGAGTTATCTCAGGTGCAGCTTACTTCTATATTGCTTACTTAATCTGGTTTGGTGAAGTGGCTAAATTGGCTCAAGATGCAGGTCCACAAGTTGCTAAGGCTACTCGTATCCTTGCTTGGTTTGTATTGGTTGGTTGGGCAATCTACCCATTGGGATATATCTTAGGTACTGACGGTGGTTTGTTCGGAATCAAATTGGTTCAAGACAAAGCAGCTGCATTACACGCTATGGATATCGTTTACAACATCGCAGATGCAATCAACAAAATCGGATTTGGTTTAGTTATTTATGCGTTGTCGCGTAAAGAAGACTAAGTAAATCTATTCTACGAAAAATAGAATTTTGAAAGGGGCGTAAGGAAAAAATCACTTACGCCCTTTTTATTACTCCTTTTCAAACTAAGAAAGCAGTCAAACAACTCCAAAAATGAATACTCAACCGCAATACGATTTCATATTTGCTGGCAAAGGAGCGTCTGCGGCACTCGTGCTCATTGAACTTGAAAAGAGAAATCTTTTAGATTCTAAAAAAATTCTAATCGTTAATCCGAATAAAGATTCAACCAACAACAAAAACTTTTGTTTTTGGACTGAAGAAAACGGAGAGGTAAAAAAGGAACTTATGCCTTTCATTGAACACAGCTGGTCTAAAATTCAGTTGAACAATGGAAAAGAAGAAGCACTAAACCCAACATCTTACAACCACATTCCCAATTCAATTCTTATTGAAAAGGCCAATGCGATTATTGAAAAATACGCTGCTCAAGTATTATTTGAAACAGTTACCGGGACCGGAACTGATAGCAGAGGAAACTTCGCAACAATAAGCGGCGAAAAAACCTACGGAGAATACATCTTTGATTCTAGAACTCCGTCTTTACAAAAACCCGAATGGAATCAAACAACACTGTTTCAAAGCTTTCTTGGATGGATCGTAGAATTTCCAGATGAAATATTAAATGTTGAGTCATTCTGCATGATGGACTTCAACATTGAACAAAACAATTTCACTCAATTTGTTTATGTATTGCCTTTCTCAGCCAATTCAGCACTTATTGAAGTAACGAGATTCGGAAAAGAAATCATTACAAAGACTGAAGCGGAATCCATTCTCGAAGACTACATCAAAAATCAATTCGGGACATACAAGAAGACTGGAATTGAGCAAGGGTGCATTCCTATGAGTAATGCGTCTCTCGATAGCGTTGACAGCAAAAACATTATCAATCTTGGAGCGAGAAATTATTGCCTCAAACCAAGTACAGGCTATGCCTTCAAAAATATGTTTAGCCAAGCCACTGAAATCGCTAAGCGAATTCAAGTGGGGCAAAAAACAATCCCAACAAACAGAACACACGAAGAGTCTACAAAAGGAAGATTCGCTTTTTATGATTCGCTTCTTCTAATAATACTCCATCTCTGGCCAAACTATGGCAGAGTCATTTTCACTCAACTATTCTCCAACGTAGAGACAAAACTCATTCTAAAATTCCTCGACGAGAAAACGTCAATTTTGGAAGACATTAAAATATTCAGCCGCCTACCCATTGGAATATTCTTGAAATCATTAGGCATTCACTTCATCAAAAGCAAAGCATTCAGACCTTTTGTTATCGTCTGTTTTGTTTCCATATTATTTTCTCTTTCAAACATTCCTGAAACACGAAACGCAATAGGATATACCGCTCTAATCATTGGAATGATATGCGTTGGTTTGCCACATGGAGCCGTAGATCATTTAATAGAATCGAAATCGTGGGATTATAAAAAAGCTCCGCGATTCATTGGTCAATATCTATTTTTAATTTCATGTATGGGCGTCTTTTGGCTTCTAGCCCCTACGCTTGCGCTGATAGCCTTTCTCGTTTACTCTGCTTGGCACTTTGGACAAGCCGATATTCGCCAGTGGTCTATCTCTAACCTTCTCACATTACCCTGGGGAGTATCACTTCTTCTCTACATTTTAGGAACGCACCAAAACGAAACTTCGTCAATATTAAGTTATATAGCAGGTATTGAATTTCCTTTTTCAATTTCATCTTTGACCATTACCCCATGGTTATTTTTTGCCATTTTGAAACGGAACTTACCTATGACATTTACCCTGTGCTGGCTTGCCATTTCTAGTCAACTACCTCTCCTACTGGCTTTCGGAACATATTTCATTGGTCAACACAGCATAACAAGTTGGGGACATCTCAAGCAACACATTCAAAATAACAATAAGAAAATTTGGTTGCATGCTCTTCCCTTTCACCTTGGTGCATGGATAATACTCATTCTCTTCTTTCTACTTTGGCCAATGATTCAAAGTGAAATAAATACATCATATAACGCTTGGGGAATTTTCTTCATCTTCATTTCTTGTATCAGCTTTCCACATGTTATTTTCATGAATAAACTGTACAAGCAAGCGTCTTAATAGGAATTTCAATTTATATTCTTCCATTTCGGATTTTCAACAACCTCGTTCCAACAACGAAGTTCAAACAACGCAGTTCCAACAACGAAGTTCCAACAACGAAGTTCTAACAACGAAGTTCAAACAACGAAGTTCCAACAACCTCGTTCCAACAACGAAGTTCAAACAACGCAGTTCCAACAACGAAGTTCAAACAACGAAGTTCCAACAACCTCGTTCCAACAACGAAGTTCCAACAACGAAGTTCTAACAACGAAGTTCTAACAACGAAGTTCATTCCTCAACTAAAGTGTTCTGCAATAATTGAATCTTTCTCATTCTCGACATGTTCTAAGAATGATTTTGACACTGAGTTGTGTCGCTTTCCTTTCAACCAAATCAATTGCCATGAAGTGGTTATTGGCAGGCCCTTTACTGGCACTATGTGCAGCAGGCCATTGGCCAATTCATTTCGAATACCAATCTCCGGCATGATTGAATATCCTAGGTCCGCAAGGACTGCTTGCTTTACCGCCTCGTTCGATGTAAGTTCCAACTTTTTTACTGGTTGTATTTTCTTCTTTTCAATGAAACGTTCCATTGTCTGACGCGTTGCAGACCCCTTCTCCCTGTATATGAATGGTAGCTGAGAAAAATCCATTGACTCACCTCCCTTCTTATTGCTTTTGATTGTTTTGTTTCCAACCAAGAATAAATTATTTGGCAGCAACTCTAAACTCTCATAATTCCTTTTGTCCGGTAAAACAGAGACCAAGGCTAAGTCAATCTCATTATTTTCCAAACTATGAATGACTCCCGCCCTATTATTCACGTCCATGAGTAAAGTAACTTCCTTGTTCTTCTTGAGAAAATCAGTCAGGAAATAAGGCATAACATACTTACCTGTAGAAACAACAGCTATTCTGAGCTTTCCAGTTAACCGCTTACTTTTTTCTTTATTCAAATTTGAAATTGATTCGACCTGAGTTAAAATTTGATCTATCCGTCCTGAAACTTCAATCCCAAAATCTGTCACATATATTTTCTTTCCTACAACCTCAATCAATGGACTCTCGAACTGATCTTGAAAGTTCTTCAATTGAATTGAAACTGCGGGTTGTGTTAAGTTCAATTCAACTGCTGCTCTTGTAATGCTTCTCAATTGAGCCACTTTTAAAAATATCTGAAGTTGATTCAACGTGTAATTCATAAATGTTTGTTATGTATTCTATAACAAACATAAATAAAAATTTAAAATGAAACCAACGCACTTTTGCACCCGAAAGAAAAAAAACACAATGAAGCAAGACGAAACTGTAGAACTGATTAATGGAGAATTCACCGCAGAACAAGCAAAAGAGATTCTAACGAATGTATTCTCAACAAAAATTCATTTTCATCAAATGAAAAATTTCAGTTCTCTAGAGCGATTTAGCAAAGAAGATGAAATTGCCATGGAAAGACTTCCCGAATTAAAGAGAGAGCTCAAGAGAACAATAGCTTTCCTTCAGACTCCAGAATTTTCAAATAGAAAAATTAAAATCCATTCTGAAATTAAAATTTCAATTATTAACGACTGATTAAAAAATCAAATTTCACGAGTGAAATAGAACCTATGAATCTAAACCTACTCCTCGAAAATTTAACAAACCCCGCTTTACTCTTCTTCGTCCTTGGAATTGTCGCCGTTCAACTTAAAAGCGACCTTGTCATTCCTGAAAACTCTGCCAAGTTCATATCGCTCTATTTATTATTTGCCATTGGATTCAAAGGCGGTCAAGAACTTTCAAATGAACCGTTTACTTTTGAAGTTGGGATTTCAATGATTTTCGGAATTCTGATCTCACTCCTCATTCCCATCTATACTTTTTTCATACTTAAAACTAAGTTGAATGTGTTCGACGCTGGAGCCGTGGCCGCTGCCTATGGGTCCGTGAGCGCTGTTACCTTTGTTACAGCTGCCTCTTTTCTAGAAGCACAGCAAATGAGTTTCTCAGGACATATGGTTGCCGTTATGGCATTAATGGAATCTCCGGCTATTATCATGGGGCTGGTACTCATTTCAATTTTCAATACGAACAACACAGAACGCATTCAGAAAAGAACTGCAATAAGACACTCCTTCACCAACGGTAGCGTTTTACTAATAATCGGAAGCTTAATTATTGGATATCTAGCAAGTGCAAAGCAAGCCGAAGGTATAAAACCCTTCACGAACGATCTATTCAAAGGGTTTCTCGCGATTTTTCTTCTAGACCTCGGAATATCAAGCGGCAAAAAACTTAAATCATTCTTTTCACTGGGATGGTTCCCTATTGCATTTGCGCTGGTTATCCCTTTATTCAATGGATGCCTTGTTGCTTTCTTGAGCGAAGGGATAATAACAGATGTCGCCAATCGATTTATTTTCGCAGTCCTCGCCGCAAGCGCATCCTACATTGCCGTGCCCGCAGCAATGAAAATTTCGGTCCCACAATCCAATCCCGGATTGTTACTTCCGATGGCACTCGCCATTACATTTCCGATAAATATTACTTTAGGAATGCCCCTCTACTTTCTGATCATTCAAAGTTCTTAACACAGCTCGATTACCATTGAATCTCTGTTTTCCCCCACTCCTTGAGGTGCGCATTAATTTTCGAAAAGGGTTCCGAACCAAAAAAACCACGATAGGACGAAAGCGGCGAAGGGTGAGCGCTTTCAATTACAGCATGCTTCGACAGGTCTATTAAACTCTTCTTCTTTCGTGCATAATCTCCCCACAGCACAAAAACGATATGCTCGTTTTCTCTCGAAATAAATGAAATAACCGCGTTCGTAAATTCTTCCCATCCCCATTTGGAATGACTTCCAGCCTTATCCTTTTCCACTGTTAGAACACTATTCAAAAGAAATACGCCTTGGTTTGCCCATGAAGTTAAATCTGTTGACCTTGTCAAATCGATTCCGTATTCGCTTTCCAATTCCTTAAAGATATTCCGAAGAGAGGGCGGGGTCTTTATTCCTTGACGAACGCTAAAAGCCAATCCATGCGCTTCCCCTGTTCCGTGATAAGGATCTTGTCCGAGAATAACAACCTTGACATCCTTTGGGCAGCACAAAGCAAATGCTTCAAAGATTTTTTCTTTGGGTGGAAAACAAATCGAGGAAGCATACGCTTCCTCGATTTTCTTTTCTAATAAAAATAAATATTCCTTTCTCGCTTCCTCTCTAAGCAATTCGCTCCACGCCTTCGGAAAGGATTCAAATAGCATTACAACTTCACAAATTTCTTGTTGAAGGAAGAACCGTCTTTCTTCACCACTTGAATGAAATACATTCCACTAGCAAAGTTACTTGCAGAAATAATGGTTGAAGATGCATTTAAATTCATGCTTTCAACCAATCTACCATCTTGCGTATACACTCGAACTTCTTTCAATAAATCGAATCGTGGACAAGTCAAAGTAAAGCTATCCTCAACACGTGTTGGGAAAATAGTTAACTCTTGAAAAGACACGCTCTCTTCCACTCCAACTACACCAAAACAAGGCTGAACCGCAGCTGTTCCTGGATAAGACCCGTCAACAACCAATAATCCGGTTCCTGCGGCATCCAACCAATCCACTAGGTCTTCATTCGTTGGATTCGGATTACTTGTAAAGTGCTTGTCCATTTTACCATAATAATCCGGAGCAGTTGGCGCATCACAGAAAGATCCTCCGCCTGTAAGTGTTCCAATAATCTGGTGATCTTTATTAAACAATGGCGACCCCGAAGATCCTCCCTCTGTTACGCCCCAATTCGTAACAGTCTGAATCCAGTTTACTTTCCAGTGATGACCAGAAGTTTGCCAAGTACCTGTAGAAACAGTCCCTGCAGTAGAAATCTTTTTTACATCTCCAGCCGGGTGGTGAATACAAATGGCCTTCCATCCTGACGTTGAAGCAGTCGGTGCAGATGTATTGGCATTCCAACCAGCATAATAAACAGACCAAGTTGCAGGTATCGCTTGTGTCATTTCCAACAAACAAAAATCACTTCCTGAAGCACCTCCACCGTCGTTAGAATCTGCCAAACGAACAGTACCAGTCTTCTGCTGTGCTGAGGCACTAATACCAGAACCGCATGCGCTCTTCTGATAATTAAAACGAACAACAACACTTCCGAAATTCGCAGTTGTTGAAGTTTCAGTACAATGCATCGCAGTTAGAATAAACTTTCTGCAGTCATAAGATGTATTATTCACGAGGGTTCCTGAGCACAAACCAACTCCATCTGGAGAAGGAATACTCAATTTAACAACGGATTTCATGTCGTCAGCCCATTCATCACCTTCCGGACATTTAACATCAACTTCGCAAGGATCAGACGCACGCTCAAAACGATCGTCATGAACAAATCTGAAATAGTGTCCAAAACCGCTAATGTTCAATACCGGTTGTTCCATGACGTCGAAAGGTTGATAATACTCCAGTACTAAATCATCGCCAAAAACCTCAGGAGTTCTGTATAAACCCGTCTCTGAATTTTCCTCACTATTATAAGGCCCAACAAACCATTCTCGATCTGCCGTGTAAGCATACAACTGCGTTCCCTCAGGCAAATACAACTGCTTAAAGAAAACATCCATGCTTAACGCGCCTGGACTATAAACGCGAATCTGCCACATTTTATCTCCATTCGGGAAGTAAGTCCACGCTCCATCTGTAAGTGCATCCATCGGGTGCTCAATGATTTTCCCGTAAATAGGAAGAGTTCCATTTTTATCTGACTTGTCGGCCATGGCCCACAATTCTTCACTTGTCAAGTTCGCGACTTGAATTCGCTCAATTCGAGAATTGAAAGAATCATTAGACTCTCTGAATCCAACTGGCTCCTGAGCCATCACTTGCAGCGACAAGAAGAGTGCTGCTAAAAAGTATAGTTTTTTCATTTTGCAGATTTGAGGTGGCAAGATAGTCAGTATTTTTGCTTCCTTGACTCTGTTCCCTAAAATATCACGTCTACTCCTGAAGGCCTACATTGGTCCCTTCATTATTACCTTCTTGATTGCGATGTTCATTTTTGAAATGCAATTCATTTGGGTGTACTTAGACGATTTAGTTGGAAAAGGAATTGACCCAATTACGATTTTACAACTGCTCGTTTATGCAAGCGCAAGAATCGTGAACATGGCTCTGCCACTCGCTATTCTAATGTCTAGCATCATGACTTTCGGAACACTCGCCGAAAACTATGAACTCACTGCAATGAAAAGTGCGGGCATGTCATTGAGCCGAATTCTTCGCCCTCTTGTTGTTTTCATGTGCGCATTATCCATTTTCTCATTCGTCTTCGCGAACAACGCTTGGCCTATTGCAAACTTGAAATTCCGAACCTTGCTCTACAGTATTGTTCAGCAACGTCCAACCCTAAACCTTGAAAGTGGCGTGTTCTATAACGGTATTGAAGGAATAAGCATTCGCGTAATGGACAAAAACATAGAGACTGGGGTTCTCGGAGATGTCCTAATCTATGACCACCGCAATCAGAATTTAGGAAACCGAACTGTTATTCGCGCGCAAGAGGGAAACATGAGTGAAACAGAAGACAAACGCTTCCTCATTCTCACACTTAAAAACGGAGTCACCTACGAAGAGAAAGAAGAAACCAACAGACCGAAGAAAGGCGCTATGCAACCTCAAAAGCCAGAAAAGCACATGCCTTTAGTTGCTGGCAACTTTGAAACAATGATCCTTCGTCTTGACTTAAGTTCTTTCATCTTTCAGAAAAACGACGAAGAGATTTTCAAGAATTCCTTCGAGATGATGACGGTAGCCCAACTCGATCAAACCATTGATAGTCTTGAACTTCAACGCGACAGTCTTGAAAAGGCCATTCAATATTTTCAAGCAAACAATCAGAACAAAACTTCCGACGCCAATGCACCTTCGGTTACCAGTGCGAAAAACGTTGCATTAGATAACAATGCCAAACAAGCGAAGACGCTCGAGGGCATGAACGAAGAATTACTCAACCGAAACAAATTCATTAATCGTCATAAAATAGAATGGCACAGAAAATTCACTCTTGCTTTTTCTTGCATTATTCTCTTTTTCATTGGCGCTCCGCTTGGCGCAATTATTCGCAAGGGTGGTTTAGGCTGGCCAACCATTCTAGCGTTAGGGATTTTCATTCTCTTTGAAATGCTTACCATTGCTGGAGAAAAAATGACCAAAAGCAATATTCTCGAACCTCAAATTGGAATGTGGCTAGCAACATTTGTCACACTGCCAATGGGTATATTCATTACCTATAGAGCGCGAATGGAAGGGAAATGGCAGTGGAACATTTTCAAGAAAAAAGAAAAGAAAACCAAATCTGATAACTCATGAAATTTCTTCAGATTTGTCAGAAACCTCCGCTCCCGCTAACCGATGGAGGATGCATTGCTTTTCACGCCCTTACAACCGGACTGCTCCAAGCAGGACATAGCGTTAAAGTTTTTACACTATTCACAGATAAGCACGATTTCCTTCCGGAAATCATGCCCGAAGACTATGTGCAGAAAACAGACATTGAAGGTGTTTATGTAGACACGAACATGAATTTAGTTGATGTCTACTGCAACTTCATAACACGTGACCCTTACAACCTGAGTCGTTTTTTTTCAGTAGATGTAGACATCCGACTCACGCGCTTACTTCAAAAAGAAAAATACGATTGTATTATTCTTGAAAGTATTTTCACTACACCTTATCTGCCCACCATTCGCAGAAACGTGAAGACGAAAGTTATTCTTAGATCACACAATGTTGAACACCAAATTTGGAATAAGCTGGCGGTTGGAGAAAAGAATTTCTTCAAGCGCGCCTACATGTCATACCTCAGCAAAAAATTATATAAAGCTGAAATAGAAGCTTGGCGAAGTGTTGATGGCATCGCCTGCATTAGTTACGATGACTTGCAGTTTACTCGAGTGCTTTCACAAAAGCCTTCCTACCTCTTGCCTGTGGCTATGACCGTTCAAGACCCCGTTGAAATGAAGGGGAACGAAATTAAAGTTTACCACATTGGTTCAATGGATTGGATGCCAAATTTGGAAGCAATTAATGGATTCATTGAAAACACCCTTCCAACAGTGCTTCAGGAAATCCCTG
>JBDLUS010000129.1:0-10574 GCA_039805165.1 Bacteroidota bacterium | reverse complement strand
CGCGAGCTTGTACACGCGTGAATTAATCTTGGAACAAGAGGTTGACGAGAAGCATAAGTTTGCGTTTAAGACGTACAAATACACGTTGGTGTAAGATTCTTCGAAAGATGTGTTACAAGATCCAAGCAAGATTCTTCGAAAGATGTGTTACAAGATGCCTTCGGCAAGATGCAAGCAAGATTCTACGAAAGATGCCTTTGGCAAGGGGTTAGTTAGCGAAGCTTCTTTTGAAAAATCTTACGGAGTATCTTTCAACAAACCTATTTTTTCTTGGTTTTCGGTTTTACCAGGTTGAAGCTATGCTGAACAAGTTCTTTCAATAATTTATCGGGAACGTCGCTGTTCGGGATGACAAGGTTCCAATGTTTCTTGTTGGTGTGATAGCCGGGCTGAATGCCGTTGTACTCTTCGCGAAGCTCTATGGCGCGTTCAGGATCGCATTTGAGGTTGATTCCTTTCTCGAATTCATCGAGATCAACCATTGCGAAGATTTTATTTTCAATTCGAAAAACAAGGGAACTTTCGTCGAAAGGCAAGTCTGAAGTAATGTCTTCGCTGATTGCTTGACAGGTTTCGAAAAATTCTTCTATGTTCATTAGTCGTAGGCTGCGCAAGGAACGTGATTGCGTTCTTTTAGTCCGCAGGCACGGAAACCTAAGGTAATTTCATGCGAGTTGGTTGCGGCATAGCGCAAACGGTTTGCTGTAATGTCATAGGCGTATGCGATTGTTAAATACGGAAGGGCATCGAGTTTCACTAAGGCCGATCCCCCGTGACCGCTTCTTCCCGCAAGTCCGACAGCAATAACTTTTTTGAATTCCAACATCGCTTGTCCTTCCAACGACGGCTTACTCTTTCCAACGTAATTCAACAACAAAGCTGGCTTGAAGGTGAAGTTATCGTTTATCTGAATGGCTTTTCCATAAGCCAAGGTTAAGTGCCTTTTCATTTGAGTATCGGGAAGCCCTTTCACTTTAGGCTGTGTCAATTGTCGAACAGATAATCCGAAGAATCTATCTTTTCTGTACAGCCACAAGCCGAAGTTTACGGTTGGCGCCACAATGGTGCCTAAAGAATTTCCAATAACCGGGTCAACATCAATATCGGGCATTGTTATTCCACCTATACCCAAACGAAACTGAGTGAATCCAATTCCAATTCCAGAAGACAATGAATAGCCTTTTGTGAGTTTCATGTGGTAGGCATAGTTCGCAACGAGTGATGTGGTTCCGAAAGGGCCGTAGGTGTCATTTTCAACCATAACACCAACACCATGAAAGTTGTATCTGCGTAGTCCGAACTTATTGTGAACGTTGACATATCCGGTCGTTGGTGCGCCTTCAAACCCAGCCCATTGTTTGCGATATCCAACGCGCGCCTCAAGACATGGCGTGCTTCCGGTAACTGCCGGATTGTAGTTCAAATAATTGTAAGTGAAATTCGTGTAATGCGTAAGCTGTTGTGCCTGCGCAAGGGGACTGAACATCCAAACAAATGCTATGATTGCCAGTACCTTCTTCATCTTAATATTGAAACAATTCCGACATACGGTGGTATGTACAAGTTGTAAGTATTCAATTCAATTACGTAGTAATACGCGCCTGTAGGCAAGAACTTCCCGTTGTTCGTTCCGTCCCATGGCGTTCGATAGCCGAGCGACTTAAAGACTTGCTGTCCCCAACGATCGAAGACGCTCACTACGGCAGCTTCGAAGACAGGTCTGTCGATCCCAGAAATGGTCCAAGTATCATCAATGTTATCGTCGTTGGGAGTAAGCGCATTATAAATTGAAATCGGAGAAAGAATATTGACGAAAATTGGTGCATTCACGCTGCAGTCGCCAATGGTTCCAATAGCGGAAATGGAAATGGTTTGACCTTCTTCGGTAGGATAGAAAGTTATGGTAGAATCGCTTGTGATTTCACTGAATTCCGGCATGGGATCCCACGTGTAGGTTGTTCCCGAGCTTCCACCTTGCGCCATGGCAGAAGTTGATTCGCCTAATACAATTTCGAATGGAGAAGCCCCAGCAACAATATCAACCGAGGTTCCTGCAATTTGTAAATCGTACGAACAAATTCCGAAAAGAGGGTCGTGATCGGAACCAACAAGAATCACATATTCATGCTCGGGCAACAATCCGCCCATGTAAAAAACAGTACTTGAATCTGAACTGAAGCAGGGACCAACAATGTTGTATGAGGCTGGCAAACATGGATCAGATGAAGGAATAAGTTCGGCAACAACTAATCCAATGGAGTTGTTTCCATTAAAGTCATCGCAATCCTGGAAAGTTAATCCCAATTCTAAAGTCCCATTTGGCGTGCTTCCTGTTTGAAAACTATAAAAGTTAGTCATCGAGTAACTGAAACAACCTGTTCCGAATGAACTTGAAGAAAGCTGATCTGTAGTTGCGGGCGCATCGGCGCAAATGACATTACTGGCAACGCTAGCGCACGGTTGTGCTATTGCTTTAGCAAGAAAGAAAAAAACAGATATGACTAAGAAAAGCTGTTTCATTTGACTATTCAAAAGTAATCATGACAGAACCTTTTTCAACGGCCTGACCAGCATTCACAGAAATACTTTTAACCACTCCGTCGGTTGGGCTCTTAATTACGTTTTCCATTTTCATGGCTTCCAAGATCAAAAGGGGCTCGTCTTTTTTAACTTCTTCGCCTACTTCAGCGCTTATAGAAAGCACCAGACCAGGCATTGGAGATTTTACTTGTTTAATTTTACTGCTGCTCGCAGAGGAGAACCCAAGCGAATTCAATAAAGCGTCCAACGGCTCTTCTAACCGAACCTCAGTCATTTTATTGTTAACCTTCAACACAACTTTTTTATCTTCCTTGGAAAGAGAAATGACTTCTACGTTCACGCTCTTACCCTTCCACACGAAATGCAGATGTGCCTCATTTTGCAGGAGGTCTAGCGGTAAAGATTGATCGTTTAACACAACAGTTTTACTGTTTATGTTCGAAGTAACTTCGAATGCGTTTGCATTATTTACAGTGGCCTTCATGTCTTAATTCGTCTTAACGTACGCGAAGCTAGCTAAATTCGCGCAGATGATGGGTGTCTATTTTCATATTCCGTTCTGCAGGCACGCCTGTCACTATTGCGATTTTCATTTTTCGACGAAGCTCGATGCCCAAGAAGAATTGGTTCAAGCCATGTTGAAGGAAATAGCGTTTCGAAAAGAAGAGTGGTCGCAGGGTGAAATGAACACAATCTATTTCGGCGGCGGAACCCCTTCTTTGTTGACGGAATCGCAGCTGGGAAGAATATTGGACGGCTTAGGCGAAGGTGTTTCCACGGCGAAAGAAATTACATTGGAAGCCAATCCGGAAGATTTGACTTCTGAGTATCTGCGCATGGTTCAGCGACTTGGAATTAACAGATTGAGCATTGGGGTACAATCGTTTTACGACGAACACCTCGAATACATGAACCGCAAGCACACCGGGGCGCAAGCGGAAGCATCGATTAAACGCGCGCAGGATGCGGGATTAACGAATATTACTGCCGACCTAATTTTCGGAATTCCGATTGCTACTTTTTCACAATGGCAGTCGAATGTGGAGCAGTTGCTTCAATTGGAAATACCTCATTTCAGTGCATACGCGTTAACGGTTGAAGAGAAAACAGTCTTTGGCGCAAGACAGAAAAAAGGAATTCTGGAGCCGCAAAAAGACGAACAGGTTGAAAAGAGCTTCATGTATTTAGATGAAACCGCGAAGCTTTTGGGCTATAAGCATTATGAGCTTTCCAATTATGCGAAAACAGGCTTCCGTTCTGTGCACAACGGCAATTATTGGAAGGGTGTACCTTATGTGGGAATGGGACCTTCTGCGCATTCCTATTCTGAAGGGAAGCGTCGCTGGAACGTCTCGAACAATCCACAATACATTCGGTTAATCGAATTGAAAAAAGAATTTTACGAGGTGGAAGAATTAACAGAAGTTGATCGTTGGAATGAACGCATTATGGTTGGACTTCGAACGTGTGAGGGTATTGATTGGAAAGACTTTCCAGCTGATTGGAAAAAAGACAACGAACGAAATTTTTACAAATTTGTTGAAGTTGGAAATGCGATCATGGATGAAACTGGATTTCGACTTACACCGAAGGGATGGCTTATTTCCGACCACATTATTTCCACATTATTTCTTTAATCTTGTAGCATGAAACTTACGCTTCAAAAAGAGGGTCACATCTATTCTTTTCAAACCGAAAAGGGAATGGACATTAGTATTTCGTTGAATCCAAATGGTCCGCGGGCATGGTACGTAGAGCCTATGCGCATTGAGCCTGTTCGTACCGAACAGTTCTTGGGTTCTGTTGCAGAAGGTGGAGCGGTAAATTTTCGTGACGTGTATTTCAATCCGCATGGACATGGCACGCACACAGAGAATGTTGGGCATATCATTGACACGAATGTTCCAGTGGTTAATAGCATCCATTCATCGCATTACATGGCGAAGTTGATAACGGTCAGGTTGAAGCAAGATTCTACGAAAGATGTTTCACAAGATGCGATGCAAGATTCTACGAAAGATGTTTCACAAGATGCTTCGCAAGGAGATTGGGTAGTGAATGAGGAAAGTCTGAAAGGTTTTGATTTGAATGTGGAAGCGTTAATTATTCGCACAGAACCGAATGATCATTCGAAATGCACACGCCAATATTCAGGAACGAATTTTCCTTATTTGACAATAGGCGCCATGCAGCGAATTGTTGATGCGGGTGTTCAGCATTTGTTAGTGGACCTGCCAAGTGTAGATCGTGAGGAAGACGGCGGAGCATTGGCTGCGCACCATTTGTTTTGGAATGTTCCGGCGGAGCCGAATTTTCAAAAAACAATAACAGAGTTGATCTATGTTCCGAATGAAATTTCAGACGGAAATTATATTTTGAATCTGCAGGTTTCGAATTTCGCTAACGACGCGGCACCTAGCAGACCTATGCTTTTTGATCTAGTGGAACAATAACGAAGAACGAGCTTCCTTTATCTACTTGCGTTCTGAAAGCCACGTTACCGTTCATTTGTGTAACAATGCTTTTCACCATGGCTAATCCAAGACCACTCCCTGTGCTTCGCGTGGTGAAGTTCGGCATGAAGATGCGCTTCGAAATTTCAGGAGAAATGCCGCTTCCGTTGTCGGAAATTTTTATCACCACATGATTTTCAGAGAAGCGCAATCCAAGTGATATCTTCTTCGAACGTTCCGTTGGAATCGACTGAATAGCGTTTGTGATGAGGTTGTTCAATACACGAATCACTTGCGATTTGTCTCCGTAAATAAACGCGGTTTTAGTGTTATTTTGATGGAATGAAATGGTCTGATTTTCATTTTCAAAAGTCGTGAGTACCGACTTCACAATGTCTTGAAGATTCAAGCGTTCATTCACAGACTGTGGCATTTTAGCGAAGTTCGAAAACTCTTGCGCAATGTGTGATAACGTGTCTATTTGATCGGTCATGCTCTGCACGAAATCGTTCAGACGTGTTTGAAATTCTTCCGGATTGTCTTGCCATGAGCGTTGCAAATGCTGCAAACGAAGTTTCATAGGCGTAAGCGGATTTTTAATTTCGTGTGCCACTTGTTGCGCCATTTCGCGCCAAGCTGTTTCGCGTTCTTGCTGCGCTAGCTTGTCTGCGCTGGCTCCCAATTGAAACAACATTCTGTTGTACTCTTGAATGAGCTGTCCAATTTCATCGTTGCTCTTCCATTCAAGCGGCTCGTTCTTTTTCCCAAGCTTCAGGTGGTTGATGCTTTCACTTAATTTACTTAATGACTTTGTGAAATCACGTGTGATTAGAAAGGCAATACCTGCGGCAAGAATGAAGAGTACAATGTAGGTGGTCCCAATTTCTTTCATGAAATTCCAAAGCTTCGCTTTTTCGACTTCTTTCTTTTCATAAAGCATACCCACCAAGGCCAATGGTCTTCCATAATCGTCGCTGAAGCACCAGTATGCTAAGTTTTGTGTGTCGTTTGTTTCAGAAGGAAGAATGACAGCTTTTGTTTTGGTAGTCGTCTTAATTTGATTGGTTAATTCTGACGAGAGCTGCATGGGAATTTTATTCGCTTCTGCCGTATCTGTGTTCATGGAAACGAGATACCTTCCGTTCAAGTCGTAGATTGTAATGAACAAGTTGTTTACTTCCGAAAGTTCGCAGACCTTGTCGCCTAGAAGCATTGAAATGGAATCAGTATCGATGTATCCACCGTTTTGAAGAAGCAAGTATTCGAGCGATGCGCGAATGGATTTTTCCTTTTCTGCAATGCGCTCTTCGTTGTATGTGATGTCGTGTTCGTAGTGATCGAAGGCAGCAACAATTCCTGTAACAACAAAGGAAATGAGAGTTATAGAAAAGAGCGATATGTAAATGCGCGAGCGTAATGTCATGTTTTTAAAAATCGAAATCGTCAAGATTATCATTATCTGGCTTTGTATTAGCAGGAATAATGCATAGTCCAACAACCACAGGATAAAGTTCGGTTGGAAATTTATTCGTGGCGAAAAGTGGCGTCAATGAACGTGAAGCGAAGAAGGTGAGGTTCTGAAACCCTACTCTAATGCATGCTTCGAGGTTATAGCGGTTAACATAAATATCTTCACTGTTTTTGCGAACAATAGTTGCTGTGCCATTCAAGTGTTTCTGATAAGTGCTATTGGCATACCTATATCCGGCCTGCAATCCGAAAGCCAAATGCATGTTTTTTTCAAACGTGTTCTTGCTGTTTATTTCAAACATAATTGGAACAGAAACTGAAAAGGAGCGAAGTTGGTTTTTCTGATAATCAATGGTATCTGAGACGAGAATAGTTTGGCTTCCAGAATTAAAAAACTTGAAGTCGTCTTGAAATCCGATTTGCTGATAGCCTAATGCTATTCCAGAAAAAACGCCGAATCTATTTCCAACCAATTGCTTTTTGTATTCAACCAGATTCAATCGAAAGGAAAAGGATTGCTTTTGCTTAATGGCGTATGTTTCATTTTGCAGCGAAAGCAGCCCAAAGTCCACCCCAGTGAAGAAACACATGTAGCGGATATAATCTTTTTCGTTGTAGAAATTTTCGTTGAAGAAATTGGTGTCAATGAACTCTAACGGAGGCGCTGGAAATGCCTCTTCTTCGATCACCTCTATGGGTGGGACGGAGTCTGATGAAAAAATTATTTCAAGACTGTCTGTTTGACCAAAGCTTTGCAGTGCTGCAGTTAGAATAAATATTAAAACGAAACGCTTCATGAAAAGTGAATGTGATTCAAATGTAAGCTATCTATCTTTGCACCGCATGAATACAAAAAAGGATTTGCGAGAATTGAGTTCGGAAGAACTAATGTCCGAGTTGAAAGAACTGGGAGCACCTTCTTTTCGTGCCAAGCAAATACGCGAGTGGATGTGGCAGCGCGGCGCGACGAGCATTCCGGAAATGCAGAACCTGCCGAAAGACTTGAGAGAGAAGCTAGACGAGAAGTATTTCTTGTCGAAGGCTGTCCTGCACGAGCAACAAATAAGTACCGACAAGACTATTAAATGCGCTTTCAAGGTAGATGGAGATAAGGTGGTGGAAGGAGTTCTGATACCGACTACCAAACGCATGACCGCATGTATTTCTTCGCAGGTGGGTTGCAGTTTAGCGTGTAAGTTTTGTGCTACAGGAAAGCTTAAGATGATGCGTAATTTGACTGGTGGTGAAATATTTGACCAGGTGAATTATTTGCGCAACGAGGCGCTTACGCGTTACAACACGCCATTGACAAACATCGTGTATATGGGCATGGGCGAGCCTTTGCTGAATTACAAGAGCATGATGACTTCTATTCAGTGGATTACGAGCCCTGAAGGATTGGGCATGTCGCCACAGCGCATTACGGTTAGCACAGCGGGAATAGCCAAGATGATTAAGAAGTTGGGCGACGACAAGGTAAAGTTCAATCTAGCACTTTCGCTGCACGCGGCGAATGACGAGAAGCGCAACAAGATCATGGACATTAATGAGTCGAATAACTTGGCTGCATTGTCTGAAGCGTTGAAGTATTTCCATGAAGCAACAGGCACACGTATTACGTTCGAGTACATCATTTTCAAAGATTTCAACGATACGATTCAAGATGCGAGGGAGCTTGCTGAATTTTCGAAGCAGCTTCCAGTTAAAATAAATATCATTGAATACAATCCGATTGACGACGGGGAGTTTCAGCAGGCCAGTCCTGAGCGTGTAGAGGCGTTTGCGAAGTTCTTGGAAAGCAAGAACATGATTGTGAATGTTCGTCGCTCACGCGGAAAGGATATCGACGCAGCATGCGGACAATTGGCCAATAAGAACAAATTGGTAGATGAACGTGTTTTCAAAAAGTAAAAGAGTATTAAACTTGTAAACTAAAATAATTCAACATGAAAAAAGTAATATTATTTGTAGCAATCGCAGTAGGTCTTACGTCATGCGGTGGTTGGAACGATGAGAAGCGCGCTGAAGTAAAAGCGGAATGCGGAAAAACAGTTGGAAGCCTTTACACCAAAGAAGATGGAGTGAAGATTTGCGATTGCGTTTCAGCTAAGATTGCTGAGAAATTTCCGAAGGCAGATTACAAGGCTAGCGATATTAACGACCAAACGAAAGAGTGTATCAAAGACGGAAAATACATTGATATCCTTACCAAGGAATTGGAAGAATCTTTCAATAAGATACAAAGCGATGCTGATTCTATAACTCAAGCATTGGAGTCTCAGATGAACGAAGAAATGAGCAAGCTTACCGAGTAATGAAACCATTCTGCGAAGATTTATTTGGGTACAAGCGCATTAAGACGCTTCCTGTTACCATTGGTGAGTTAACCATGGGAGGCGACGCGCCTATTCGTGTGCAATCGATGACCACTGCAGATACGATGAATACTGAAGCAACCGTTGCTGAAAGCATTCGTATGATTGAAGCGGGTTGTGAGTTGGTTCGAATTACTGCACCCAGTAAAAACGAGGCAGAAAATTTGCAGAACATTCGCGAAGAACTTCACAAGTTGGGTTACAACACTCCGCTTGTGGCCGACATTCACTTCACTCCGAATGCTGCAGAAATAGCAGCTCGTATTGTAGAAAAGGTTCGTGTGAATCCGGGCAATTACGCCGATAAAAAGAAGTTCGAAGAAATTATATACACCGACGAATCTTACGCTGCTGAATTGAAGCGTATTCGCGATCGGTTTATTCCGCTTGTTGAAATTTGTAAAGAGCACGGAACGGCTATGCGTATTGGAACGAATCACGGTTCGCTTTCCGACCGTATTCTAAGCAGATACGGAGATACCCCTGAAGGTATGGTTGAGTCGGCGATGGAATTCATTCGCATTTGCCTCGATTGCAACTACAAGAATTTGGTTATTTCCATGAAGGCGTCTAATCCGCAAGTGATGGTGCAAGCCTATCGTTTGTTGGTTCAAACGCTGTTGGAAACCGGAGAAGTTTTTCCACTTCACTTGGGTGTTACAGAAGCGGGCGATGGTGAAGATGGAAGAATTAAATCGGCCATCGGAATTGGTGCCTTGTTGGAAGACGGCATTGGCGACACCGTTCGAGTTTCATTAACGGAAGCGCCTGAAGCAGAGATGCCGGTGGCGAAGTTATTGGTAGATCGTTACGCGAATAGAAATTCAGAATCTCACATTCCGAAGGAAGAAGTTCCGATTGATTTTTTCGCTTATTCAAGAAGGCATACGCATGAAGTTTTGAATGTGGGTGGAAAGAATGTTCCGCGCGTTTTCGCAGATTATTCTAATCGCGAAACAATAACAGCGGCCTCTCTTTTTGCTGTTGGATATGCGTATTCTGTTGATATGGACAAATGGAATTTGTCTGATTCGGCGTGTGACTATTTGTTTGTTGGAAAGAACCCTGTGAATTTTGAAATTCCTGGAACCCTTGGTGTGGTTATGGAATACGAAGCATGGCTTCAGAATAAAAACAAAGAACGCCATTATCCGGTTCTTTCATGCAATGAATACATTCAACCGAACGAACGTTCGGGTGAGTTAAATTTTGTTGAAGTGGAATTGGAAGATTTGACCGAGGCGTTTCTTTCTGTGTTGAAGTCAGACCCTACTGTTGTCTTGTTGTTGAAGTCTTCGCATGTGTGTGCTGTTCAACACAGAAGAACAGCGATCTTTAGATTAATGAATCATGGCGTAACCTGTCCGGTTGTGCTTTCTTCGAAATATGATTTAGATGAAGAAGCGTATACGCTTTATTCGTCGACCGACGTGGGGGCTTTGTTGTTAGACGGATTGGGCGACGGTGTTCTTATTTCAAGTACACATTCGTCGTTAGCGAAATCGAACGCGATAGCGTTTGGAATTCTTCAGGCAACTCGCACGCGTATTTCAAGAACAGAATATATTTCATGTCCGAGTTGCGGAAGAACGCTTTTCGATCTTCAAGAGACTACGGCTAAGATTCGTTCACGCACTTCGCATTTGAAGGGAGTGAAGATCGGAATCATGGGTTGCATAGTAAATGGTCCGGGTGAAATGGCAGATGCCGATTACGGCTATGTTGGAACCGGTGT
>JBDLUS010000128.1:0-7920 GCA_039805165.1 Bacteroidota bacterium | reverse complement strand
GTGCAATTCCAAGGTCATCCTGACCTTCGTAGAATCCTGAACATGGATGAAATGAACTACTTCCCGATGCGCAAAGAGTATCCGTTGGAAGACGCTGGACGCGACGATAAACAAGATAAATATTTTGGGCGATAATCCTATGAGTACAACTCCAATCATAAACCCAAACGATCCGGAAAAGGATTATTCAATCCTGAACCTAGGTCCTACACACCCTGCAACACACGGTATCTTTCAGAACGTCCTCACCATGGACGGAGAAATGATTGTGAAAGCAGAACCTACTGTTGGATACATTCACAGAGCTTTTGAAAAATTGGCGGAACACCGTCCATATGCTCAAATCACTCCAATCACCGACCGTCTGAACTATTGCTCCTCTCCTATCAACAATATGGGATGGCACATGACGGTTGAGAAATTGATCAACTGCGAAGTTCCTAAGCGCGCGCAATACTTGCGTGTAATCATTATGGAGCTTTCGCGCATTGCCGACCACATTGTATGCGACACCGTTATTGCGGTTGACTCGGGTGCAATGACCGGATTCCTTTACCTCTTCCAGTGGAGAGAAAAGATCTATGAAATTTTCGAAGAAATATGCGGTGCTCGTTTAACAACGAACATTGGTCGTATTGGTGGAATGGATAAGGACTTCAACGAAAAGGCATGGAATAAATTAACTGCCTTCTTGAAAGAATTTCCGAAAGCATTGAAAGAGTTCGATGCGTTGGTAACACGCAACAGAATCTTCGTTGACAGAACCGTGAACTGCGGACCTATCACTGCAGAGCGCGCGTTGGCATACGGGTTTACTGGATCCAATCTTCGTGCTGCAGGTGTTGACTACGATGTTCGTGTTGCCGCACCTTATAGCTCATACGAAGACTTCGAATTTACTGTTCCTGTTGGAACAACCGGAGACACCTACGATCGCTACGCTGTGCGTATGGCAGAGATGTGGGAGAGCTTGAGCATTATTCAGCAAGCCATAGACAAACTTCCTTCAGGACCTATTCATGCTGACGTTCCAGAATTTTACCTTCCTGCAAAAGAGTTGGTATACAGCAGCATGGAAGCGTTAATCTATCACTTCAAAATTGTGATGGGTGAAACAGATATTCCAGTTGGTGAAGTGTATCATGCTGTTGAAGGCGGAAACGGAGAATTAGGATTCTATTTGGTGAGCGACGGAGGAAGAACTCCTTATCGCTTGCACTTCAGAAGACCTTGTTTCATTTACTACCAAGCTTACCCAGAAATGATTTCTGGAGGAATGTTGAGCGATGCTATTCTTACGATGTCTAGCATGAACGTTATTGCTGGAGAATTAGACGCATAAATTTTGGACGATATGTCAGAAAAAACAATTTTAAAATTCAGTGACGAAACAGCAGCAATCGCGAAGAAGATTGTTGCACGTTATCCTGAAGGTCGACACAAGTCGGCATTGATTCCTTTGCTTCATTTGGCGCAAGCTGAATTCGACGGATGGTTAAGTGTTCCTGCAATGGATTGCGTTGCTGAATTCCTTTCGATTCAACCGATCGAGGCTTATGAAGTAGCTTCCTTCTACTCTATGTTCAATTTAAAACCTGTTGGAAAATGTACGCTTGAAGTGTGCAGAACTAGCAGCTGTTGGTTGAACGGTGCGGAAGACATTGTTCGTCACTTAGAAAAGAAACTTGGCATTAAAGAAGGGCAAACCACTGCAGACGGAATGTTCACGTTGAAAACCGTTGAGTGTTTAGGTTCGTGCGGAACAGCGCCAATGCTTCAGTGTGGCGGTGACTACTACGAAAACCTAACCTTAGAGAAAACCGACAAATTGGTTGACTCACTTCGTGCTGAAGGCAAGGCGCGCGTTTACACGAATGATAATCCCGTTAACATAGACTAAGCCATGGGAAAGAAAATACTTTTAGCGAACGACCATATTGAAGGAATTCGTTTCCTCGATACCTATCGCAAACACGGCGGATATGCTTCTCTTGAGAAAGCGTTGAAGTCTATGACCCCAGAGCAGATTGTTGAAGAAGTGAAAACTTCTGGTTTGCGTGGACGTGGTGGCGCAGGATTTCCAACAGGAATGAAATGGAGTTTCCTTGCGAAACCAGAAGGTGTTCCAAGATACGTTGTGTGTAACGCCGACGAATCTGAGCCGGGAACGTTCAAAGACCGTTACCTAATGGAACGCATTCCTCACTTGTTAATTGAAGGAATGATCTTATCGAGCTACGCGCTCGGAGCAAAGACTTCATACATCTACATTCGTGGAGAGTATTTCTATGTTGCTCGCATTTTAGAACAAGCCATTGAAGAAGCCTACGCTGCTGGACTTCTTGGAAAGAATATTTTAAATTCAGGATTCGATTTAGACTTGTATGTTCAAATCGGAGCAGGTGCATACATATGCGGAGAAGAGACTGCATTACTTGAATCACTTGAAGGAAAACGAGGAAACCCTCGCATTAAACCACCGTTCCCAGCAATCGCTGGTTTGTACGGTTGTCCAACCGTTGTAAACAACGTTGAAACCATTGCTGCAGTTGTTCCTATTGTGAACGAAGGCGGAGCGGCTTACGCTGCTGTTGGAGTTGGAAACAGTAAGGGAACGAAATTGATTTCTGCATCTGGGCACATCAATAAGCCAGGTGTTTACGAAATTGAATTGGGTGTTCCGGTTGAAGAGTTTATCTATTCAGATGAATACTGCGGTGGAATTCGCAACGGAAAAAAATTGAAAGCTGTTGTTGCCGGTGGATCTTCTGTTCCGATTCTTCCAACCGAATTAATCTTGAAAACCGCTGCAGGTGAGCCGCGCTTAATGTCTTACGAAAGTCTTGGCGATGGCGGATTTGCGACTGGAACCATGTTGGGTTCAGGCGGATTCATTGTTATGGACGAAGACACCAGCATTGTAAAAAATCTATACACCTTCGCTCGTTTCTATCACCACGAAAGTTGCGGTCAATGCAGCCCTTGTCGTGAAGGAACAGGTTGGATGGAAAAGATTCTTCACAAAATTCTTCACGGACACGGAACCTTGGCAGATGTTGATTTGCTTTGGGACATCCAATCGAAGATTGAAGGAAAAACCATTTGTCCACTTGGAGAAGCTGCTGCATGGCCTGTGGCTGCTGCCATTCGTCATTTCAGAAAAGAATTCGAAGATTTCATTCGCAACGGCGAGCACGTAAACGACGTGAAGCACTATTACAGACTGAACAACCTTACTGCTCCCATTAACTAATTGAAGAACTACTATTATGGCTAAAGTTACCATAGACGGAATTGAAATTGAAGTGCCAGATGGCACAACCATTCTTCAGGCTGCACGCATGATTGGTGGAGACATTGTTCCGCCAGCGATGTGTTATTATTCCAAATTGAAAACAAGCGGTGGATACTGCCGTACTTGTTTGGTGAAGGTTTCGAAGGGTTCTGAAAAAGACCCTCGTCCAATGCCTAAGCCTGTTGCTTCATGCAGAACAACAGTTATGGATGGAATGGAAGTTCTGAACATTACTTCTCCTGAAGTTTTAGAAGCACGTGCAGGTGTGGTTGAAATGTTGTTGTTGAATCACCCACTCGATTGTCCAGTATGTGACCAAGCGGGAGAGTGTCACCTTCAAGATTTAGCTTACGAACACGGAAAAGCTGAAACGCGTTACGAATTCCCAAGAAGAGAATTCGAAAAGATCGATATCGGAGATAAAGTTCAGTTACACATGACGCGTTGCATCATGTGCTTCCGTTGTGTGAAGGTTGCTGACCAAATTACAGACGGACGTGTTCACGGTGTCATCAACCGTGGCGATGCCGCAGAGATTTCAACATACATTGAAAAAGCAATCGATAACGATTTCTCTGGAAACGTAATCGATGTTTGTCCGGTTGGAGCCTTAACCGACAAGACCTTCCGTTTCAAAAGCCGTGTGTGGTATACCAAGCCGGTAGATGCGCACCGCGATTGTCCGACTTGTTCAGGTAAAGTTCGTTTGTGGTACAAGGGTGAAGACGTTGCTCGCGTTACCGCTCGCAAAGACACCTACGGAGAAGCTGAAGAATGGATCTGTAACAGCTGCCGCTTCGATCACAAGAAAACCAGCGACTGGGTTATTGAAGGTCCAACGAAAGTTGACCGTCACTCTGTAATCAGCGCGAACCACTATGAAAACCTTCGCTTGTTGAAAGCCTCTATCGACCGTCAACGCGCATCATTGCCGCACGGCGACAAAGTTGATTTAGGAACAGGAGCATTAAATCCGAACAACGAAGAAAAATAAAGACTATGGATCAGATTATTATCTATAAAATTATTCTTTGTGTGATCGTGTTCGCTGTTACGCTTGGTGCTGCAGCCTACATGACATGGGGAGAACGTAAGTTGGCATCTTGGCTGCAAGACCGCGTAGGTCCTAACCGCGCAGGTCCTTTCGGATTGTTGCAACCGATTGCAGACGGATTGAAAATGCTTTTCAAAGAAGAAATGATTCCAACCCATTCAAATAAATGGTTGTTCATTTTAGGCCCATCATTCTTCATGCTTACCGCATGTATGACCGGAGCAGTTATTCCTTGGGGAGCAGGATTCACCATCGATGGCACTTACTTCCCAATGCAAATCGCCGACATTAACATCGGACTTCTGTATTTGCTTGGTGTTATCTCTATTGGTGTATACGGAATCATGATTGGCGGATGGAGTTCGAACAACAAGTTCGCCTTGCTTGGTGCGCTTCGTGCGTCTTCACAAATGATCTCTTACGAAGTAGCTATGGGTCTTGCGCTTATCGCATTGGTCATGCTAACAGGTACGTTGAACTTGGGTGAAATTGTTGCACAACAAGATGCAGACTACGCTTACATCGTATACCAACCACTTGGATTTTTAATCTTCTTAATCTGTGCTTTCGCAGAAACCAACCGTGCTCCTTTCGACTTACCTGAAAGTGAATCGGAATTGGTTGGTGGTTTCCACACCGAGTACAGCTCTATGAAGTTAGGTTTCTTCCTTTTCGCAGAATACATCAACATGTTCATCTCTTCAGCAGTGATGGCTTCGTTGTACTTCGGCGGATACAACTTCCCATTTCAACATGAATTAGGCTTGGAAGGAAATCTACTTTCTGCTATTCAAACTGCGGTATTCCTTGGAAAGATTTTAATCTTCATCTTTATCTTCATGTGGGTTCGTTGGACACTTCCACGTTTCCGTTATGACCAATTGATGAACCTCGGATGGAAGGTGTTATTGCCTCTCGCTATTTTCAACATTTTCATTACTGGCCTTGTGATGTACTTCACTGGCAAACTGTAAAACAACAACACCATGAGTTTAACTAACCGTTCAAAAGTTGTTGCCAAGAAGGAACTAACCTTAATGGAGAGCTTGTACTTACCTGCAATCTTCAAAGGAATGGCAATCACGCTTAGCCACTTATTTAAGCGTAAGGCAACCATTAAATACCCTGAGCAAACCAGAGAGATTGCTCCTGTTTATCGCGGACAACACGTGTTGAAGCGCGACGAAGCAGGTGCTGAACGCTGCACGGCATGCGGACTTTGCGCTGTTGCTTGTCCGGCTGAAGCCATTACCATGGAAGCAGCAGAACGCAACAAAGGAGAAGAATCGTTGTATCGCGAAGAGAAATACGCGAAGATTTACGAGATCAACATGTTGCGATGCATCTTCTGCGGATTGTGTGAAGAAGCTTGTCCGAAAGAGGCCATCTTCCTTACCGATCGCATTGTTCCAAGTTCATTCACTCGCGGAGAAGAAGTGTTTGGAAAAAGTATATTGGTGGAAGACGTGAACGAACGTGTAGATGTTACGAAGCGTCAAACACCAGATGTATTGTCTTTCAAACAAGATAAAAAACACGCGCATAACCAAACCTTTCAAGACCGTTTAAAACAATGAGCTTAACCGAAATTGCTTTTTACTTTCTGTCGTTCCTCGCAATTTTCAGCGGTCTCGCTGTTATTCTTAGCAGGAATCCAGTGCACAGTGTCCTTTACTTGATTGTAACGTTTTTCAGCATAGCAGGACATTACTTTTTAATGAACGCTCAATTCCTTGCAGCGGTTCACATCATTGTTTATGCCGGAGCCATCATGGTATTGTTCCTCTACGTAATTATGATGTTAAACCTGAACGAAGAGCAAGAAGAGAAAACAAAATCATGGGTGAAGATTGCCGCGGTGGTTTCGTCGTGCAGCATCATGCTCATCTTGGTTTCGTTAATCTCGAAGTCAACCATTGTTATGGGTAAAGCCCCAATGGCCGACGATGCTGGATTGGTTCAGAACCTCGGAAAAGTATTGTACAAAGACTACCTACTTCCTTTCGAATTAGCGTCTGTACTATTCCTTGCCGCTATGGTAGGAGCCGTTTATTTATCTAAAAAAGAAACTTCAAAATCGTAATTATGGAAATCCTTCCGAACATTACCATACAGCATTATTTGTGGCTAAGCACTGCCTTATTCGCTCTAGGTGTTTTTGGTGTTCTGCTTCGCAGAAACGCAATTCTTATGTTCATGTGCATTGAGCTTATGCTTAACGCGGTGAACATTGCACTGGTAGCTTTTTCAAAAGTGCACGGCGACACTTCAGGACAAGTATTCGTATTCTTCATTATGGTTGTTGCCGCTGCGGAAGTTGCAGTTGGACTGGCTATCTTAATGATGCTTTACCGCAACTTGCACACAACAGACACCGATGCTTTAAACAACTTGAAGGGATAAGCCATGGAAAAATTAATTACACTCGTACCGCTCTTCCCGTTAGTTGGATTTCTTTATCAAGTTTTCTTCGGGAAAAACACTTCGAAACAACTCACCACCATTATTGGTTCGGGAGCCATCTTCGCTTCGTTCGTTGTTTCGTTAATTGTCTTCAACAGTCAACTTCATTCGCACCAGGCGGTTACCGTGAAAGTGTTCGAATGGATTCATGCTGGAAGCCTTCACATTGATCTAGCCTTCTTGGTAGATTCACTTTCTTCAACCTACCTCCTATTCATTACCGGAGTTGGTTTCCTTATTCACATTTACTCTTCGGGGTATATGAGTCACGACGAAGGATTCAATCGCTTCTTCGCCTACTTGAACCTGTTCGTGTTCTTCATGTTGATTCTTGTTCTTGGCGACAGTCTTGTGACGTTGTTCGTTGGATGGGAAGGCGTAGGTGTTTGCTCGTTCATGCTTATCGGATTCTGGTATAAGGAACACGCAAACAACGAAGCTGCTAAGAAAGCGTTCATCATGAATCGTGTGGGTGACCTTGGATTAATTGTCGCAATGATTTTAATCTTCAGCAACACCGGAACTTTGAACTATGTTGAATTATTCAACCACGGAAAAATTGCTTCATTGTCTCCTTCATTATTAACCACCATTGCCATCTTCTTATTCATTGGAGCAATGGGAAAGAGTGCACAATTCCCACTTCACACCTGGTTACCCGATGCGATGGCTGGTCCAACTCCAGTGTCTGCATTGATTCACGCAGCAACCATGGTTACTGCCGGTATCTACTTGGTAGCGCGTAACGGAGATCTTTTCGAAATGAGTCACACCGCTTCGAACTTGGTGTTGTACGTAGGATTGATCACGGCGTTAATGGGAGCTACCATTGCACTTACTCAAAACGACATTAAGAAAGTATTGGCTTACTCAACCGTTTCTCAATTGGGATTCATGTTTGTAGCGTTGGGAATGGGAGCGCACAGCATTGCAGTATTCCACGTAATTACACACGCATTCTTCAAAGCATTGTTGTTCTTAGGTTCGGGTTCTGTGATTCACGGAATGGGCGGAGAGCAAGACATTCGCAGAATGGGTGGATTGAAGAAATACATGCCAACAACACAGAAGACCTTCTTAATCGGAACACTCGCTATCGCAGGTATTT
>JBDLUS010000127.1:0-4709 GCA_039805165.1 Bacteroidota bacterium | reverse complement strand
CTTGCCGTTTCAATGTTATCTACGAGCTTCATCTTCGCAAGCAGTTCATCTGCAAATTGCACCACAAAACCGTGTTGGTCTTGGTAACGCTCCTTATTCTCATGAAACCACTCGCGATTGTTGTTTTCTTTTAATTCTTCCAAGAATGAAAAGACTGAAGCAGGAATAGATTTTTGCATGGCTGTTCGATTGAAGGCGAATGTACAATTTTCCAATCACATTCTCCGTTCGTTGATTAAATCTTAAACTTATGGAAATCAAGATAACATGCGCATTTGCGCTTGCTTGTTCGATCATGGGAAATGTTTTCGGACAAGAGAGTAAATTGGAAATTGAAATGGTTCCTGTTAAGGAAGCGACATTCAATCTTGGCGAGAATTGGGGACATGCAATTAAGTATGATCCGACAGATAGGCCAATCGAATTATTCGACTTTTCTATTTCGAAATATGAAGTCACGCAGTCTTTGTTTGAATCGGTTATGAAATATAATCCGAGCAAACACAAATGCTTGCAATGTCCAGTTGAAAACATTACCTATTACGAAGCACTTGATTTTCTTAAAGAGCTGAATAAGTTAACGAGACACAATTACCGTCTGCCCAGTAAGTCAGAATGGGAATACGCTGCGAAGGGAGCAAATTTGAGTAAACATTATACTTTTCCTGGAGGGTATTGTTTAGACAGTGTGGCATGGAACGCTTCGAATTCAGATGGAGTCACGCACGAGGTCGGGCAGTTGTTTCCAAATGAGTTAGGCTTGTATGACATGGCTGGAAATGTAGCTGAATACACAATGGACAAAGAGGATACCTGGAACTTGGTCTTTGAAGAGTTCTATGAAGTGTATTACTATCCTTACGGAATGTATCAGGTTATTAAAGGGAATTCGTTCTCTGATCGCAATCCCGATCAAGACAAATTATATATCGTCGACAATTCCATTTACACCAAAAATTCCAACTTCAATTTTGTTCAAGTTGAATACCTCAAGAACAAGAAGCGCCTTCCAGATGTCGGTTTCCGACTTGCGGAATCAATGTTTTTCGGGGCAGAGCAGCGTGTTTATAGTTTGAAGAACGAAGTTCCAACGTTAAGCAATAGGTAAGAATAGGTAAGAAAAGGTAAGAAAAGGTAAGAAAAGGTAAGAAAAGGTAAGAGAGGGTAAGAGAGGGTAAGAATTTTGCGAGGCTAAGAATGCCCTTCGGGCGAATGCTTCGCGATAATTCGTTCTTCCCTTTTCTTCCCTTTTCTTCCCTTTTATATCAACTGCTTTTAATTTTCAACTCCTCATAACCAATAATCCCCGAACCATAAGCGCAGCGGCATTCATTCTTTTTGGTGTCGACCCACATCATATGTCTGCTTTTATGGAAAAGGCAAGACGCCGTCCAAGTGTCTGAGTTGAAACTCGAGGGTGAAGGTGAATATCCGAGACGAACGAGTTCTTGCACAATGGGCGCGTTCTTGCGCTGCGCTTCCAATCGAATCTGCTCTTCTTTACGCTTCTTTTCTTCAATGAAAAAATCAAAAGCCTCTTTCGAAATAACGGTGCTACTGACAAACGAGATGCTTCCATTGAAGCCTCCGCAATTCGCAGCCCAATAGGCACAGAAATTCTGAAGTAAATTCGGATTCATGAGATCTTGCTCATTGAGTGACTTCCGCAATTTTAATTTATCGTCTTGGTGAAGAGATCCTTCCAGTTCGATGCATTTCGAATAGATACCCAATCCTTCAGGGCCTTCAAAAAGGAAATACGTTTCCACCCATTCAATGGGATTGAACTCGTGTTTTAAGATTAAGAATTCTGTATTCAATTTATCTTTAAACCACGAGATATTTTCTATGTTGTTCATTTTTTTAATTAAGAAATAAAATGTGAATTACCCATTGCAATAATCTCTTTACGACTATTCACCAATGTTCCTCCAGATGGAATGGAAGGCAAAAATCGAATCTCGTTTTCTTCATAATAGTAGGCTTGGTTCGGTGACAAGACCACACACAGTCTGTGATTACGATTGTTCTTGGTGTCGAGACTTTGTTTGTATTCACTTGCTATGCTTAACAGCTTTGGAAAGTTCTCGATTTTGTTTTCGAAATTCGAATCAATATTAATTCCGATTAATTCGTTGTTTTTTTTCGGATGGAAATGAATGGGTTCCTGCAAATAAATCGCATAGTGCAAGCGTACGATTATGTATGGGAATTGGCCATGACCTTTTGCAATGCTTTGGGATGAAAGAGAAAATCCTATTTCATCGTTTTTTGAATTACTCATGACTTTGATTTTTTAGATAATTGAATGGATTTAATTTTCTTCAGTTCGAAGGGAAGCGGAAACGGAATGAACAAGACGAGCTTGCATTGCGAATGCACTGCGAAATCGCCAATCTCCCGGTTAATGCAATAGGTTGCACTTTTCGGACTGAAGTCGTCTTTTAAATGCAGCAGCACGCAGTCTGGCATTTTGGAGAGATTCAGCGTAGACACCAAAGCTTCATGCGTGAAGTGCAGCAGCAGTGGGAATTTGTTTTCATTGAGTAACGAAGGCACATCAATGAATGTGTTGTTGAGGATAACCTCGTTCGGGACGAACGTGATTTCGTGTCCCGACTTCAAGCGAACTACAAGTTGCTTTTCCATACAAAAAAGTATTTAGTTAAACATTAAACTTCTTTGTACTTCGATCTAAAAAAGGGTTGATACGTTTGTTTTTGGCTTGAGGCCCGTATTGTTTTACCACCGTGGTGTCTTCACTCGGTTGGTACCATTTAAGGTTCGAAATACGATGCAAACATAAAAAAATATATTTGCGTTGCAAATATTTTTTTTGAATGACAGAGGCGAATGTTGCGAAGCAACGAATGCCCTTTGGGCGAATGCTTCGCGAATGTCTTTGACGAATGCTTTGCGAGGGTATATGGCTTTTGGAATTGTTAATCACGAAGTGTCATCCAACTTCGTTGGTCATCGGCTTCGCAGTCATCACAACGTGTTGTGTCATCCGCTTCGCGGTTAATCGTTCATATAACTCAACACAATCATCTTACGATTCAAGATTAACTTTTCAGGATTGCGAAATCTGGCACATTCTGCAATATCTATTATTTGTCCTCTTCGAACTACAATGACAAATGAAATTCGATAAGAAGATCTATTGCCAACGAACTCTATGGCTCTGCTCAAATAATTCTCACAGCCTTTCCCTAGACAAGTACCATAGGTTTCGAACAGTCGATCGTCTGAATAACCTTTAAAAAGATCGAATGCACGTGAAAGTCTTTTAATGAATTCCGCTTTCGGAAGGTCCATGTAGGTCTTTCTTTCCAAGATCATATCAATCATTTCAAGATCCATTAATTGGAAGAAATGAACAAATGCATCTCGCTGCGTCATGGCTTGGTTTTCTTTCTTATTTACTGTTGAAAAAAGTGATAGTTGCATCTTTTATTTTATATTGAAATGAGTCGGGGTGAAAAATCTTTCACCCCGATAAAAATAGATTCTATTATTCGGTAGAATTAAATTTTTTTAGATGTGAATTTTATGAACAGGCACATTTATTTTTGGAAAGAGCATGTGAATAAAAATAGTTTTTTCAGGAATGAAAAGGGTAGTAGCTCGAAATGAAAAAGTAGCAAACCTGACAAAATGTTTTTCGGCATGAATTTACATGTCGGGTTTTATGCTGAAAACTTCTTTTGGTAACGATGGCATTTTTCGAAAGATTTGTGAAATGAATTATTTCTCTTTTACCCTGGCGGGTGTGTTGTTTTTATCTGTCCTGTGCATGAATGTCAATGCGCAAGTGAAGTGCACTATTCAGCAAGATTATGTTGTGGCTGATGTTCCGAGCAGCGACGTGAAGAACATTCAGATGTTCTACAAAGACCAGTCGGGCAATCGCTTCTGGAATATTTGGAACGTGAAGCAGTCGCTAGAGAAACAGGGAAAGCAATTGGTCTTCGCTATGAACGGAGGAATGTACACGCCGTTGTATAAGCCGGTCGGATTGTTCATTGACCACGGAAAGCAAATTCAAACCATTAATTTAAAGAATGGAGATAATAATTTTTGTTGGAAGCCGAACGGTGTATTCGCCATTGACAATGGCGGGAAGGCTCAGGTGACAGTGTCGGAAAAGTTCAGCCCTTCAAACATTCGTTTCGCAACACAATCCGGTCCCATGATTTTAATAAACGGAAAGATGCACGACGGATTTGATAAGAGCACATCAACATACATTAGAAATGCTGTTGGAGTGAAGTCCAACGGCGATGTGTTCTTCTGTATTTCGCTTAAGGCTGTCACCTTTCAGCAGTTAGCAGAATTCATGTTGAAGAATGGCTGTGTCAATGCGCTTTACTTCGACGGTAGTGTTTCTGAAATGTATTGCCCGCAAAACAATCAATGGGATTGCGGTTCTTCGTTTGGGGTTATTGTCGGGTATGTTGAATAAGGATATAAAAAGGTAAGAGTAGGTAAGAATGGGTTAGAGGAAGTAAGAAAGGGTGAGAGGAGTTATGAATGTTGCAGCGCGTTACCATGATCGTATTCGAGATTTTAAGTTCGGAGACATGAATGTCCCAACACCTAAAAAAAACGTATGAAAAAAGTAATGAAATTCATGAAGCGCACATGGCGCTTTTGGACACCAAATAAGGCCTCGAATAGGGTGCATGACGATTTAAAAAAGTTGTTGA
>JBDLUS010000126.1:0-9981 GCA_039805165.1 Bacteroidota bacterium | reverse complement strand
CTGGTGCGTAGTTGTTGAATTCCATTGAAGAAGTCGCACGTCCAGAAGTAATTGTACGAAGGTCAGTAACATATCCGAACATCTCAGACAATGGAACTTTACCACTAATTACTGTTGCTCCACTACGCTCGCTTGTTCCTTCGATCATACCGCGACGCTTGTTCAAGTCACCGATAACATCACCCATGTTTTCAGATGGAGTAACGATTTCAAGTTTCATGATTGGCTCAAGGATGATTGGCTTACACTTAGGAGCCGCTTCACGGAACGCCATCTTAGCACACAATTCGAAAGAAAGTGCATCCGAGTCAACAGCGTGGAACGAACCGTCATTCAATTCAACTTTCATTGAATCGATGTTGTAACCTGCCAACACACCGTTAATCATAGCTTCCTTAAATCCTTTTTCGATAGAAGGGATAAATTCACGAGGAATGTTACCACCTTTGATATTGTTGATGAATACCAATCCGGTTTTCTCAGCATCGTCGTTTGGTCCGATATTGATAACAATATCCGCGAACTTACCACGACCACCTGATTGTTTCTTGTATACTTCTCTGTGATTAGAAGCAGCTGTGATAGCTTCTTTGTAAGATACTTGAGGTGCACCTTGGTTACACTCTACTTTAAACTCACGACGAAGACGATCGATGATAATTTCCAAGTGCAACTCACCCATACCTGAGATAACTGTTTGACCAGTCTCTTCGTCGGTTCTTACACGGAACGTTGGATCTTCTTCAGCCAATTTAGCTAAAGCCATACCTAACTTATCACTGTCTGCTTGAGTCTTAGGCTCGATAGCCAATCCGATTACAGGCTCTGGGAATACCATTGACTCAAGAACGATTGGGTGCTTTTCATCACACAAAGTATCTCCTGTCTTAATATCCTTAAATCCTACAACCGCACCAATATCACCAGCGCCTAAAACCTCAATTGGATTTTGCTTATTCGCGTGCATCTGGAAGATACGTGAAATACGCTCCTTGTTTCCGCTGCGCGCATTTAAAACGTATGAACCCGCATCTAACTTACCACTGTAAGCACGAGTAAATGCTAAACGTCCTACGAATGGGTCAGTTGCAATTTTAAATGCTAAACCTGCAAACGGCTCATCCATAGATGGCTTACGGCTAAGTTCTTCTCCAGTATCAGGGTGTGTACCGGTGATACTTTCTTTATCAAGAGGTGATGGCATTAATTCCATTACCAAATCCAACATTGTTTGAACTCCTTTGTTTTTGAAAGAAGAACCACAAACCATTGGAACAATCTTCATATCGATAACCGCCTTACGAAGAGCATCAAGAATTTCACGCTCAGTCATGCTGTTTGGATCTTCGAAGAATTTCTCCATCAAAGATTCATCGTATTCAGCTACTGCTTCAAGAAGTTTCTCACGGTACTCTAAAGCCTCGTCCATCATGTCAGAAGGAATTTCCACCTCTTGGTAAGTCATTCCTTTGTCATGCTCATTCCAAATCATTCCGCGGAAGTTGATCAAATCAACTACCCCTTTGAAATCATCTTCAGCACCGATAGGTAATTGCAATGGAACTGCATTGCTACCTAACATTTCCTTTACTTGCTTAACAACGTTTAAGAAGTCAGCACCCTGGCGGTCCATTTTGTTAACGAAACCAATACGAGCAACGTTGTAGTTGTTCGCCAAACGCCAGTTTGTCTCTGATTGTGGTTCAACACCATCAACTGCAGAAAACAAGAACACCAATCCATCCAATACACGCAATGAGCGGTTTACCTCAACGGTAAAGTCAACGTGACCAGGAGTGTCAATGATGTTAATATGATAAGGTTGGTTACGGTATGTCCAACTAACTGTAGTAGCCGCAGAAGTGATCGTGATACCACGCTCCTGCTCTTGTGCCATCCAGTCCATTGTAGCCGCACCATCGTGAACTTCTCCAATCTTGTGGTTTACACCAGCATAGTAAAGGATACGCTCAGTAGTAGTTGTCTTACCCGCATCAATGTGGGCAGCAATTCCGATATTTCTTGTATATAAAAGGTCGCGTGACATGCTTTTTTCTTTATCTTAATTAGAAACGGAAATGTGAGAATGCTTTGTTCGCTTCAGCCATTCTGTGAACGTCTTCTTTCTTTTTGAAAGCAGAACCTTCACCCTTTGACGCAGCAACAATTTCGTTAGCTAACTTCTCAGCCATGCTCTTCTCGTTTCTCTTGCGAGAATATCCGATCAACCATTTCATAGCCATTGAATTCTTACGGTCTTCACGGATTGGTGAAGGAATTTGGAACGTTGCTCCACCTACACGGCGGCTTCTAACTTCAACAGCCGGTGTTACGTTCTCCAACGCTTTCTTCCAAATCTCTAATCCATCTTCGCTAGTCTTAGTAGCTACACGATCGATTGCATCATAAAAGATTGAAAAGGCTACCCCTTTCTTTCCTTGAAGCATTAAATTGTTGACAAACTTCGTTACAGTAACCTCGTTGAACTTAGGATCTGGAAGTACCGCAATTTTTTTGGCTTTTCTTCTTCTCATTGCAAGATATTCTTAATGCGATTATTTTTTAACTTTTGGACGCTTAGTACCATACTTAGATCTTCTTTGACCACGACCGTTAACACCGGCAGTGTCCAAAGCACCACGTACGATGTGGTAACGAACCCCTGGTAAATCTTTCACACGACCACCACGAACCAATACAATGCTATGCTCTTGTAGGTTGTGTCCTTCACCACCGATATAAGCGATGATTTCAAAACCGTTCGTTAGACGAACCTTAGCAACCTTGCGTAATGCTGAGTTTGGTTTCTTTGGAGTAGTTGTGTAAACTTTAGTACAAACCCCACGACGCTGTGGACATGAGGTTAGGGCAGCTGATTTGCTGCGGTAGGTCTTTGGTTCGCGACCCTTTTTGATTAACTGTTGAACTGTTGGCATTGTTATGTAAGTTCCTTTATTTCACTATTTTTAATACGAGTACACGACTCGGAAAATTCGGGGTGCAAATGTACATCATGAATTGTTATTCACAAGCACTATTGTGAATTTCTTTTTAAAAAAATTGTCATGGGTAGTTAACATACTGATTTTCAATTTGAAAAATATGAGCCGAAGCCCGATTTTTTTTTGATAAAAACAGCGGAAACGCCCGTTTTTTCATTTTTTTTTGCTCGTAATCCCATTACACGTTGAAAAATGACTTCACGTTATGGACGATAAATTCCAGTTCTTCAGAGGTCATTTCTGTATGAATCGGAAGAGATAAAACTTCGGCCGAGAGACGCTCACTAATAGGCATTGATCCTTTCGGATACCTTTCGTTCTCAAATGCCTTTTGAAAATGTAACGGAAGTGGGTAATAAATCATGCTTGGCACTCCCCTTTCTTCCAGGTAAGACCTCAAACCATCTCTTTTTCCTTCGAGCACACGTAAGGTATACTGATGAAAAACGTGGGTACCATTAGAAATACGATTGGGTGTCATTAAACCTTCTATACCCGACAACGCATTGTCATAATAGTCAGCAACGCTTCTTCTGGATTCTGCATATCTATTCAAATGCTTCAGCTTAATGTCTAAAATAGCCGCTTGCATGGTGTCTAAGCGAGAATTAACTCCGATAACATCGTGATAATAACGTACCTTCTGTCCATGATTGGCAATCATGCGCAAATTCGCTGCGAGCTCATCGTTATTGGTGAACAAAGCGCCACCATCGCCATAGCATCCCAAATTCTTAGAAGGGAAAAAGCTCGTGCAACCAATATCGCCAATGGTTCCTAAAGCTGCAGATTCGCCATTCGCCAACTGATAGTTTGCGCCCAGTGCTTGCGCGGTATCTTCAATTACAAACAAATTATGTCTACGAGCAATGTCCATGATTGCATTCATGTCTGCGCCTTGCCCAAACAAATGAACCGGAACAATGGCCTTTGTTTTTGGCGTAATTGCCTTTTCAATTTCTGCTGGATCTATTGTAAAATCAAATTCCTTGGCTTCAACTAATATTGGAACTAATCCCAACAATGCCATCACCTCTGCTGTTGCTACATAGGTAAATGAAGCCGTTATTACCTCATCCCCTGGCTGAAGACCCAAGCCCATCATGGCTATTTGCAAGGCGTCTGTTCCATTGGCGCACGGAATGACATGTTTGACATTCAAGTAGCTCTCAAGATTATTTTGAAATGATTTTACTTCAGCTCCATTGATAAAATTCGCATTGGTCATAACATTTACAACCGCCGTATCTATTTCTTCTTTAATCTTCAAGTATTGTTTCTTGAGATCAACCATTTGGATATTTGTTGACATGTATTGAAATTTAAGGGCAACAAAATTAAGCTTTAGTTTCCAATCAATAACATTTACTTTCGCAGTATGAAGAAACTCACACTCCTTGCTTTTTGGCAACTGGCTTGCTTCGTTTCATTCGGACAATGGCAAGTGCGTGATTCGTCGCTATTCAATCCACATGTTACCGTTGGATACGGGTATTCCACACCCGGTGGAGATTTAGCCAATAGATTCGGAAACAACGGCAGTCTCGAAGTCGGATTTCACATTAAAGACGAGAAAAACTGGTATTACGGTGTTCAATTTAATTATCTCTTTGGGAACAAAGTACACGAGCCAAATTTGCTCAGTAATCTATTGACCTCACGCGGCGAAATTCTTGACGAGCAGGGACAAATTGCAACGATGTTCATTCAAGAAAGAGGGTTCAATGTTTTTCTTCAGGGAGGAAAATTGTTGCCTATCATTGGTCCAAACAAAAACTCTGGACTACTTATAACCGCTGGTGTTGGACTACTTCAACACAAAATAAGATTGGAACATCAGGAGGCAAAGATTACACAACTTGAAGGCGATTATTTGAAAGGTTATGACCGATTAACAAATGGCCTTTCACTGAATCAATTTATTGGTTACTACCACCTCAGCAACAATAGACTGATCAACTTCTACATTGGCGCTCAAGCAACCGAAGGCTTTACGCAAAGCCGAAGAGAATGGAATCTCGATACCCAAACGCAAGACACTGCAAAACGATTAGACATGTTGTTCGGCTTGCGTGCAGGATGGGTTTTGAACTTGTATCAGCGTGCTCCAAACGATTTCTATATCTACTAATTCATGCTTCGATTTTTCTATTCGATTGTTTGGCAATTCATTGGAATACTTCTTCCACTTGTTGGACTTTTCAATAAGAAAATTCGAATCGGAAATAAAGGAAGAAGGATTTCAATTTCCACATTGAAAAAATGGCGAAATTCACTTTCAACTGATTCTGAAATCATTTGGTTCCATTGCGCCTCGCTCGGGGAATTTGAGCAAGGAAGACCCGTGATGGAAGCACTCAAAACTAGAAATCCAAAAGCACTCATTGCTCTTACTTTTTTTTCTCCTTCAGGCTATGAAGTTCGAAAGAATTATGCTGGTGCCGATTGGATCGGATATCTGCCTCTCGACACTTTTTTCAACGCCAAAAAATTCGTTCGAATCCTTAATCCTTCTCAAGCTTTTTTTGTGAAGTATGAATTCTGGACGAATTACTTTTCATGCTTGAAAAAACAAAACGTAAAGTTGTTTTGCATCTCGGTGATTATGCGCGAAGACCAACGCTTTTTCAAATGGCATGGATTTATCTGGAGACCAACATTGAAAGCGGTTACACACTTTTTCGTTCAAAACGAAAACACGCAAAACCTTCTTCAAAAAATTAAATTTAATAACGTAACCGTTACAGGAGATACACGTTTCGATCGCGTGTTGGAAATTTCGAATTCGTCTAAAGATATAAGTTGGTTAACTTCATTCAAACAGGATGAATTTCTAGTTGTACTTGGATCGAGTTATACAGAAGAAGAATCGCTCATGGCTAAGCTTCTTCAACGCGTAAATAATTTAAAAGTTTGCGTTGTACCACATGAAATTCATTCCAGTAGAATTCAAGAATCGATTGCTCGTTTCGAGAAGTTTGGAGTGGCCTTATTCTCTTCCTTTCAACCAGAAAAAAACAATGAAGCGCGCGTCTTAATTGTCGATACTATTGGCATGTTGTCGTCTATTTATTCTCAAGCGAACGCTGTTGTACTTGGTGGTGGATTCGGAAAGGGACTGCACAATTCCCTGGAGATTGCTGTATACGGAGTTCCCATGGCCTTCGGACCTAATCACACAAAATTTCAAGAGGCGGTTGACTTGGTTAAAAACGGCGCTGCCTTTTCGATTGAAAGTCTTGAGGAACTCTCTTCCTTTATTGAGCAATTGCGTTTCGAAAACGTTACACCAAACGTTGGAAAAAAATACGTTTCAGATCATGCTGGTGCGACTTCTGCAATTTTAAAAGGAATAGAAAAATACAGCGCTTAGGATACGTATCTTTGCCGTTCAATTTTCAACTATGAGCGACAAAAAAATCATCTTTTCCATGGTGGGTGTAAACAAGTACACTCCCACTGGCAAGCACATTATAAAAGACATTTATCTTTCGTTTTACTACGGAGCTAAAATTGGAATTATCGGATTGAACGGTGCGGGTAAATCGACTGTAATGAAGATCATTGCAAACCTTGACCAAGAGTTTCAAGGAGACGTGGTATGGTCGGCAGGATATTCTGTTGGTTACCTTCCACAAGAACCACAATTGGACGACACCAAAACCGTTCGCGAAATTGTAGAAGAAGGAGTAAAACCAATCACTGACGTATTGAAAGAATACGAAGAGATTAACATGAAATTTGGGGATGAGGAAATTCTAAATGACCCTGATAAAATGCAAGCTTTGATGGATCGTCAAGCTGCTGTTCAAGATAAAATTGAAGCGTTAGGCGGATGGGATTTAGACACGAAACTGTCTATTGCTATGGACGCTCTTCGTTGCCCTGATGAAGATTCGCTTATTGAAAATTTAAGCGGCGGAGAACGTCGTCGTGTGGCGTTGTGTCGTTTGTTGCTTCAGAATCCGGATGTATTGTTGCTCGATGAGCCTACCAACCACTTGGATGCTGAAAGCGTTGAATGGTTAGAGCAGCACTTACAGCAATATCCTGGAACTGTATTGGCTGTTACCCACGACCGTTATTTCTTGGACAATGTTGCAGGATGGATTCTTGAATTGGATCGCGGTGAAGGTATTCCGTGGGAAGGAAACTACACCGAATGGTTGGATCAAAAATCGAAGCGTTTAGCTGCAGAAGAAAAGCAAGAAAGCAAGCGCAGAAAAATATTAGAGCGTGAGCTAGAATGGGTTCGTATGAATCCGAAAGGACGTCAGGCCAAGAATAAAGCCCGTATTCAGAACTACGACAAGATGATGGCTGAAGGCGAGCGTGAGAAAGACGCGAAGTTGGAACTTCCAATTCCAAACGGTCCTCGTTTAGGAAATGAAGTTATTGATGCGATTGAAATTTCTAAATCATTCGGCGACCGTTTGCTTATTGAAAACCTTTCATTCAAACTTCCTCCAGCGGGAATCGTTGGTGTAATTGGACCGAATGGCGCAGGAAAGACAACTATGTTCCGCATGATCATGGGTGAAGAAACCCCAGATAGCGGAGAGTTCAAAGTTGGTGACACCGTGAAAATTGGATACGTTGACCAACGCCACGGCGAAATTGACCCGAATAAAAGTGTGTACGAAGTAATCAGCGGCGGCAATGAAGTGATTGATTTAGGAGGACAAACCATTAACTCACGAGCATACTGCAGCAAGTTTAACTTTGCGGGTGGCGACCAACAAAAGAAATGTGGCGTGTTATCAGGAGGAGAGCGTAATCGTTTACACCTCGCAATGACTTTAAAAACTGAAGCGAATGTTCTTTTACTCGATGAGCCTACCAATGATATTGACGTAAATACGCTTCGCGCCTTGGAAGAAGGAATTGAAAACTTTGCGGGTTGCGCTGTTGTAATTAGTCACGACCGTTGGTTCTTAGACCGCATTTGCACGCACATTCTTGCCTTCGAGGGAGATTCTCAAGTGTATTATTTTGAAGGATCCTATTCAGAATATGAAGAGAATAAAAAGAAACGTCTGGGTGATACTGGACCTACCCGAATCAAATACAAAAAATTGACTCGATAGTAAATAAGAATAAGAATAGCGCTCAAAAGGCGCTATTCACTTTTTAGCGTGAAAAAGAAAACGCCTGAAAGAAACTATTTTCTTCAAAATTCGTTAGTTTAGATTAGCCAAAACATGTACTTATGCAAAAGATTTTTTCATTTCTAACTCTAACGGTTTTTCTCTCTCTTTCTTTGGGAATGAAGGGGCAAATTGATTGTGCTGTAGCGAATACTTTGCAGTGCGGAAGTCCATGGAGCATGCTGATTAATGCTGGTTCGGGAAATGACAACGTAAGTTATTGTGGGTTTCAGAATGAAGGAAACGAAACCTACTACGCTTTTCAACCAACCGTTTCAGGAAATTATTTTATTTCAGTTAATGAATTCGGAGGAACTTCAACCCCATATGAAATGCGCTATGGCGAGTGTTTCGGAACGAACTGGAATTGTCTAGGAATCTATTCCGGTAGTTCATCCACTGATTTTATTTATCTATCAACTGAAACTTTTTACGTTTTCTGTGTAGACCTCCAGTCTAGTTCATCAAGTCTTGCTGGTTCAATTTCGATTAACTGTGCGCAACAAGCGCCTTCAAACGACGATTGCGCAAACGCTCAAAACATATCATGCGGAACAAGTCTTTCAGGAACATTGAACGGTGCAACTGCCGACAACGTTCCCAATTGCTTGTCTCAAGGAAACGGTGAAGAAGGTGTTTGGTATTCATTTACTGGAAACAATTCCTATGTTTCACTTTCAACATGTGGAGGCCAAACTCAATTCGACACACAAATTTCTGTTTATTCCGGAGACTGTTCAGCACTCACATGCGTAGCTGCGAATGACGACAATCCGTTGTGCGAATCGAACGGAAGTTCTTCTTTCATTTCATTTAATGCTGTTTCTGGAACGAACTATTTCATTCGTGTTCATGCAAACACTCAACCCAACACGAGTTACAATTTCGAATTGAACGCCAGTTGCACCACACTTTGCACTGCCCCAGCAAACGACAACTGCAACGGAGCATTAGCTCTTGGTGCAATTAGCAATGCGACATGCACCGGTTCGCAAATGAGCAATACACTTTGTGCCACACCTTCAAACGTGCAGCCAATTTGCTTCTCTGCATTCAATACGCTGAACGATGTCTGGTATACGTTTACAACAGTTGATGACGATATTGAAATGGTTCTTAACGCCAATTCAAATTCTGACATTGGCGTTGCAGTTTACAGTGGTTCATGCGGTAATCTTTCTTCGGTGTTCTGTTCTCCGAATGCATCCAGTGCCGGAGGAACGGTCATTGAAGGCTTGAATGCTGGAACCACATACTACCTTCAATTTTTCAGTTTACAAAATGCATCTGGAGCTTTCAGTTTCTGCCTAAGCAATCCAACTTGCTCTACTCCTATTGCGGCAGTTGTTTCAAACATCACAGACTCGGGGGCTTTCCTCCAGTGGACCTCGTTAAATGCCACAGGAGCCTTCGATATTTTAGTAACTACAATCGATCTGGGAACTGATATCAATTCTCAAAATATTACTAACGCAACGATATACGGAGTTCCATTTACGGCATCACCACTTTCAAATCTTTCTGAAAACACAACATACTACGTCTATGTCCGTCAAGACTGCGGAAGTGTGGATCACAGCGAGTGGAGCTCAGGCATTTCATTCACCACGAATTGGTCGGCGCCTAATTGTAATTTCACCGCAGACTTTCAATGCGGAAGCACATACTCACTCAATTTTAGCGGAAACGGATCTCTTGCCGAGACCACGTGTAACAGCGCATCTGGACGTGAATTCGTTTTCAATTACACACCAACACTAACGGGAACGTACGCTTTAAACTTTTCTTCCAACTCATTAAACTTGGCAGTTTCGTACAAGGAAAACGATGGG
>JBDLUS010000125.1:0-7552 GCA_039805165.1 Bacteroidota bacterium | reverse complement strand
CGATCTAAATCATGACGCTCGCTATAAAGCTCGCTACTGTAGGCTTTGTGCATGCGCTCTTGCGCACTGGCTAACCAATTTTTTATATTTTGAATTTCAGATGAATGCTGACCACGAACTTTGCGCAACACTTTTCGAATAGCTTCGAAAACATCTTTGCGAATGGCTTCGCCGTTGTTCTTCAAAGAAGCTGCTGCTTCTGATTGTCCGGCCGCTGCAAGCAAAGCAATGGCCGCGTTAACGTCGGCCTGAATTTGCGCGCGGAATTCGTCCCATGCCACGCGTTGTTCGGCACGTGCTTGCGCTTTTGCTTTCGCGCGTAATTCATCTAAGTCTTCTTGCTTCGCAACTTTCTTGTCTGTCAAAAATTTTCCAAACTGAACAATACAATCGAATTCTTCATACCACTCCAACAACTCTTTCGTCTTGTAACGCTCGTGAGAACCGCTCGTGCTGTGGCCTTGCGGCTGAGTCAATTCTTCAACGTGAATTAAAACGGGCTGATGATGCGTGCGCGAATGCTTTACCGCTTGCTCGAACTTGAGCATTAATTCAGCATAATCCCAACCCTTCGTCTTAAAGATTTTTATTCCTCCATCGCCCGGTTCGCTCTGCATTCCGCTTAACGATTCCGAGATACTTTCTTTCGCTGTCTGATATTTTTTTGGAACTGAAATTCCCCATCCATTGTCCCAAACACACATACACATGGGCACGCCCAATACAGCAGATGCGTTCATGGTTTCCCAGAACAATCCTTCTGAAGTGCTTGAATCACCGATGGTTCCGAAGGCTACTTCATTTCCTTGGTTTGAAAATTGCGTTCTTGAATGAAGAGCAGTATTCGCTTTGTAATATTTCGAAGCTTGCGCCAATCCCAATAGACGCGGCATTTGTCCGCCCGTTGGAGAAATATCTGATGAAGAGTTTTTCATCTCCATCACATTCTTCCAATTTCCATTTGAATCCAACGCGCGCGTTGAAAAGTGTCCACCCATCTGTCTTCCACCCGAAGAAGGTTCCTTCTCAGTATCGGTGTGTGCGTAAAGTGCTGCGAAATATTGCTGAACAGTGAGCTGACCAATGGCCATCATAAACGTTTGATCGCGGTAGTAACCAGATCTCCAGTCGCCATTCTGAAATTGTTTAGCCATGGCTATTTGCGCCAGTTCTTTTCCATCACCGAAAATACCAAATTTGGCTTTTCCAGTAAGTACTTCCTTTCTACCTAACAACGAAGCTTCACGGCTTAAACAAGCCAAGAAATAGTCGTCAAGTAACATTTGCTTTGCGGTATCATTCACCGCCGTTTTGCCTGCCAAACTCATAGGCCGCAAAGATAAGAACAAACTGAAAAACATGGTGAAGGCGAATGTCCTCTTCCGTCTAAGAACGCATCTTTCGAAACGTAAAGTTTATTCGAGGGGAAGCAGATTTCACTTTACCGATAGCATGTTGCCAATTTTCTTGGAAATTATTCATCAACAAAAGCGAGCCGTGAGGTAGATTGAAGGCCAACTTCTTTTCGTCGTTTCGCGCTCTGAATTTAATCAAGCGTTCACCGCCAAAAGACACCGATGCAATAACTGAAGAGTCCATTTCCTTTTCATTGTCGCTGTGCCACCCCATGCTGTCTTGCCCGTCTCTGTAGTAATTGCAGAGGACGGCATTAAATTCAGCCTTCGCTAAAATTTCAATTTTTTGTTTTAGTTGGAAGAGGACCGTTGGAATTTCTTTAGCCTCCCACTGAATAGTTGAATACGTATAAGCCGGACCGAAATAACAGGTTAAGCGCGGTTCTAAATGTTCTTTTCCGAATACACGAATGGTGTTCTGTTGCCAGGGCAATGAAAGAAAATCTTGAATGGAAAAAGACTGAAAAATATCGTGATGAAGAATTAGTTCTTCTCCGTTTGAACTATACAGTTCCTCCTGACTGAACATCATCGGCAGGAATTGTTTTCGTTTCTTCTTGAACAGGAGGCGCAACAGGCGGTGCTGGACGAATAGGCGCAGGCTCTTCTTCGTTCATCAACTGATCTAACGGAACCTCTGCGCGGGCTTGCTTACGCATATCATCTGCGCTCTTCAATATTTCATCTTGAACATCTTTGGCAGCGTTGCGAAATTGATACATCGTCTTTCCTAGAGTACGAGCGATAGACGGAACACCCTTCGCTCCGAAAAGCAAAAGGTAGATAAACAATATCATAAGAATCTCGCCAGTACTCATGCCGCAAAGGTAAGCTTGTTGAATGTCTTTCAAAGAAAAATGCCGGGAAAATCCCGGCACTTTCAAAGTATTCTTAAGGCGAAATTATTTCGCTTCTTTCTTTGCAAACATTTTACGCATATCTACTACGATCGGAGTTGCAATGAATAAGGTAGAGTATACCCCACTAATTACCCCAACAATCATTGCAAATACGAATCCGCGAATATCATCGCTACCGAAGATGAACATAACACCTAAGGTCAATAATACTGTCATAGACGTGTTAATTGAACGACCCAACGTGCTGTTCAACGCGTCGTTAATTGTAGACTTCAATTCAGGATTACGACGCTCACGGAAGTACTCACGAATACGGTCAAAGATTACAACGGTATCGTTAATCGAGTAACCAATGATGGTCAAAATTGCCGCAACGAAGTTTTGATTCACTTCCAAAGTGAAAGGAACAACTCCATTCAACAAAGTGAAAGCGCAGATTACAATAAGCGCATCGTGCAACAAGGCCACAGATGCTCCAATTGCAAAGTCAATCTTACGGAAGCGGAACACTACATAAATACCTACCAACAACAAGGTAAGAACAGCAGCCCAAATAGCTTCAGCTCTAAAGTCATCACTCATAGAAGCATCTACCTTGTATGAAGTTGTGATTTCATGCTTTCCAACTTTACCTAAAGCGTTGTCTACGTCTGTTTGCACGCGTTGTGCTACGTCGTTAGAATTGTCATTGATTAAGTAGTTCGTTGTGATCTTCAATTCGTTTCCGGCAGTACCAATCGCTTGAACGGTACTTGCTGCAGAATTTCCATTTTCAAGCAATCCTGCAGAAAGTGCACTACGCACAGCCTCTGGGTCAACTTGTTGTTCGTACTTCACTTTAAACGAAGTTCCTCCAACAAAGTCAACACCCATGTTGAATCCACGTGTAGTCCAAGAAACCGCACCAGCAATTAAGATGGTTGCAGAAATTCCGTAGTACAAGTAGCGCTTCGTTACGAAGTCATAGTTCATCTTCGTGAACCAGTTCTTAGTAATGTTACTGTAGAAGGTAATTTCTTTTTTACTGTCTAGACGCTTGTAAAGAATCAAACGAGAAATAACGATTGCAGTGAATAACGTTGTGAAAATACCAATGATCAATGTAGTTGCGAAACCTTTCATAGGACCCGTTCCAACGACCAACAATACTAAACCTGAGATTAATGTTGTCGCGTTACCATCTAAAATCGCGCTGATTGCCTTCTTGAATCCATCAAGCATCGCAACTGATACAGGCTTCCCTAAACGCAATTCCTCTTTCACACGTTCGTAAATCAATACGTTCGCATCTACCGCCATACCCATGGTTAACACGATACCTGCGATACCAGGAAGTGTCAATGTTCCACCCAATGACACAAGTGCACCAATCAAGAAGAATAAGTTAGCAACCAATGCCACGTTTGCTGCCCAACCCGCCCAAGCGTAGTAGAACATCATGTAAAGAAGAATGACAATGAATGCCGCAATGAACGACCAGATACCTGCTTTGATGTTTTCATCTCCAAGGCTTGGACCAACCACAACTTCGTCAATAATCTTTGCAGGAGCAGGAAGAGATCCAGCCTTCAATAATCCAGCTAAGTCTTTCGCTTCTAAAATTTGTTTATCGCGATTGTCACCAGAACCAAATGTGATTACTGATTTTCCGTTTGGAATTTCTTCGTTTACAGATGGAGCAGAATAAACCAAGTTATCCATAACTACTGCTACTGATCTGTTGTTGTCTGCTGCATTCTTCGCAGTCATTTCTTTCCACTTCGGAGCTCCAACATCTGGACTCATGGTCATTTCAACCACAACTCCACCTTTAATAGGATCGAAATCTTGACGAGCATCAACAATTGATTTTCCGTCTAGCGGCGCACGGCCGTTTAATTCGTCAGCCTTAATAGCATAAAGAACTGCAATTCCTTTTTCTGGTTTAGCACCCCACATTAGACGTAAGTCCTTTGGGAACATGCTCTTCGCCATGTCTGAATTGAAGATACGGTCTACAGCTTCCATGTCAGAAACCTTAGCTGTACCTGCTATTGCAGAAGGAACCGCTTGATTGTCGGTAGGAATGTTCGGACCGAAAATCGCGAATAATGGGTATTTACGCTTCTTCTCGTCTTCAGTTAATTGATCGTCTGGCTTAGGCGCTGGAGCCGTTGCTGTTGTGTCTTTCTTCGCAGTGTCTTGAACAGGTGCATACAACTCTGGAGCTTGAATTCTTCCAAGAGCCGTATTCAAGTCAATCATTGCTTGCGCAATTTCTACGTTGAAGTAAGTATTCCAAAACTCAAGGTTTGCAGTGCTCTTCAAGTTCTTACGAACACGCTCTTGGTCTGTAACACCTGGTAATTCAACAACAATGCGGCTTGTTAACGATTGCTTTTGAACGTTTGGTGAAGTCACACCAAATTGGTCAATACGCTTACGAATGATGTTCTCAGTGTTGTCAATCGCATCGTTCGCCTCTTTACGTAAAACTTTAATTACATCTTCATCAGACATGTTCGCTTTGAACTTGTCTTGATTGGTTTGATTGCTGAACTTTCTCCACAACTGTCCTTGAGCGCCAGACTTTTTCCATTCTTCTTCGAAAAGAGTCAAGAAATCTGCTGTGCTATTCAATTGTGCCTTCTTAGCATTTTCAATAGTTGCAAGGAATGTTGGATCAGTGCTGTAATCGCTCAATGAAAGAAGAAGGTCTGGAATACTCACCTCAAGGGTAACACTCATACCACCTTTTAAGTCAAGACCTAAAGCCAACTCATGCGATTTCAAGTAGCTGTAGCTATACCCCATCAATGGGAAAGCTACTGCATCTGCGCTGTCGCGAAGTGCCTTGTTGTATTTCGCGGTGAACAATGATTCACGCGTTGCATCGAAATTCGCTTTAACGAAAGAGTCAATACTTCCATGACGCATAGTGATGATACTGTCACGGTATGCCTCGAATCCGGCTCCACGTAGAGAATCAGCAACAACCATCGTGTCACCGTAGTTCTTCAACAATTCGCCTTTAACTAAATCGTCTGTGATAGACTCTTCAACAGCTTGAAACACTACGTTCTCGTAGCTTTTCGAGATAAAGCTGAACGACAATAGGTAGGCAACTGATAAGGTTAATAGGATAATAAAAATCCAGAGTAGCGATCTATTTTGCATGTAAATTCAATATTGGTCAAAACAATTTAAGGGTTGCAAATATAAGGAAATTAGCAGAATTTCCCGAGTGCACAACAAAAAAGGTTGAGCGAACTCAACCTTTTTCTATTTCTTGATAAAAAATATTATCCGATTCCGTTTTCTTTTGCTCTTTTCATTGCAGCAGCCAAACCAATTTTGTTAATGGTCTTCATTCCTTTCGGAGTTACGCGCAATTGTACCCAACGGCCTTCTTCAGCCAACCAAAAACGCTTATACTGCAAGTTTGGATAGAATTTTCTACGGGTTTTAATATTTGAATGGGAAACGCGGTTTCCAGTTATAGTCTTCTTTCCAGTAATTTGACAAATGCGTGGCATAAGAATGAGTTTTTGTGAATAAAGGGGTGCAAATATATGCACTTTTTTAATAAATCCAATTTTTACTTCTGAATTTCTTTGATCAAAAGCATGAAAGCCGCGTCTGTAGCCATTTCCCGATTGCGCGTGCGGTTCTTTCCAAACTTCAACTTCTTAACAATTGTACCTTTTTCAGAAGAAAGTGCCACGAAAATAGTGCCCACACCGTGCTTTTCATCGCCTCCATCCGGTCCGGCCCAACCTGTTGATGAAAGTGCAAAATCACTTCCAGATTTAATTCGAGCACCTTCGGCCAAAGCTGCGGCAACTTCTTCGCTCACGACTCCGTAATTCGAAATCAAGGTTTCGTCAACGCCCAACTCTTTTATTTTGGAAGATTCGTGATAAACCACCCAACCCGATTGAAAGACTTCGCTCGCTCCAGCTACATCGGTGAACTTTTGCGACATCATTCCTCCGGTACAACTTTCCGCGAAACTCAAAGACTTTTCTTTTGCCTTTAATTTCTGAACGAGCACACTTTGTAGCGTTTCTTTTTCATATCCGAAAATATACTCGCCAATAATGGCGTGAAGCTCTGCCTCTTTGCGTTGAATTCTTTCTTTTAAAACAGATTCTTCGGCTCCGCCATATATAGACATGCGAAGTTTCACCATTCCGGGTGAGGGCAAATAAGCCAAACGTATGTCTTCCGCTCCTAACGAGTTCTCCCAATCTGTTAGGAGATCAGCAATAAAACTCTCACCCACACCTTGCGTTAAAATGGTGCGATGAACAATCTTCGGCAACTCGAATTTTTGCTGAATTCTCGGAACCACTTCATGCTCCATTAAATATTGCATCTCAAAAGGAACACCGGGAAGCGAAACACAAATATGACCGTCACGTTCGAACAACATGCCGTTCGCAGTGCCAACCATATTCTCAAGCACCGTGCACGATGCGGGAACAAGTGCCTGTTGTTCGTTCACTTTCAAAAAAGACAGTCCACGCGATTCAAAAAAAGCCTTTACACGCAAATAGCTGGGTTCGTGCATGACCAATTCTGTTTGAAACAATTCACAAAGCGTATGCTTGGTAATGTCGTCTTTTGTCGGACCCAGACCCCCTGTAACAACAACCACTTCGGCTTTTTTCAAAGCACTATCTATTTCTTTGAAAATAACAGGGCCTTTGTCTGAAATGCAATGCGACGATTCAACCTCCATTCCAAAACTATTGAGGTACTGGCCCATCCACGCAGCATTGGTATTGATGGTTTGTCCAATTAACAGCTCATCTCCAATATTGATAATTATCGCTTTCATTTAATTTTTTTGATTGTTTCAGTTATTGAAACCAATTTTTGCTAAATTAGTTCGCTAATCTAAACCTACACTATGAAAAGACTCTACTTCGCTTTGGCTATGGGGGTTGCTTTCAGCGCAAGCGCTCAGCAAATTCCAACCAAATTGTCTGCCTCACAAAACAAGGCAGCTAAATTCAATCCTTACACCAACACCACTGTTGGCAACACTCCTTCAAAACAATCAAAAGCTCCTTACGCGGTTTCCTCTGCAAAGAGTATGGTTCAGGTGGAAGAGTATGTTGGAAATTCTATTTACGATTTACAAACGAACAATAGTATTCAAAATAGGATTATTGCAGATGACGCTGGTGTTGCTGCTTGTTTCACTTTCAGTGCAACGAACTCTTCAGACACTTATCCTGACCGCGGAACAGGTTACAACTACCGCACAGCAGGTGCTTGGCAAGACGATAT
>JBDLUS010000124.1:0-20853 GCA_039805165.1 Bacteroidota bacterium | reverse complement strand
GTGTAATCGCGCAACAAGACTGCGCCAATCCAAGCCACGATAAGTGCGACAAAAAAAGATGGACCGGCCATGCCAATCGCTGAAACAAACAAGACAGACTTGTCGATCCACGTATCTTTCCTTTGAAAAGCCCATATTCCAAGGGGAATTCCGATAATAAGACTTAGTAAAATACTTCCTAAAGCAAGGACAAATGTTCCAGGAAAAGATTCCGCGAAAATAGAAGAAACCGATTTTTCGGAAATGAAGGACTTGCCTAAGCTTGGAAATTTAATCCACAACGAACGCTTATCACTCAGTGGCAATGACCAACCCTTATAATTCGAAGAGTCTGCGTAAAAGGCTTCCGAAAAATTATCAGATCTATTAACACTTATCGGAGAAAGATTATTCAAATACTCTAAATAGCGAATGCCGAGAGAATGATTCAAACGCAACTTGTTGCGCATGTTCGTCACCACTTCTTGATTTGCATTTTCACCCACGAGTGTCTGTACCGGATCGGAACCTGTTAAATTGAAAAGGAAAAACACCACGGTTACAACGCCCAAGAGAACGAGTAATTGATAGCCTATTTTCTTTGCAATCTTCACCAAACGAAAATAGCCGTTTTGATTCTTGAACATTGTCTGACAATCAAATGTTATACACGGCACACTTATTGAAAAGTCGGGCGCAGTATTTTTTCAATAACCTTCTTACTTTTGAATCATGGAAAAACGAAATCTTTACATTTCTTGGACATTGCGTGTTTTGCTTTGCGGACTCTTTGTGTTTTCAGCAATCACGAAAATGCTACCGTTGACTCCCTTCGAAAAACAATTGGTTGATTTAGGTTTCGCCGATTGGCATACCGCGCCTTATTATGCTCGATTAATTATTGGAATTGAACTTGGATTGGGTATTGCACTCATTCAAAATCATTTTTTCAAACGTTTAGTTATTCCATTAACTGCCCTTTTACTTATTGCTTTCTGTATTCATTTGTCATTTCAAATTGCAATTGGACAAGGTGGAAACTGCGGGTGTTTCGGACAGTTCATTGAAATGACTCCTACTGAAGCATTAATAAAGAACATTGTTACACTTGTATTTTTAGGTTGGCTCTTCTTCATTAGTAAAGAAAAGAAAAGTGCAAATCGTTTTTCTTTCCTTCTATTAATTTGGTCATTCTCTACCCTCTTCATGTTCATGGCATTTCCTTTTGCTCCTTTCAAGGAATTGTCGAACATTACCGTTGATACTGAAAATATTCCTTGGGAAACAGAGACTCCTACCACTCCAACAGGACCAGTCGACAACACTCAAACTACAGTTACTGCAACACCAACAGAAACAGTTAATCCTGGTCCTGCTGCTGTCGTTTCCAAGTTTTCTAAGTTGAATGTATTCAGTGGAATGAAGGTTAAAATCGATGAAGGAAAAAGAATCGTTTGTTTCTTCATTCCCGGTTGCGACCATTGTCGCGAAGCGGCTAAGGCAATAACAGAACTTTCGAAAGATCCGAATTTCCCTAAAGTTTATATTTATTTCGGAGACGAAGAAGTTGAGAAAATTGACGAGTTCTTCCAAGTTGCTGGAAAGAAATATCCTTATCAAGTTCTAGGTATGGGTGAATTCTTCACTCTTATGGGACCTCAAGGAGAAACACCGGGTATTCTCTATTTGTGGAACGGAAACATTCAGAAATCCTATTTCGGAGAGCAATTCAACAAAGAAGATTTGAAAAACACATGTAACCAATAGACGTCTTGTTCGTCGATGTAATTGTGAAGACTACAAGAATTCCATTCTTTTTAAAGGCAGCAACATTTTTTGCTGTCTTTTTGTTTTCAATGAATTCGGTGTTCGCTACAACAGTAAAAGGCATCGTTAAAGACGAACAAGGACTTCCCCTTTACCACGTTGCGGTATTTGTACAGGGAACAAATCTAGGCACGCACACTAACGAAAATGGCGAGTATCAAATTAATCTGAAAGCAGGAACTTACGAGCTTCACTTCAATTTCATTGGATACGAAAAAGAGGTTAAGTTGCTTAAACTCGGACAGGAGAAGTTTCTCCAAATAGACGTTATTCTGAAGGTGAATAGCAATGAAATGCCCATGTTGGTTGTAAATGCCGATCGAAGAGATTTTGTTAAGCGATTGATTCGCGGGGCTTCAGACCAACGTGAATTCTATGCGAAGCAATTGGAGAACTACTCTGTCGGATTTTATGGACGAACTTCCATGGAGAAAATTGATTTCAAACGTGATTCGGCCTTTAAGGTTATACAACCTCCCGTGATCGAAAACGAGATCTATCATGTGAATGAGGGAGCCGGTACACTATACGCGAACAACAATCAGATCAAATTAAAAGTAGATGCCTTTCGCGATTTCACCCCGAAAGGAACGGAAAATTTTGCCTCAGTTAGTGTGAGTTTTGAATACGGTGAAGAATCAATTGTAAACGATAGAGATCGATTCCAAGATCCATATGAACTTACCAGCCAGTCGTGTTATTCAGAATTCAGCCTTCGAGAAAATGCGCTTACCCTTCCACAATTATCGGATAAGAAAATAATTTCTCCTATCGCTTCTACTGCCCTATTATCTTACACTTTCGATTTGGTTGGAATAGATACGTTGAATGGAGAGAAATTCTTCAAGCTTTCAGTCATGCCTATTTTCAAACAGGAAGCACTGTTCAATGGGTACATCTGGATACAAGACACAACTTTTGTAGTTGGAAAATTAGAATTGAATTTAGCTGATGAAGTCATGCCTTTCTTCTCTGATTTTTCATGGAAGGAAGAGTTTGTAGAAATTGAAAAAGACAAGTGGTTGAGCTTTGGAAAATCTATTCAAGCAAAAGTTAAAGAAGGAAAAGCCCAACGCATTTGTCATGTTGAATATAAATTCAAGGAGTATGAATTCAACATTTCTACTCCCTTAAATATGCAAACCAGTGAGGTGTTGAAATATGACGATTATGCCTTCGACAGAGACAGTGCTTATTGGGAAAGCAGACAGCTCATTCCACTTTCAGCACTTGAATTGAAATACAAACACGAATGCGACAGCTTGCAGAAGCGATTTGATGATCCAGAGATTCAAGCGGAAACAGATTCAGCTTATAACAAAATCACTTTTTGGGATGTCACCCTCTCCGGAGTTGCTTGGAGAAATCGAGCAAAGGGAACCGCATACTATATTAATCCATTAATTGCCCAAGCCAATGTTTTCGGTATTGGTGGATATCGACACAAACTCGGAGGCAGTTTCAGTAAGTATTTCAAGAGCAATGATTTTGTTTTAGAAACGGACGGGTACGTTGATTATGGAATTGCAAACAAAGACATTCGCGGAAGAGGTGGTATAGGGTTGACTTATTACCCAAAGAAATTTGTTCGAACTTATGTAAGGTTTGGCGATTATTACGATATGGTTAACACCTTTTCTTCCTTTAGTACTGTTTTTAGCCGAAGCAATTATGTCAGAGCAAAGATGTTTAGTATTGAGCAACGTATGGAAGTAATCAATGGATTGTATGCTTCGTTAACATATGAGTACTGTGATCAAATGCCCATCAATAATTTGATTCCAGATGCCTGGTCTTCGCAATTGTTTGGAGACTTAAACAACCCAATCGAGTTTCAACGCTACACCAAATCAGAATTCAATTTGAATCTGCAATGGAGACCCGGACAAACATACTATTTTAAGCGAAATAAAAAAGTAGTAACCGGGTTCAAATATCCAGAGTTCAAATTCAATTATCGGAAAGGTGTACCGGGTATGTTCGGCAGTGAAGTAAATTTTGATTACATTGAATTGAAGATTCACGACGATTATCAACTTCCGAGATTTGGAACTGGTGAATGGACATTACACGGCGGAGCATTCGTCAATAAGGCAAATCTTCGACTCTTAGAGTATAAGTATTTCAGAGGTTCTGATTTGTTTTTCTTTTCAGATCCGAACGTGTCATTTCAATTATTAGATCAGGTTTTTTTAACCCCGAATGCCTACTACCGAGGAAATTATACTCACAGCTTTAACGGGATGTTTTTCAATAAAATCCCATTGTTAAATAGATTGAAATTGAATGAGCTTGCTGGTAGTGCATTCATCGCTATTCCGAGTGAAAATTACATTCATCAGGAAATCTTTGTCGGAATTCAAAAACAGATTCGAATCAAAGAGCAACTGTTTCGATTGGGTGTATTCGCTGTGACTTCTGATAGCAATATCGATAAGGCGAATTACACGTTGAAATTTGGAATTAGTTTTTGGAATACGTACACAAAAAAATGGAGTTATTAAGTCGCAATTGAATTGTGGCACTATCTTTAGAAACGAAATAAAAACAATTGCTATGAAAAAGCTCTCTCTCTTTTTAGGTTTCGCATTTCTGCTTCTTGCAGGTTGTAAGACCAATGCGAATCTTGGTGAAAAAGTAAACGAACCTTTCACAGGTAACAAATACGAGTCTAACGATCGTTACTTCAGAGGAACTGGAAAAGGTCAGTCAATGGACGAAAACATTTCGCGCAACAAAGCCGATCTTCAAGCGAAGAAAGTTTTAGCTCAACAAGTTGAAACCAATGTTAAAGTAGTTACTGACCAATACTTGGGCGAAACAGAGTTGAATAATCGTTCTGAAATCACCGATAAATTTCAATCTCTAGCGCGAGAGGCAACAAATACACAGATTGCTGATTTACGTAAGATTGGCGAAGAGAAATACAAAATGGCCGATGGAACGTTTACAACATACATCGCTTATGAAATTCACAAGCGCGACATGTATCGATTCATGAAAAAGCAAATCAAGTTGAATTCAAAATTGAACGATGCTGAGCGCAAGACCATTGAAGACATGATCGATGAAGAATTGAAAAAAGCTGAGGCTTTAGGAGATTAATTTCAACATGAAATAACAAAGAAAAAGGTGCTTATGCACCTTTTTTATTTTCACCCCCTCTGTTCTTCGATTGGTATTTCGGTTTGAAGTTTCGCTTTCCTCCTCCTCCTCCACCACTATTTCCTCCATGACGAGGCTTTCCATTCCCTTTTCCTTTCATTACCGGATTGTATTCTGGAACAGCGCCATAACTTTCAGCAACCGCTAGCTTCTCTACATCCTGCTGAATAAGCATTTCAATCTTTTTGAATTTAACTTGATCTTCAGGAGAGACAAATGTTACAGCTTCGCCAAATGCATCCGCTCTTCCCGTTCTTCCAATGCGGTGAACATAATCTTCAGCATCGCCTGGAACATCGTAGTTCACCACACAATCAATTCCTTTAATATCGATTCCTCTGCTCACAACATCCGTAGCCACCAAAACCGCGCATTTGCGATTTCTGAATTCATTCAACGAATGCTCTCGCTCGCTCTGTTCCAAGTCACTACTCATCATTAACGATGAAATTCCTTTCTTTCTTAAAGCGCTGTGAATATTAATTACCCCCGACTTCGTGCTACTAAATACAATGGTCGTCTTTTCTTTTCTTTCGAAAAGGTAATCAACCAAAATTGGAATTTTCTGATTCGGGAAAACCACAAATGCACCTTGCGTAACATTTGCCGGTGGCTTCGACAAAGCAATGTTAATGGTTATTGGATCATTCAAAAACCCGCGAGATAAACTAAAAATCGTATCAGGCATGGTTGCCGAGAAAAGCAAACCCTGTCTGTTATCTGGCGTTTGCGCTATGATTCGTTGAATGTCGGGTTGGAATCCCATGTCCAACATGCGATCAGCTTCATCGAGAATAAGAAACTTCAATTTAGAAAAATCGACGTATCCTAAATTGATGTGCATGTTCAATCTTCCAGGAGTAGCAACAATAATGTCTGTTCCTGTTGTTAAAGCATGCTTTTCTTGTGTGAAAACTTTTCCGTCACTTCCACCATAAATAGGCATAGAAGAGATGTCAGTGAAATAACCGTAAGCCGAAATGGCTTGATCAATTTGTGTTGCAAGCTCTCTTGTTGGAACAACAATAAGCGCAGAAACTGAAGTTCTATTTGTTTCTTGAATGATGCTGTGAATAACGGGAAGCAAGAATGCCGCTGTCTTTCCTGTACCTGTTTGAGCAATGCCTAGAACATCTTTTCCTTGTAAAATATGTGGAATCGATTCCCTTTGAATGGGAGTCGGTTTTTGAATCCCCATGGAATCTATTCCTTGTATTAAATCTTCATTTAGTCCTAAACTCGAAAAATTTTCTTCACTACTCATAACACAAAGGTCTAACATTCTTCGAGTGTTTTAACAATATGCCTATTTTTGTTGAGTGAAGAAGATCTTATTTATCGCCCTGCTCTCTTTGTTCAGTCAATTGGCGGCTACTGCCCAATTGAGTGAACCCAATAAAAAATCTGACTATCCTTTCATCAAGCCGGAACTCATTCTCGATGGAAGATTAACCCTTGTAAGCAACGAAGGTGCTCGTCTTGGTGGATTTCGTTTGGGGGTTGAAATGAATCGCGTCAATCGATTCGGATTCGGTTATTATTCCTTTTCAAATGGAGTTCAAACTGAATCTTTGAATGAAATTTCACCAAATATTGTTTCCGCAGATTTAGAATTGAATTACTTGTCGCTTTATTATGAGCGCGTTTGGCTTTTCACGAAAAAATACGAATGGAGTTCTACATTGCATTTAGGAGCTGGTAATGTTTCTGGATCCTTCACTTATGGAAATGGCGCTGTTGGAAACTACAACACACCCGTTCAATTAACTGAAATTAGCACCACACTTTATAGGCATTTGACATATTTCATGTCTGTTGGCGGAGGAATCGGATACAGACAAACACGAAATGCGCCAACGGAATTATTGCCTATTTACAACGCTCCTATCTTCATTGTTAAGTTGAGATTTCAGCCCATTAAAGCGGTTCGCGGTCTCTGGAATAAAGACATACGTAAACGATATTGATTCATGAATTCTTTCGAAGCACAAATCAGAGTTACTGAACTTTCAGAACAGTTGAATGCACACAATTACAATTATTATGTGTTGAATACTCCTGTAATTTCAGATCAGGAATTTGATTTCTTGTTGAGGGAATTAGAGCAAATTGAAATTCAATTTCCCGAATTGAAATCTCCAAACAGCCCTACCCAACGTGTTGGTGGAGATATCACTGACAAGTTCGAAAAGGTAACGCATAAGAGTCCAATGCTTTCGCTTTCGAATTCATACAACCAAGAAGAAATTCAAGATTGGGCGCAACGCGCGATTGAATTAGCGGGGAAACCCATTGAATTTGTAATGGAATTGAAGTACGACGGTGTGGCAATAGCGCTTTGGTACAAGAACGGACAACTGGAACGCGCCGTAACGCGTGGTGATGGATCTGTAGGTGAAGACGTCACTACAAATGTTAGAACTATTTCAAGTATTCCTCTTCAATTAAAAGGTGATTTCCCTATTGAATTTGAAATTCGTGGAGAGATATTTATGCCGAAAGGTGTCTTTCAAAAATTAAATGAAGAACGCGCAGAAGCGGGAGAAGAGTTATATGCTAATCCAAGAAACACCGCCGCAGGAACGTTAAAGCAACAAGATTCAAAGGCGGTTGCAAAGCGTAAGCTCGATTGCTTCTTGTATTTCGTTTTGAATAGTTCATCAACCATTGAAACACACAGCGAACGTGTGAATCACGCGAATACTTGGGGATTTAAAACACCGGACTCTTCCAAACGAATGATTGAAACTACCTCAACAGTGGAGGGAATAATGTCGTTCATTTCCTATTGGGATGCGCACCGCAGCGATCTTCCTTTTGAGATCGATGGAATTGTGATTAAAGTGAATGAAGTTCAATTGTGGGATGAATTGGGCATGACCGCCAAGAGTCCACGTTGGGCCATTGCATATAAGTTCAAGGCTGAAAGCATTAGCACGAAGCTGTTAAGCATCACCTACCAAGTTGGAAGAACAGGAGCAATTACGCCAGTAGCGAACCTCTCTCCTATTCAATTGGCTGGAACTACTGTCAAGCGCGCATCGCTTCACAATGCAGATCAGATTGAGCGATTGGATATTCGCGAAGGTGATTTTGTTTGGGTGGAAAAAGGAGGTGAAATTATTCCGAAGGTTACGGCTGTTGATACAACGCAACCGCGTGGAGCCGAAAGCATGCATGAATACATTTCAAAATGTCCTGAATGCGGAACGCCTCTTGTTCGTTTAGAAGGAGAAGCTTTGCACTATTGTCCAAATGACACTCAATGTCGTCCACAACTCATTGGCAAACTCGAACACTTCATTGCCAGAAAAGCAATGAATATTGAAGGTTTGGGAACTGAAACAGTTGCCGGATTGCTTGCTTCAGGATTAATAAATGATGCTGGAGATTTGTATTCATTGACCTATGAACAATTAATAGGATTGGAATTTCAGGTTGGTGAAGAAGGTGAAGAAATAAAGAAGCGTTCACTTCAAGCCAAGAGCGTAGAAAATTTATTGAAGGGTTTGGAGCAAAGCAAGCAAGTTCCATTTGAACGAGTGTTGTTTGCATTGGGTATTCGTCATGTCGGTGAAACCGTTGCAAAGAAAATTGCACGTGCTGTTAAATCGTTAGACAATTTAAAGACACTTTCATTCGAAGAACTTAAAGCAATAGAAGAAGTTGGTGAAATTATCGCAAGATCTATTCAAGCATGGATTTCGAATGAAAAGCACATGGTGGTATTGAATAAACTTGTTGCAGCAGGACTTCAATTCAGTGTGAACGAGCAAGACGATGTTTTGCTATCGAATTCATTGGAAGCAAAAAGTATCGTAGTAAGCGGAACGTTCGAAACGTTCTCTCGTGATGGAATCAAAGAATTCATTGAACAACACGGAGGAAAAGTCGTTGGAAGTATTTCTTCTAAAACCACCTTTGTAGTTGCCGGAGCAGATATGGGACCCGCAAAATTGAAGAAAGCGGAAGACTTAAAAATTCCGATTATCTCAGAACAGGAATTGCGAAATTTAACACATTAGATAACGAGTAATCCCAGGACCATGAAGAAGATAAGTTGCGCTATACCGTATAGCACAGCTGTTTTATTTTGATTTCTGAAGTGGGAGTAACTGTATAATCCAAGGCAAAAAGAAACTCCGAACCATGCTATAAAGTTTTCAATTGGAGCATAATTCAAATGAGTAAACGACCAAAAGTCGAATTGCGGCGCAAGTACTTCAAGCAGTAAATCAAAGGTTGTCATTAATATCCCAACAGATAACGCAGAAAGGAACCTATTGTCAATACCTATGTAATGCGTGGTTAATTGTTGAGCAACCATCAGTAATACAGCCCAATTCACTCCAATAATTAGGGGAACATCAAACAATTTCCAACCTAAATTCTCCCCATAGGAATAGTCGCCAAATAGTTTGCCCGATTTAACTCCATATAGTTCTATTAAGTATGCTAGCAAGGCTATTACAATGAACGCAACTACACGTGATGATCTGTATTTTTCATATCGAAGAAATACAACCAATGAGCTGACTAAAATTGTAACTGGCGTTGCCGGTAGAAACCATTCAGGAAGAAAGTATACGCCTAGGATTCCGAAGAAATGAACCAACGTTATCCAAAGTATCGCGAAAGCTTTTAATTTTTTGTTATTGTGTAATTCGGTTGACATCTCTTCAAATTATGAAATCAAATCAGACATAGTTTTTGCAGACAAAATCGCTAACGGAACACCTCCGCCCGGATGCACACTTCCACCTACAAAATATAAATCTTTAATTTTAGACGAGTTGTTTGCGTGACGAAAGAACGCTGCACCTGCTGAATTCGATGCGTTACCATATAGCGCACCCAAATGAGAAGATGTATCCTTTTCTATTCCACTCGGATTCCAACTCGATTCACAAACGATATGATCTCGAATGGATTCTCCAAGTTGACTTTCAATTTTTAAAATGATATTCTCTCGAGTATTTCGCTCTATTAACTCCCAATCTTGTCCGACATGATTCGGTGCATTGACCATAACAAACCAATTCTCTCCGTTAACAGAAGCGTCGGAAGTTATGTGTTTCGATGTGATGTGTATGTACACTGTTGGGTCTGCGGTTAAGATCTTCGACTCAAATAAACATCGAAATTCATTTTCATAGCTCCCCGAGAAAATGATGTTATGCACATCTAATTGCTTAAATGTCTTATTCATTCCCCAATAGAAAATAAGTGCGGAAGAAGATTTCTCTTGATTCAGAATTACCTTCGGTTCCTCTTCTCTAGGCAGTAGCTTTTTGTATGTAGGATAAACATCCATGTTGCTTACAATGACATCTGAGTTTTCAATTTTATTCTGTTCAAATCGAATACCGTCAGCTCTTCCCTCTTTAATAATAATTTCATTAACCTTTTTGTTGAAAATAAACTCAACGCCTTGTCGCTTCGCTAATTCAAACAACTGATGGGTAATGTCATACATTCCTTTGTCCGGAATAAAAGCGCCTATTCCCTGCTCTACATGCGGCAGTAATTGCATAAGTGCAGGAGTCTTGTATGGACTACTTCCATTGTATGTTGCGTATCGTTGGAAGTACTGAATTGTTTTAGGGTTTTTAAAATATTTCTTAAGTTGAACGGTGTATGTTCCGAAAAGCGGCAATTGCGGAATTCGAGAGATCCCCTGCCAGAATTCTTTTGTCCGATACAATCTTGAAAGTTTAAGTGGACGCTCAAGAAACAAAGGCGCTGTTGTATTGTAAATGAACTCAGCTTTAGAAAAAAACGCTCTTACATTTTGTTCATCCTCGTCAAAAGCTTGAACGATTGCTTTAATATTTTCTTCTTTATCTCCTTTTGCTTCGAATTGGAAACCGTCTGGATAAAAATATTTACATAAAATTGGAAGCTCTGAGTAAGTGAAATGATCTTTCATTTTTTCACCGCAAAGTTCAAAAAGTTCTTCAACGTATTGAGGCAAAGTAAACAAGCTTGGTCCTCTGTCGAATCTAAACTCCCCCATTCTGAATTCCGAAAGTTTTCCGCCAGGATAATCCGATGATTCAAAAATCTTCACTGCATAACCTTTTCGTGCCAGACGAATTGCAGCAGCAATGCCGCCTATACCCGCACCTATAACTATTGCTTTCTTCATTGTATTGTAGCAAAGAAAAAAAGAAATGGGCTAAAATGTTCAATTCCATTTTCATTTTTAAAATAGATGTGTATATTTGCACCCCATTTATGGCGAGGTAGCTCAGCTGGTTAGAGCGTGCGATTCATAATCGCAAGGTCTTGGGTTCAAGCCCCAATCTCGCTACTTTTTAAACCCTTCGATACTTTCGAGGGGTTTTTCATTTTTATTGTTGTACTTTTGCGGCCAAATTAAGAAACGCGCAATGCAAAAAATTAGAAACATCGCAATTATCGCTCACGTTGACCATGGTAAAACTACATTGGTTGATAAAATGCTTCACGCTGCTAAATTATTCAGAGAGAATGAAGTTCACAATGACCTAATCCTGGATAACAACGACTTAGAGCGCGAGCGCGGTATTACCATTCTTGCGAAAAACGTTTCTATTCAATATAAAGATTACAAGATCAACATCATCGATACTCCTGGTCACAGTGACTTCGGTGGAGAGGTTGAGCGTGTATTGAATATGGCTGAAGGTGTATTATTATTAGTAGATGCATTTGAAGGACCAATGCCACAAACTCGTTTTGTATTGCAGAAAGCAATTCAAATGGGATTGAAGCCAATCGTTGTCATTAACAAAGTAGATAAAGAGAACTGTCGTCCTGACGAAGTTCACGAGCAGGTTTTCGATTTAATGTACAGCCTTGGTGCTACTGAAGATCAATTGGATTTCGCAACAGCATATGGTGCAGCCAAAAACGGTTGGATGAGTTTAGATTGGAAAGTTCAAACAGATACCATTGAGCCACTTTTGGATTTGGTTATTGAGCACATCCCTGCTCCTATCAAAAGAGAAGGAACACCACAAATGTTGGTGACTTCTTTGGATTATTCTACTTACACCGGACGTATGGCCATTGGTAAACTTCACCGCGGCGAATTGAAAGCTGGTATGAACGTTACCCTTGCTAAGCGCGATGGTGTTATGGTAAAAGGAAAAATCAAAGAATTATACATCTTTGAAGGATTAGGTAAGCGTAAAGTTGAATCGGTTGTTTCTGGTGATATCTGCGCTATTAATGGAATGGAGAATTTCGAAATTGGAGATACATTCACCGATTACGAAAATCCAGAAGCATTGCCAACTATCTCAGTTGATGAACCAACTATGAGTATGTTATTTACGATTAACGATTCTCCATTCTTTGGTAAGGAAGGTAAATTCGTTACTAGCCGTCACATTAAAGATCGTTTAGAAAAAGAATTAGAGAAGAACTTGGCGTTACGCGTTCAAGAAACTGATAAAGCTGACCGTTTCAATGTATTTGGAAGAGGTGTACTTCACTTGTCTGTTTTAATTGAAACCATGCGTCGTGAAGGATATGAATTACAAATTGGACAACCACAAGTAATTCTTAAAAACATTGACGGTGTGAAGAGTGAGCCAATTGAAGAATTGACCATTGACTTACCAACTGATATGGCTGGAACTGCTATTGAATCGGTTTCTAAGCGTAAGGGTGAAATGAAAAACATGGAACCTAAAGGCGATCGCACGGTAATTGAATTTGAAATTCCATCAAGAGGTATTATTGGATTAAGAAGCTACTTGTTAACGGCAACTCAAGGTGAAGCAATTATGACTCACCGTTTCAAGGAATACCAACCAATGAAAGATGAAATTCCTGGACGTTTGAACGGATCTTTGATTTGTATGGAAACAGGTAACGCTATTGCATACAGTATCAGCAATCTTCAAGACAGAGGGAAATTCTTCGTTGAAGCAATGGAAGAGGTATACGAAGGTCAAGTAATTGGTGAGCACTCACGTGATAACGACTTGGTTGTGAACGTAACTAAGACGAAGCAATTAACCAATATGCGTGCTTCTGGAACTGATGCTAAAACTGTAATGGCTCCTCCAATTCAATTCACATTGGAAGAAGCATTAGAGTACATTGGCCCAGATGAGTACGTTGAGGTTACTCCAAAGTCTATTCGTATCCGTAAGATTTATTTGAATGAGGGCGACCGTAAGCGTTTCGCGAAGCAGTTCGTTCAACAATAAAAAATCTTCAGGTTATTAACAATCCGATTGTTTATTAACTATATTTGCTGTTATGGTAGTTGCTGTAACAGAAGGCGTAAAAATTTCAGTTTTTTCTTTATTTGAAGAAAGAATGTCAGCTGCCCCACAAGGCAGCTTCGTCTTTTCCTACCGTATCTCAATAGAGAATCAGAATGACTTCCCTGTTCAATTGCTACGCAGACATTGGTTTATAACTGACTCGAATGGTTTAAAGCGCGAAATTGAAGGGCCGGGAGTTGTAGGTGAGCAGCCTATTATTGCACCTGGAGAGAACTTCTCTTATACATCTGCGTGTGACTTACAATCTCCTTTTGGATTAATGAAAGGATTCTATTCTATGCAAATGAAAGGAGCTTCTAGCCTATTCAAGGTTCAAGTTCCTGAGTTTTCTTTGGTAGCCGATTTTATGAAGAATTAATTTTTTTAAAACATAAAAAAAAGCGGCTTAGGCCGCTTTTTTATTTCGTTCATATTCTTCAGTTTTTGATAATTTCCAAATCCACACGACGGTTTTTCTTACGGCCATCTACTGTATTGTTCGGAGCTATCGGACGAGTAATTCCATAATATTCAATTCGAATTCTCTCAGCTGGAACACCTTGGGTAATTAAATAAGCCTTAACGTTGGCGGCACGTCTACGTGACAATGTCAAGTTGTATTCAGGTGACCCTGTATTGTCCGTGTGACCAGAAACAACCAAAGTCAGGAATTTATTACTCTTTAATTCAAAAGCTAAATCCTTCAACATTTGTTTTTGAGATTCAGGAACTTCAGAGGTATTTGAAGGATAATCTGAAATTGGATTTCTTGATGTACGTGATGGAACTACTGGTTCAGGCGTTGGCTCAACAACCGGCTCAGGGGTCGGTTCAACGATTGGCTCTGGCGTTGGCTCAACAACTGGCTCTGGCGTTGGTTCAATCACAGGTTGAATAACCACAAGGGTTTCGGTGGTGTCAACTGGAGTTACAGCAATAAGAGCTCTAGGCTTAGAGCTTTTAAGAATAACTGAAACACCAACACTTGCGTTCATTAAATGCCCATTAAACATTGTTTTCTCAATATTTTGGCTTAAATCGTAAGAGCGCGATTGTAATGAGTGAGAAACAAATGTGTAAGCTGCAAATACAGATACCTTTTCGGAAACGCGGTAGGAAGGTGCAACCCTAGCAGCGAAATTCAACATGTCATCTCCCTTCGTGATGAAGTTATCAGAAGCTGCATCGCCTTTGAAAGTGCTTGCACCTACTCCAAGTCCAAATTGAACATCGAATTTTCTGGCTGGTCTTTCTGAGGTAATTGATTGTCTTAACTGATTCTGAAGAGATGTCATTAAGAAGTAATTCGCACGGAAATAATTTGATTTAAAATCAGGAGATGAAGCTTTCGGGCCTAATGCGTCAAATGCAAATTCAACTCTTCCAAAATAAATTGGGTTAATAAAAGGATGGTTCAATCCAAGGGCCAAATGCTTTCCGGGTGTCGCTCCTAATTCAAACTGACTTGCTGTTGGCGCTCCAGCAATATGACTTCCAACAGCAGCATCAACTGACCAAACACGCGGAATACGATTTACAATTTCCGCTGTATAATTCGTTCTTCTATCGGCTACATTGTATCTTACACCGACACTCATATTCATAAAACGTCCGTTGAACCCACTGTTGCTCTGTCCATTTTGCAAATCCCAAGTGCTTGACTGTAAAGAATGACTTGTGAAAGATAAATTCGCTATTGCAGAAATATATTTGCTTATTCTGTATGAAGGATTTACACTAAAGACCAATGCATACATATCATCACCATTCAAAAAGATATCACTGATTGAATTCGTGCTTTCAGCGTTGTACATAGTTGCAAACCCCAAACCCGCTCCGAACGCTAAATCCATTCTGTTAGCCTCATTATTCACACCTCGTAGGGTTCTCATATCAGCAATTACCTGATAAGTTGTTCTGAAATACTTCGAAGTAAATTCATCTTCTCCTTGAGCTTCCTTGAATGCATCAAAACTAAGATCAAATCGTCCGTATAGCTTGGAGTTGGGATATTTGTGATTTAAACCCAGATTTAGATGTCCTGCAGACAAACCTTTGAATTTTGCCGATTCAACCTGTGTTTTTCCGGCAAAGTGATTTCCAAATGAAGCATCAAAGGATTTAAAGAAATGCCATTTCTTGTGGGCTTCTTTCAACGTCCTATCATAAGTTCTGGCAGAGGTTGGTGTGTATCGAATCCCAACATTTAAAGTTCTAAAAGCACCTTTAAAAGCAGTATTGTTGATTGAATTTGTAAAATCAAAACTTGTTGATTGAGCCGAGTGATTAATGCGTGTGTATGAAGCGAAAAGCTTTACCTTATCACTAATCTCTAAACTCGGAGCTACTCGGAAACTAATATTCAACATATCATCAGCTGTAGGTAAAAAAGGAGTCTCATCTACCGGCGAGAACTTGCTCGACATTGCTGAATAACCAATACCCATTCCGAGGTCGACATCAAATGACTGCCAAAATGTTTTCCGGTCAACTGTTGCTCTATTGGAATTTCCCCATCCGGAAAGATTTTTTAAACTAGCATTCAAATAATACGTCGAACGAAAGTAATTGGTGTGAAAAGGATTCGATTGTGAGTTGTTTATCATTCTATCGTAAGACAATTCCAATCTTCCTCCTAACTTGTTATTGGTAAAGTAATTTGTCCAGCCCAATGTAACATTTGAAGCCGTGAGTGCATTCACATTAAATCCTTCTTCAATTTGACGAAGGCCAAAATGATTTCCAAAGCCAAAATCAAATGAAGATTCCAACTTCTTGGTATTCCTTTGTGAAAAGGAAATTATAGAGAGGGATAAAAACAGAAATGTAAAAAAATATTTCATCTCAAAAATTTAGTATTGTCCTACAAAAATAAGACAAAAAATGCGGTATACACTGTGCATTCACTTTATAAAGAGCAATCTTTCTAACAATTAATCGTTAGATTTGGCTACTAATTTTTTGATTATGATGAATTTCAATTCGAGAATATTTGTAGCTGGTCACAATGGCCTTGTGGGAAGAGCAATTGTTAAGGGATTGATGGCAGCCGGATACAACAATTTGTTGCTTCAATCTAGATCAGAGTTGGATTTGTTGAATTCATCCGCTGTTGAGCGTTTCTTTCAAAATGAGAAACCTGAATATGTATTTTTAGCAGCCGCCAAAGTCGGTGGTATAGTAGCAAATAACACTTACCGAGCGGATTTCCTAATTGAAAATCTTACTATACAGAACAACGTCATATCAAGCGCCCACAAGTATGGGGTTACAAAACTATTATTTCTCGGAAGTACTTGTATTTACCCTAAAGATGCTCCGCAACCTTTAAACGAGAACTCACTTCTTACTAGTGAGTTAGAATATACCAATGAGCCATACGCCATTGCAAAAATTGCTGGAATTAAATTATGCGAGAGCTATAATATTCAATACAAGACGAATTTTATTTCAGTTATGCCAACGAATTTATATGGTCCTGGAGATAATTTTAATTTCGAGAAATCTCATGTTTTACCAGCTTTATTAAGGAAAATCCATTTAGCTAAATGCCTTCAAGAAGGCGATTTAAATGCTGTCAATGTTGATTTAAATATTATGGATAATTCAGAAGCTTTGAATTATTTAAATTCTATTGGAGTTGATAATGGCGTGGTAAATATTTGGGGGTCGGGTAAGCCATTGCGTGAATTCATGTGGTCTGAAGATATGGCGAATGCATGCATTCACGTTATGCAGAACGTGAATTTTTCAGATCTTATTCATTCAACGGAGATTAGAAATACACATATTAATATTGGTACCGGAGAGGAAATTTCAATTGCAGATCTCGCACTTCTGATTGCCGACGTTGTTGGATACAACGGTCAGTTCCATTTCGATTCTTCCAAGCCCGATGGGACAATGCGTAAACTAACCGATGTTTCAAAACTTCATTCTTTAGGATTTAAACATGCCGTTTCTCTTCGTGAAGGAATTGAGTGCGTGTATAAGTGGTATATTGAAAACTCTACAAATGCCAAACATTAATTGAAAACTATACTTTATTTAATCTATTGGCCAATCAATGCGATTTGGTTGACGCTTCAAGGGGTGTCCTTTTGGAAAGTGAAATGCTATGGGTTTCTTTTTGTTTCGAACAAGGGGCACTTCAACCTGGGTAAGAATTTCCTTGTCAATTCGCACCGCTTCGCAAATATTATTGGTAGCGGTTCCTCCTCTTCCATTATGATTGGAAATAACGCGCGATTGACTATCGGTGAGGATGTTGGTTTTTCAAATTCTACTATTTGTTGTCGCGAAGAAATTACAATTGGTAATCATACAATCATTGGGGGTAATTGTAAAATTTGGGACACTGATTTCCATCCTACTTCTATCGAACAACGAAAAATAGATATCGCTTCCAATGCAAAGAACTCCCCTATTCACATTGGTGAGTATGTGTTCGTAGGTGCAGACAGCATCATCATGAAAGGCGTTACAATAGGGAATTTTGCTGTTGTTGGTGCTGGCAGTGTTGTAAGAACAAATATTCCTGAGAATGAGGTTTGGGCAGGTAATCCCGCCGTTTTCGTAAAGAAACTATCGAAATAAAAAAGGCTGGAAAATTCCAGCCCCTTTTACTTAAAGACGTCCTCTTATTCTTTAATGATTTTGTACGTTCCAATGTTCTTTCTGTTTTGACGAAGAGTAACTTGATAGGTTCCCTTCGACCATTTCTCTGATGGAATAGAAATGTTTTGTATTTGGGTTCCGTATTCATGCATAGGAATCGCGTATACCGTTCTTCCAACAGCATCTAAAACCAACACCTCAATTGATTCAGGTTTTGAAAGTTGGAATTGAATATTGGTAGAGGTTGTTGTTGGATTTGGGTATGCAACAGCATTGAACACATTTACTGAAGTCTCTTCAACGCCAATAACCGCGTCTTCATAGACAATGAAATCATCTAAAGCACCTTCAACCAAAGATCCTCCGTTTAAATTCACTGTTGGACGAAGGCTATCGCTTGCGATAAATTGAAGCTTCATTTGTGCTGTTGGTGTCATGAAATCACTTACGTGAAATGCATTTCTTCTCCAACGCATATCACTGGTTTTTGTGTTTTCAACATAAGTCCAAGTTGCACCATTATCATTACTCATGCGAACTTGCCAGTAATCAGCACCTGGATTTGCACCACCCGGAGGGCTATTGGTATACCATCTGTAATAGCTGATTATTGGATTTGTAAAACTCGACAAATCAATGGTAGTTGTTTGAAGAGTCGTTTTTCCAGCATCAACATCATTTTCTCCAATGCCGCCACCTATAGTTCCGTTTCCAGTGAAGAAGCAATACTCACCATCTGGAGTAACTTGATCTCCTGTTTGAACAATTGTTCCTGGAGCCACATCTACTGTAGTGCTTGGAATAGGAATTTCTAACAACCAAATACCGGTAGTTGCATTGTCACCGGCCACACCTGTCTGCCAACTACCCCAATCTTCGCTGTTGTCACAATCGTGTCTACCAACTTCACTAACCCCTACTAACATAATGTGCGGTATAGTTGGAAATGATGGCTGGTGAGCACCAACTGGATTAACTGTTCCAACTGAACCGTTAACATCGTTTGCAGTGAAGTAGTATTTTAGAATTGTACCCGGATTAAAACCATCAAAAGTAGTTTCAAAAGATCCCGACGCATCTGTCATTGCTACAGTTTGCCATGCTGCATTGTTTACTTGGTAGTGGCAATTCACATCAGACAAGTACTGCGTGTATGGAAAAAATAAATCCAAATCAGCACTCAATGTTATGGGTACAATCGGAGTTGCGAAAGCCTGTGGCGTGTGATTCAAAACAGCCGGAGAGATAAGTGTTATTCCATGCAGATAGAATCCTTGAACTATTGCATTACCATTTGGTGTTCCGTTAGTAATATCTCCATCTGTATCATCAGCCAACAAAACATCTAACAAAATATCTGTAAAGGCCTCGCCTTCGTTGCCATCAGCAGTTTCTGCTTGCAATCCTGCATAGGCCTCAACGAACAATGGCATTGTTGCATTCCAATCGCCTCCCATCAATAAGTATGTATCGTACCATGCTCCCATAATTATTTCACCATCAGCATGCACCTCGCCTACTAAATCTTGCGGATAAACTTTACGCTCGGTATCGTATCTTCTTATTCCATCTTGGTTATCTGTATAGAAACCAATGCCCACAACAGGATTATCAATTAAAGAGATTCCCCAATAATCTGCGTAACCCTCTCCTATTGCCCCATTAAAAAAGAATGAGCCTAAACTTTGATAATAGTTGTCGTTTATTCCGTGACCATATTCATGAAAAACAACATCTGCTAATAAGCTTGTTGCATTACATCCATTTCCAATTGCATAAAAGTTAATCGAACTTCCGTCATAGAAAGCATTGCAATCACCAGAGGTCAAATCAATATTTGTCGGTAATTGAAAGTCCATTCCTGTAAAGTTTGGCATCCAGAATTTGCAATGGTCATGAATTCGGTTTACGCTCTTATATGCAGAAAGCTCACGAACATTTGCTGCTGTTGACATATCAATTGTATTCAATCCAGCTTGAAGAGTAACATTCTTTTGTGGAACTGTTCCGTTCGTGTTAACCGTACTCCAAGGACCTTCCAATCTTACAACAGCATTTGCTCCTGCGTTAAGAGGAAAGGTTCCTGAACCGTTTGTATCAGTGCCATAATCTGTTCCTGAAACGGTCACGTATATATTGTTCAACCCTTCGTTAGTAACAACTCCGTATGGATTGGTCATGTACACATCACCATTCACTTGAACATCAACAACCAATTCTTCTGCACCAGACTTTTTCGGACCTCCTTCTGCATGCGAAACCAAATTCTTACGCATGACTATTTTTCCCGAAATAGCATCTACATAAGTCAAGTAGCGCTGAGGAACATTTTGTGAATTTTTTGTCGCTACTGTTACCGAATAAACTTTACGGTATTCGAAAGAAGTTGCGGTTGGAACAGGTAAAATAAATACCTCTTGGTTCGATTGAATGGATTCAATTGTTGTTGTAATTCCGTATTGAGCAGCCAAACGAGCTTGTTGCTCTCCAATAGCAGGCTTATCTTCCAACTGAATATTCGGATGAACACCGAATGCAAATTGAACAACTTTACCATTCACCAACTTGACAGAAGCCTTGCTGAACAACACTTTCATTCCGTTGAAAGTTTGATCGAATACAACATTGGTAAATTTGTTGGTCTTTATTTCTGGTCTAGCAGAAATCTGAACCGTTCCAGAGCAAAACGATATATTCATTTCATTTAAAAATGAAATCGCTTTCTCAGTGTCAGAAGAGCCAACAACATCTATTGGATTTCCAAATGCCTTAGTTGGCATTCCCGTTCTTTCAGAAAAGAGAGAAGTCCACTTTGGATGCGCTCCTTGAAAAACCTTCCATACAGAAGAATTAGAGAGCAGCATTTGTTTGTCGGCATGATAGGCCTCTTCAGATTGATAGAGTCTTACTTCCAACGGATCGAAATTTCTTTCAATATCGTTTTGTCCGAAAATAGAAAAAGATAAAAAAATCGAAAGGCCTAAAAATATCTTACGCATGC
>JBDLUS010000123.1:0-11030 GCA_039805165.1 Bacteroidota bacterium | reverse complement strand
AACATTTGCTTCGAGTCCTTGAATGATGGATCTACAGATTCAATTCTCTTCAATGCTTTGTACGCTTCGCGCAGTCGCCCCTCTTCCATCGATTTGGTTGCCAAATAATAATTCGGATATAACACACACAAACTTTCGAGATAATCCAAATTTGGAAAGTCTTCGAAAAAGCCTCGAATTAGGTTGAGCTTAGCCCTTGCATCATCATACTTAAATGCGAGTACATCTGCCTCGGCCTGCTTATACAACGACTCACAATAATTGCGTTTAGATTGAACAATAAAGTCTTTCAGACCATAAGGCTCCTTCGCATCCAACGACTTATTCTTTTCAACGAAGGTCGAAAGTTCCGAATACAATTGTTCCGCTTCATGAAGCTTTTCTTGCATGCAAAGCATGCGAATAGGGCCATCGTAATTTTCTCTAATTAAGGCATCAACAACCCGCTTTTTACCAATAAAGGCTTCCTTCGTTTCCTTACGGACCAGCAATTCCGAATAAAGACTCAAGGCCTTGGAATACATACGTGCTTCTTCATACTCCTTTGCATCTTGCAACTGAGACTTGTAAGTCGAGCAACTAACTAGCAAAACAGTTGTAAAAACAACCATTGCCAAAGAATACCTAATATTTCGAATTTCATTTCTCACTCGCGCAAAGTTAAGACCTCTCGGCTTTTTCGCAACAAGCAATTAACACACCACTATTGAAAACCATTCAAATTCATTGTTAAAAGAATCAAAGAAAACATTCTTTTTGAATAACACTTAATCACAACACTATGGACATTCGTACTAAAAAATGGGTTCTTCTTACTCTTTCCATTGTTAGCGTTTACCTTTTTGTTTTTAATTGATGTTTTCAAAATTTAAAGCGTTTTATGAAGCCTACTTCCCTTGGTTCGTGGACGTATGGTATTATTTGGTGATAATCGTTGTTTTTATTGTCTGTGCAATTATTTGGTTGTAACTTTGAGTTACTATGGCCATTAGCAATTTTTACTTTATAGCTCTTAAACCCAGCCTTCCCGAAGAGTTGGAAACTCGCGCTATACAAGGAAACCTGCTCGCGCCTGACAATCTAGAATCCATTGTTAAGCCCGTTTACCTTCCCTTGTCTTTTCAATTCAACACCGATGAAGATGGAATATTTGAACTTGGGAACGCTTTACAAAAGACGCTAAACAATATCCCAAGCTTCCGTTTGGTTCTGAAAAACATGGTATTCAATAGTGTTTTTAAACAAATTGCCATTCGACCAGAACCAAGTGTTGAACTTGAAAAAATTCAAAACAAAATTGTAGAAGTGCTTTTGGAGTGGAACAACTTCGAACATTCTCCCGTTTCCTTTGAATTTCCAAAAGCCGAAGTGGCACTGGCCCGCAGCAATTGGAGTACCGCTGAATTCGAAAAAGCAAAGGCAAATGCGCTGAATCTTTCATTGAACCAATCCTGGACCATTGAAACTGTTTCAATGATGGAGTGGACTTCTCAAGGCTGGAGTGAAAAATTCTTCTTCCCTCTTGAAGATCAAAGATTACTTCGTAATCAATCCAATACTATCTTGCAAGACAAATAAGTCTTGCAGTTATGCCAAAATCATTCGATAAAAAATTAGGTCTTACCATTTTGGTGGCCTCGTTAGGTTATTTCGTAGACATCTACGATTTACAACTCTTCAATATCGTAAGCAAAGAAAGCCTTCGTGGCATTGGCATTACAGACGAGAACCTAATCAAAACACTCGACTACAGTTTATTCCTATGGCAGATGTCGGGAATTATTCTAGGCGGACTTATTTGGGGTATTCTTGGTGACAAACGCGGAAGAAAAAAAATACTTTTCGGTTCTATTCTTATTTACTCTTTGGCAAACATAGCCAATGCTTTTGTTACGAACGTTGAAGCATACTCTGTCATTCGATTTATAACTGGAATTGGTCTGGCCGGAGAATTGGGCGCAGCCGTTACACTCATCAACGAATCCATGTCGAAGGAAAAACGAGGCATCGGAACTATGATCATTGTAACCATGGGCGCGCTCGGAGCAGTTGCCGCTGTTGGTATTCACAAAATTCAATTCACTATGCTCGGATTAGAATCTTGGCAGATGTCTTATATCATTGGCGGATGTCTTGGACTGCTGCTTTTGTTCATGCGTTTTCAAACTTTCGAAAGTGAGATGTTCGACAAGGTGGAAAAACAGAAAGTGCAGCGCGGAAATTTCTTCATGCTTTTCAAAACGAAAGAACGAGCGCTTCGCTATTTATCGTGCATTGCCATTGGACTTCCCGTTTGGTTTTGTGTTGGACTATTGATAAAATTTTCTGAAAAATTTGCAACGGTACTTGAGGTAGACGGAGCCATAGACCCCACAACGTGCATTATCTTTTGCTACCTCGGACTTTCCGGTGGAGACCTCATTTCTGGATTCATTAGTCAGTTCCTAAAAAGCCGAAAAAAAATAATTTTCTTTTATCTCGGCACAACAGTTTTCATTAGTCTTTATTTCCTATTGGTTCACCACCATTCTGTAAATACCTTTTATACCCTATCAGCTCTGCTTGGCGCAACAACCGGCTACTGGGTGTTGTTTGTCTCAAACGCAGCAGAGCAATTCGGAACGAACATCCGCTCCACCGTTGCTTCAACTGTGCCCAACTTCGTACGTGGATCCACTGTTCCAATCGTCTTAACCTTCAAATACATAGAGCCAAGTTTCGGAGTCATCAACAGCGCCTTAATCATCGGCGGGGTGACAATAGGAATTGCGGCAATAGCGCTCGCCTACTTGCCCGAAACATTCGGGAAAAACCTCAACTTCATTGAAGAATAAAATGAAAAAAATTATCGCAATTGCATGCCTCACTTCTCTCGTTGCGTGCAAACAAGAAAACGCTGTTATGCAAATTCAACAACCTCAAAACAAAAACATTCAAGACACGACTTTCGGATTCTTTGGAACGAAAGTGTACGATCCTTTTTACGGACTTGAAGACGACGGCAGTACGCGCACCATTCAGTGGGTAAAAGATGAGCAAGCGCTTACAGAAAAATATTTAAGTGGTGAAAAAATGCGTGCCGAGATTCGAGAACGCTACACTTCCATTTTCAATTTTGAAAAAGTAAGCGCGCCGGACAAGCATGGCGATTATTATTTTTTCTGGAAGAACACCGGGCTGCAACCGCAAGCGGTGTGCTATGTAAAAAAAGGAATGCGCGGTGCTGAACGTGTATTTATTGATCCGAATGCCTTAGATCCGAAAGGACTTACCACATACAGTTTACTCGACTCTAACGACGACCACACCCTTATGGCGGTCGCAGTTAGCAAGGCCGGTAGCGATTGGAGCAACATTCATATTTTCAATATTGAAACCGGAGAAGAAGTTGAAACGCCTATTGAATGGGTGAAGTTCAGTGGAGCTTCTTGGTTTGGAAATGGTTTCTTCTATAGCCGATATCCCGCACCTGCCGCAGGAGAAGTTCTAAGTGGAAACAACATGAACCACGCTGTGTATTATCACATTTTAGGAACCTCCCAAGATTCCGATAAATTGGTGTATGAGGACAAAAACAATCCGACCTATTACAACAATGCGGGATTAAGTGAAGACAAGCGCTATTTGTTCATCACCTCTGCTCCTGGCACCGATGGCTATGCTGTCTATTACAAAGACATTGCAAACGGCGGAATGAACTTCATTCCTCTCTTCACAGACTTAAGTCATCACAGCTCTGTTGTGGAAGTGGCCATTGACGGAGAACTCATTGTTCACACGGATGTCGATGCACCTAACTACAAATTGGTAAAAGTGAATCCGGCTAATCCGAATCCGATAAATTGGAAGACCATCATTCCCGAAGACAAGCGTTTGTTGGAAGGCGCTTCCACCTGCGGTGGAAAATTATTCCTTCATTACCTCAACATGGCCAACACCGAAATTGAAGCCTGCGACTATGAAGGAAAGAACAAAAAGAAAATAACGCTTCCCGATGGAACCGGCACTGCAAGCGGATTCTCAGGAAAGCGTCAAGACAAAACATGTTACTTCACCTTCACTTCGTTCACCTATCCCGGTGTCATCTATTCATTCAATGTTGAAGATCTTACCTACGGTGAATATCACAGACCTGCGGTCGATTTCAACATGAATGACTACGAAAGCAAGCAAGTACTCGTAACGTCGAAAGACGGAACACAAGTCCCTCTTTTCCTAGTGCACAAAAAAGGACTTGTGTTAGATGGAAATAACCCTACCCTGCTATACGGATACGGTGGATTCAACATTTCATTAACGCCTTCATTCTCTTCTTCTCGACTAATTCTTCTTGAACAAGGCGGCGTTTTCGCAATGGCGAATCTCCGCGGTGGCGGCGAGTTTGGAGAGAACTGGCACAAAGGCGGAATGCTTTACAACAAGCAAAATGTCTTCGACGATTTCTTGGCTTGCGCAGATTATCTCATCAACAACAAATACACTTCAACAAATAAATTAGGAATTGAAGGCGGTTCAAACGGCGGTCTTTTAGTAGGCGCCTGCATGACACAACATCCCGAAAAATTCGCAGTTGCATTTCCTGCTGTTGGCGTTTTAGATATGCTTCGCTACCATCACTTCACCGTTGGAAAAGGCTGGATTCCGGAATATGGAAGTGCCGACGAATCTGAACAAATGTTCAACTACCTGAAAGGCTATTCGCCTTATCACAACTTGAAACCCAACACGAATTATCCTGCTACCATGGTTATGACTGCAGACCACGATGATCGCGTAGTTCCAGCACACAGCTTCAAGTTCGCTGCAATGCTTCAAGAATGCACAACGAACGAAAGACCCGCTCTGATTCGTATTGAAACAAGTGCTGGACACGGCGCTGGAAAAAGCACGGAACAAATCATTGCAGAGCAAACAGACAAGTGGACCTTTTTCTTCAAAAACGTTGAACACAATTATTCTTTGAAATAAAATGAAAAAGATGCGCCTCTTAACATTCGCATCATTGGTTGCATTCGCAAATTTTTGTTCGGGTCAACTGATTGAAAAAGTCAATGTATTCATTGGCACCAATAAAATGGGCCACACTTTTCCCGGAGCAACTTCACCCTTCGGCATGGTTCAGCTTTCTCCAGAAACGAAACGCGCAAATTTCTTCAATGAGAAAGGAGAATACAACAACGAAGTCTATAACTATTGCGCCGGATACCAATACGAAGATTCGGTTATACAGGGATTTGCACACACGCATTTTTCAGGAACAGGTCATTCAGATTTAGGTGACTTCTTGGTGATGCCCATTACAGGAGACGTAGATTTAAATGCTGAAAATTTTCAATCTTCCTTTCAACATAAAAATGAAAAAGCATCTCCTGGTTTTTACAGTGTCATGCTCGACGATCACAACATTCTTGCGGAACTAACAGCATCTGACCGCGTGGGATTTCACCGATACACCTTCCCGAAAAATGAAATACCGGAAGTCGTTTTAGATTTCACCTATAACATATACAATTACGACGGGAAAAATGTTTGGACTTTCATTCGTGTTGAAAACGATTCACTCATTACGGGCTATCGCATAACAAGTGGCTGGGCGAAAACAAAAACCGTTTATTTCGCAGCAGCCTTTTCTCAACCCATTTCCAATTACACAACAGCAAACCTCAGCGAGCAAGACTACAAAGGCTTCTATCGTAAATTCAATCAGTCGAAAAATTTTCCCGAAGCAGCCGGAAAAGAAATTCGAATGCTACTTGAATTCGAAAAAAACGATAGCCCACTTCAAATTAAATGGGCCCTTTCCAACACAAGCACAGCAGGCGCTTTGAAAAATCTTCAGGCGGAAATTCCACATTGGAATTTCGATTTAATAAAAAAAGAAACGCAAGCAAAGTGGGAACATGAACTTGAAAAAGTAACGATTCAAATTCCGGATAAAAACAAAGAAACAGTTTTCTACACCGCGCTTTATCACACCTGCCTCTCGCCTGTTTTGTACGAAGATGTAGATGGAAATTATAAAGGATTGGATCAGAACATTCACAACTCGGAAGGTTTCGAAAACTACACAACCTTTTCGCTTTGGGACACCTACCGCGCGCTGCATCCGCTGTTCAACCTCATTCAACCTACACGCAACAACAACATGATTCACTCCATGCTTGCGCATCAGAAGCAAAGTGTACATCACATGCTACCCGTGTGGAGTCATTACGCGAATGAGAACTGGTGCATGACTGGCTATCATGCTGTGTCTGTTATTGCAGATGCAGCAGTTAAACAAGTCGGCAATTTCAATTTGAAGGAGGCATACAAAGCGTGTGACCAAACAGCTTGTGTAGATTATTTCGAAGGTTTGAAAGACTACATTGAAATTGGTTTTGTCCCTGAAGACAAATCTGGCGTTTCAGTGAGCAAGACATTGGAATACGCCTACGACGATTGGTGTATTGCGCAACTCTCCTCACTCACGAACAAAAAAGAAGTAACCATGGGTTACGCGAAATACTTCATGCGATCAGAATCGTATCGCAATGTCTTCAATTCAAACACTGGTTTTACACAACCGAAACTCAGCAATGGTGAATGGAAGAAACCGTTTGATCCGCTCGACACGCACGGTCAAGGATTCATCGAAGGAAACTCCTGGAATTACAGTTTGTACATTCCACATGCCATTCCAACTATGATTGAATTAATGGGCGGAAAGAAACGATTTGAAGAGCATCTCGATTCGTTGTTCACAATGCACTTGGATGACAAATACATTGAAAAGAACGAAGACATAACACGCGACGGAATTATGGGGAATTATGTGCATGGAAACGAACCGAGTCATCACGTTCCTTATTTATACAACTACACTTCTTCGCCTTGGAAAACGCAGGAACGTGTGCATGCCATTGCGAATAAATTCTACACCAATGAAACCAATGGTTTATGTGGAAATGACGATGCTGGTCAGATGTCTGCTTGGTATGTCTTCTCTGCGCTTGGCATTTATCCCACTTGTCCAGGCAACGTGAATTACGACCTCGGCTCTCCATTGGTAAACGATGCACTCGTTAAATTAGAAAGCGGAAAGACCATTCAAATCAAAGCGAGCAAACTGAACGACAAAAACATTTATGTAAAATCGGTAAAGTGGAACAGCAAAGAAATCGGACTTCAGATCTCGCATTTAGATTTAGTTCAAGGCGGTGTTCTCGAATTTGAAATGTCATCGAAACCGAAGAAACTAAAAAAATAACACTCCGAAAATAAGACTATCTTTGCACCGCTAAAATTATACGCCGTGCTATCAGTAAACAACCTTTCGCTTCGTTATGGAAAACGAGCATTATTCGAAGAAGTAAATCTAAAATTCACACCGGGCCATTGCTACGGTGTTATTGGCGCGAACGGTGCCGGGAAATCGACTTTTCTGAAAATCCTTTCAGGAGAAATTGATCCTACCACCGGAAAGGTTGTCATGGACGCAGGAGTGCGTATGAGTGTATTGAAACAAAACCACTTTGAATTCGACCAAGTTCCTGTGTTACAAACCGTACTTATGGGAAACCGCAAGCTTATGGATGTAATGCAAGAAAAAGATGCCATCTACGCGAAGGAAGATTTTTCAGATGCCGACGGTGTGAAAGCTGCTGAGCTCGAAAATATTTTTGCTGAGATGGACGGTTGGAACGCAGAAAGCGACGCCGCTCAATTGTTGAGTAACCTCGGCATTGGAGATCATTTGCATAACGAGTTGGTTCACACCCTAAGCGGTAAAGAGAAAGTTCGTGTTTTGCTTGCGCAAGCGCTTTTCGGCAATCCAGAAATCTTGTTACTCGATGAGCCTACGAATGACTTGGACGTTGAGACCATTTCTTGGTTGGAAAACTTCTTAGCCGATTTTCAAAATACAGTTATCGTTGTATCGCATGACCGTCACTTTTTAGATGCCGTGTGTACGAACATCGTAGACATCGACTTTAGTAAGATTCAATTGTATACAGGAAACTATTCGTTCTGGTACGAGAGTAGTCAATTGGCTGCTCGTCAAAGAAGCGACCAAAACAAGAAGATGGAAGACAAGCGCAAAGAGTTGCAAGACTTCGTTGAGCGCTTCAGTGCGAATGCTTCCAAATCGAGACAAGCAACAAGCCGTAAGAAATTATTGGACAAACTTGTTATCGACAACATTCAGCCAAGTACTAGAAAATATCCAGGTATTATTTTCAAACCTGAACGCGATTGTGGTGATCAAATCTTACGTGTAGAGAATTTATCGAAGGTGAATCCAGATGGTAGTGTTCAATTCAAAGATGTTGAATTCACGCTTATTAAAGGAGATAAAGTAGCCATTCTTTCTAAAGACCACACGGCCATAACTTCCTTCTTTCAAATCATCAATAATTTGGAAGAACCAACAACAGGAACTGTTGAATGGGGAAGTACAATAACGACAGCATATCTTCCTAACAACAACGAAGACTTCTTCAAATCTGACGACAACTTAGTCGATTGGTTACGTCAATTCTCTGTAGACAAAGACGAAACTTATGTTCGTGGTTTCCTAGGGAAAATGCTGTTCAGCGGCGAAGAAGTAATGAAGAAATGTTCTGTTCTATCTGGAGGTGAAAAAGTACGTTGCATGGTTTCTCGCATGATGCTCGCGAACGCGAATTGCCTTATGCTAGATGAGCCTACGAACCACTTAGACCTCGAGTCTATCACTGCCTTCAACAACGCCATGAAAGATTGGAAGCACAATGCGCTCTTCACGTCACATGACCATGAGTTTACTGAAACAGTAGCAAATAGAATTATTGAAATAACTCCGAAAGGCGTTATCGACAAGAGAATGTCTTACGACGAATATCTAACGAACGATCAGGTAAAAGAAACGAGAAAGAACTACTACGGATTATAACGTAGTAGGTTCTTCAATTTCTTGAGACATTGCAACAACCGTTTTAATTTCTGGAACAGCAGCCTTGATTGCCGCTTCAACACCGGCTTTCATTGTCATATGAGATTTGTTGCAACTTGTGCATGCACCTTTCAATTCAACTAAAGCGGTCATTTCAGGAGTCACTTCTTTCAACTCTATTCCACCTCCGTCTGCTTCCAAATAAGGTCTAATGGAATTAAGCGCTTCGTTCACACGTTGAAACAATGAATCTTGTAACATATTATTCTTGAGTTGCAGGTTTACGGAATGGCAGCAAGCGCAATTCCTTTTCAAAGTTAATTAAAAATGCTTGCCAATAGCGCGCTGCAGTAGTATTGTCTTGAAGAACCGATGGCCTTCCAACATCACCTGCTTCGCGAATGCTTTGAATCAACGGAATCTCTCCGATAACAGGAAGATTCAAACTCTCTGCAAGGCGCTTCGTTCCGCCTTCTCCAAAAATGAAATACTTGTTTTCTGGAAGTTCTGCTGGCGTGAACCAAGACATATTCTCTACCAATCCCAATACAGGAATATTCACCGCTGGCAATTGGAACATCGCTATACCCTTACGCGCATCAACTAAAGCCACTTCTTGAGGTGTGCTTACAACGACAACGGCAGAGATGGGCAACGTCTGCACAATGCTTAAATGAACGTCGCCTGTCCCCGGAGGAAGATCAACAATCATGTAATCCAATTCTCCCCATTCAACATCTGTAATCATTTGGTTCAAAGCTTTCGTAGCCATTGGACCGCGCCAAACAACGGCCTGATCACCTTCCGTAAAAAATCCAATGCTTAACACCTTAACTCCGTGAGCTTCAACCGGAGCCATCACTTGCTTTCCATCCACTTCTATGAGTCTTGGTTTTTCCAATACCACATCGAACATGGTTGGTGCAGATGGACCATAGATGTCTGCATCTAACAACCCAACTCTGTGCCCCAAGGCAGCAAGACCCGCAGCCAAATTCGAAGACACGGTGCTCTTCCCTACGCCACCCTTTCCACTCGCAACAGCAATAATGTGTTTTACGCCTGGGAGAATTCTGCGCAACTCACCGCTTCTTTCATCTCCTGCTATCGCTTCAACATGAACCTTTACTTCAAATTCATTTCCCAACACACGTTGAATGGCAAAGACACAAGCTTCACGCATGCGCTGTTTGGCGTGCATCGCAGGATTACTCACCTTCACTTCTAACTCAATCTCATTCCCTTCTGCGCGAATAATCTTTACTAGATTCAGGGTCACAATGTCCTTCTTCAGATCTGGTTCTTGTACGTTCGCTAACGCCTCTAATATTGCTGCTTTTGAAACACTCATAGTATTATTTTTTTGGCATTCGTGCCTGAATGTATTTAATCTTTCTTCCCTCCTTCAACCACATTTGCTCGTAGAATGTTCGAATCTCTAAAACATCTTTCAGCTTCTCATCTATGGTTTCTAAAAATCCTGATTCATAAATGTTATCGTCATGCAAAACTATTTCTGCTCCCATCAAAGGGATTTCACGCAAGGCTCGTTCGTAAAGAGCTGGATTATCGTGCTTGATATGAACGATTCCTTCTGACTTCAACATACGTTCATATCGCTTCATATAAAAGCCCGAGGTAATCCTTCTGTTTCCATCATGATCATTGGGCATCGGATCTGAAAACGTAAGCCAAATTTCATCCAGTTCATTGTCCGCGAAAAAAGCGTCAATGAATTCAATTCGAGCACGAAGAAAAGCCACATTTGTCAACCCCATTTCAAGAGACTCTTTTGCCCCTTTATGAAAACGATGTCCTTTAACGTCGACCCCTAAATAATTCTTATCTAAATTCCGTTGCGCTTGTCCAACAGCATACTCTCCTTTCCCACAACCCAATTCAACAACAAGCGGATTGTTGTTCTTGTAGAATTCTTCGCGCCACAATCCTTTCATGAAAGTCGCATTCTCGCGAATGATTGGCATTAGGTTCGGTTCGAACACATGCGGAAATGTCTTGTTCTCGGCCCAGCGTTTTAACTTATCCTTCGCCATATTAATTCGCTATAAAAACCGCTCGCCAAGCCTCTGGAATGGCTTGCGGACGTTGGTCTTTG
>JBDLUS010000122.1:0-7315 GCA_039805165.1 Bacteroidota bacterium | reverse complement strand
CGGTCAAGTAAAAAAAGGTTCTGATGGAAATTGCACTTTCGAATTATCAAATACGGGTGATCAAAATCTTATCATTAGTTCTTGCCAAGGTTCTTGCGGATGTACCACACCAAAGTGTGATCCTAACACGACAATCGAACCTGGAAAAAGCCAAACAATAACAGTTCATTACGATACAAACAGAATGGGTCCTTTCACAAAAACAGTCATGGTTAACTGGAATAATCCAGAGGCAAAACCAACCGTACTAACAATCAAAGGTGAAGTCATCGAATAATTTTATATAACACTACAACATGAAAAAAGTAATTTTCTCTCTTGCTCTTGCAATCGGATTTGGAATCGCTGCAAATGCACAAACTCAATTAGTAACAGGACCAGCAATCACTGTTGACAAAGAAGTTCACGATTATGGAACAGTTGCTTTCGGTGGAAACGGTGCTTGTGAATTCAAAGTAACCAACTCTGGAACTGAGCCATTGACTTTGAGTAAATGCAAAGGATCTTGCGGATGTACAGTTCCAACTTGCGACACAACTCCAATCTTACCGGGTGGTTCTTCTATCATTCAAGTGAAGTATGATACAAAGCGTCCTGGTCCAATCAACAAATCTGTAACTATCAACTCTAACGCGGTTAACGAACCTGTTAAAGTTGTTCGTATCAAAGGAAACGTTGAGCCAGATCCAAACGCTCCAGCTCCTGGAACACCAGGTGGTGCTCCAGTTAAGGAACAAGGCGGTGCTCCAAACAACTAAGAAAAAGTCTTATCAAAAAAAAAGGTCTGAATGTTCAGACCTTTTTTTATTCCTATAATTTCAGTTAGTTCCAACGCGCAATTACCGTTTCGTTCCCTTTCGTTATGTCATCAATATTCGCTACGATTTCAGTCCCTAATGGGAAATACAAATCGACGCGACTTCCAAATTTGATAAAACCAAACTGATCGTTTGTATTCAGTTTATCACCTTCATTCACATACCAAACAATTCGTCTAGCAACTGCTCCAGCTACTTGACGAAGCAGTACATCCTTTCCTGGCGCATGCTCAACCACAACCGTTGTACGCTCATTCTCCGTGCTGCTTTTTGGGTGCCATGCTACTAGAAACAACCCTGGATGGTATTTAAAATACTTCACTACCCCCGAACAAGGTGTCCAGTTCGCATGAACGTTCAATGGCGACATAAAAATCGAAACCTGAATACGCTTCCCTTGAAAATATTCAGGCTCTTCAACTTCTTCGATAACGACAACTTTCCCGTCGCATGGAGCAACCAATTCGTTTTCATTCGCGCGATTTACGCGGTTTGGCAAACGAAAAAACTGCAAGAATAACAAGAATATTATTCCGCAAGCAACAGCAGTTAAGATCCATATTAAAGCCATGTCGAACAACAAAAATGCGCCGCCCACAAGCATGGTAGAAATCAATAAAGTTCCACCTAAAATTTTAAAACCCTCTTTGTGTATAGTCATATTAAAACAGAATCAAATAAATAATAACCAGCGGCAATGCTATAAGCAATCCGTCGAAACGATCCAAAACTCCACCATGGCCTGGCAACAATTTCCCTGAATCTTTTACTCCCTTAATGCGCTTGATTTGCGATTCGATTAAATCACCAATATTCGCAAAGACTGCAACAATTGCAGCGATAGCCACCCAATCCATTTGACTGAATGAATTCGGCATCAATGAATACAGAAAATACCCCGACAGAATAGCACTCGCCATTCCTCCGAATAAACCTTCCCAAGTCTTTTTAGGAGAAACCGCCTCAAGCAACTTATGCTTACCGAAAAACTTACCAATCAAATAGGCGCCGGTATCGTTAGCCCACAAGATTAAGAAAAATCCAAAGGGGAGTCGCGCATCAAATTCACCATTAATCTTGCTTAAAAAAACAAGCAGTGCAAAGGGAACAACGGTGTAGATAAAACCCATTAAAATAGTAGAGGTGTCAAGGATAAAACTTGCGCTCACCTTCATCATTTCAACCGAAAGAAACAACAACCATAAAACAGGTACGACAAGCATCCAGCGCCAATCTGTTCCATAAACCATGGTTGAAGCAGCAGTTAAATAAAGTAAAGTCGCTAATCCTAAGCCTGCTCTTCTTTGAAAGCGCTTCATCTGAGGATTAACCAGTCTTACAAATTCTTGAAAACCTTTGGCCGCGAAAAATCCAAACAACAGTGTAAATGGCAAAAGCCCTGCAAATGCAGAGCCTACTACCACCAGACTAAAAACAAGTCCGACTAATGTTCTCAATAATAAATTACTCACGCCTAACTCTCCTCTGTTGTTGGGGTTTCATTTGAATCAGCAGGCTTCTCATCTTGAGACTCTTCAGTCACCGAAGTCGAAGTTTCAGCTGTCTCAATCACAGGTGCATTCGCTGCGTCTGTTCTGTCCTTTTCAATCTGCGCAGTTGTTTCAGCTTCGTCTATTTGAGTTTGACGGTCAATGTACGGTCTAACACCAAGAACTCGCTCAAGATCTTCCTTGAATATAACTTCCTTATCCAATAGCAATTGCGCCAACTCTTCTAATTTTTCACGGTTCTCTGTAAGCAAATGAAGCGCACGCTGGTAAGCAGCTTCAACCAATTTGCTCACCTCTTCGTCCATGGTTCGAGCAGTTACATCGCTATACGGTTTTGTAAACTGATTCTCACCGGAAGAGTCATAATAACTCAAGTTACCAATACGGTCATTCAATCCGTAAATTCCCACCATGGCGTAGGCCTGCTTCGTTACTTTTTCCAAATCGGAAAGTGCACCCGTTGAAATTTTTCCAAAGATCACTTGCTCCGCAGCACGTCCGCCAAGGGTTGCGCACATCTCATCTAAAATCTGATCCGTGGTTGTAATTTGTCTTTCCTCTGGTAAATACCAAGCAGCTCCCAATGATCTTCCTCTAGGTACAATGGTCACCTTCACCAACGGTGAAGCGTATTCCAACAACCAAGAAGTTACCGCGTGACCGGCTTCGTGGAAAGCAATGGCGCGTTTTTCATTCGGAGTAATAATTTTATTCTTCTTCTCAAGCCCGCCAATAATACGATCAACAGCAGCTAAGAAATCTTTTTGTTCTACAGTCGCAGCTCCATGACGCGCAGCAATCAATGCCGCCTCGTTACAAATGTTTGCTATATCTGCTCCAGAGAAACCTGGTGTCTGACGAGCCAAGAAATCTACATCAACAGCGGGATCAGTCTTCACATTTTTCAAATGAACATTGAAGATTTGAACACGCTCCTTCATATCAGGCATGTCTACATAAATCTGACGGTCAAAACGACCCGCTCTCATTAATGCCTTATCTAGAATATCAGCACGGTTCGTTGCAGCAAGAATGATAATTCCTGAATTCGTTCCGAATCCATCCATTTCAGTCAACAACTGATTCAGCGTGTTCTCACGCTCATCGTTGCTTCCGAAATTCACATTCTTACTTCTTGCACGTCCTATTGCATCAATCTCGTCAATGAAGATAATTGCTGGTGCTTTTTCTTTCGCCTGACGGAATAAATCACGCACACGGCTCGCTCCAACACCAACAAACATTTCAACAAAGTCAGAACCCGACAAAGAGAAGAAAGGAACCTGCGCTTCACCAGCAACAGCTTTCGCTAACAACGTCTTTCCAGTTCCCGGAGGGCCAACAAGCAATGCTCCTTTCGGAATCTTTGCTCCTAACTCAGTATATTTTTTCGGATGCTTCAAGAAATCTACGATCTCTTCAACCTCTTCCTTAGCTCCTTCCAATCCAGCCACATCTGCGAAAGTCACATTCGTTCCTTTCCCTTTTTCAAATAATTGCGCTTTGCTTTTTCCAATATTGAAAATCTGACCGCCACCTCCGCCACCACCGCCGCCCATGCGACGCATAATGAAGGTCCAAGCCGCAATCATAACTCCTAAAGCAATTAACCACCACAACAAACTCTGAGCGGTTTCATTTGGCGGTTGGAATTTCACTTCGAAATTGTGAACGGGACCTAACGCGTGAAGCTCATCTATGAAGTGTTCACTCGGCGGAATGTTAAACCAAAAATCGCTGCCTTGACGAGTGCCCATTACACCCTTTTGTTCTGGGTATTGGCCCTTCAGATTCGCCTTTCCAAGTGAATCTAAATAAACCTTACCGGTAGAACCGTTGTATTCAACACGAGCAATATAATTGCTTTCAGCCCAAGATTTCACTTGCGCGTAATTCGCCTCCGATCCATCTGAACTTCCGTTAAAGATCATTAGTCCAATTAACACGATTGCAATAACCGCATAGATCCAATAAAAACTGAAACCACCCTTCATTGGATTGTTCGGACCACCTGGCTTTTTAGTATTCTGATCACTCATCTTTTGACTTTGCTATTTTCTTTGTTACCGCTTTTGGTTTTGCTGCTGCCTTTGGCTTTGGTTCAGCCTTAGGTTTCGCCGCAGCTTTTGCCTTTGGCTCTGCTTTAACTTTTGGTTCTGCTTTAGCCTTTGGCTCAGCCTTAGGCTTTGCAGCTGCTTTAGGTTTAGCCGCAGCTTTCGCCATTGGCTCTGCCTTTACTTTTGGTTCAGGCTTCGCCTTTTTAGGCAACGCCATTTCATTGGCATCGGCCCATAAACCTTCAATGTCATAATGCTCGCGCATAGGCTCGTAAAACACATGGACAATGATAGAAAAATAATCCATCAACACCCACTGCGCATTGCGAACACCCTCTACTCTGCGAGGTCTCTCATCTAATTGCTTTCTCGTGAAATTTTCAGCACTGCGAGCGATCGCTTCCACCTGTGTGGTGCTGGTTCCCGTGCACACAATGAAATAGTCTGCAATAGCAGCCTCAATGTTGCGCAAATCAAGAATCTTAATATCGTGTCCCTTTACTTCTTCAATTCCTTCAATAATGGAAAGTAACAATGCATCATCGCTTCCTGTCTTCGTTTCTTTTTTCTTCATTTTTTAGTCTTCTGTAGCAAAGGTATTCCGCTACGGCGTAATTTCGTTGTAAACTTTAAGTTTTCTGCATTGAAAGAGTCCATGTTTGAACAATCCCCACATTTCCATTTCGAGCAGCTCGACAGCACAAACAACTATGCTTCCACAATTGCAAAACTGCCAGAAACCAGAACAGGCACTGCCATAACTGCCGATTTTCAGTTGGAAGGAAGGGGGCAGCGTGACAACAAATGGCTCGCAGAGGCTGGAAGTTCATTCCTAGGAACACTGATTATCAAAGCTCAATTGAATCCGGAAGACATCTTCTACCTGAGCAAATGGGCGGCCCTTCAAGTAGCAAAAACACTGATTCAGCAAAACATTCAGCGCGTTTCCATCAAATGGCCAAACGATATTTTTGTTGAAGGAAAAAAAATCGGAGGAATACTCATTGAAAATTCGTGGAGTGATCAAAAGCTTCACTTTTCACTCATCGGAATAGGTATTAACCTTTCAGCAAGTCCAACCGAAAACGCCACGAACTTTTCTGAACATTCGAATGAGGTGCCTTCAATTGTTGATTTCCTTCAAACACTGCGCAGACAAATGGATGCCGATTATTTTTTGTTGGAAGGATATAACTGGAAGGAAATAGACCTTCAATACCACAGTATTCTTTTTCAAAAAGAGGAATGGAAGGAATATCAAATCGCAAAAGACAAGTCAACATTCATCGGGAAAATTATTCAAGTGGAAGCCGATGGCAAACTTCTCTTGGAAAAGGAAGACCAATCCTCATCAGGTTTTTACATGAAAGAAATCATATTTAAATAATTCAAGTTGAAGGAAACTAATCTTACCTTCATTCAGTTAATATAGATACATGAAAACGATAAAGAGAATTGCCGTTTTAGGTTCAGGAATCATGGGATCTCGCATTGCTTGTCACTTCGCGCAATGCGGAATTCCAGTGCTTCTGTTAGACCGCGCCTCAGAAGACGAAAAGGATAAAAACAAGATTGTGAACGACTCGTTGAAAAACGCATTACAATCCTCACCCTCGCCCATCTATTCTAAAAAATTCGCTTCGCGCATCACTACCGGAAATTTCGATGACAACTTGAAAGACATTTCAAATTGCGATTGGGTAATGGAAGTCATTATTGAAAAACTCGAACCCAAACAAACGCTCTTCGAAAAAGTAGAACAATTCAGAAAACCTGGAAGTATCGTTTCAACCAATACAAGCGGTATTCCCATTCATCTTATTGCTGAAGGAAGAAGCGAAGATTTCAAAAAGAATTTTATTGGAACACACTTCTTCAATCCACCGCGCTATTTGCGTTTGTTGGAAATTATTCCAATCCAAGAAACCAATCCCGATCTCATTTCATTTTTGAAGGAATTTGGAAGTCTTAAACTCGGAAAGGAAGTCGTATTGTGCAAAGACACTCCTGCCTTCATTGCAAACCGCATTGGTGTATTCAGCATTCAAGCCTTGTTGCACAGCATGAATGAATTGGATTTGACTGTAGAAGAGGTCGACAAACTCAGCGGAACCATTATGGGCAGGCCGAAGTCTGCAACGTTTCGCACCTGCGACGTTGTTGGATTAGACACACTCGTTCATGTTGCAAACGGACTATTCGCAGTTGCGAAATCAGATGAACAACATGCATTGTTTGCCCTACCCGAATTCATTCAAACCATGATTACCAATCAGTGGTTAGGAGATAAGACAAAACAAGGATTCTATAAAAAAACGAAAGGAGAAAACGGAGAGAAAGAAATACTTGTTCTCGATTTACAAACGCTTGAATACCGCAAACAAAACAAAGTAAAATTCGCTTCGTATGAAGCGGCAAAACTCATCGACGACCTTCCTTCAAGATTAAAACATTTGTATAACGCAACCGATAAAGCGGGACTGTTCTACAAGAAAATGTTTCATTCACTCTTCGCTTATGTGAGTTTCAGAATGAATGAAATTGCAGATGAGTTGAAAGATGTAGATGCAGCACTGCGCGCGGGATTTGGTTGGGAATTAGGTCCATTCGAATTGTGGGACACACTCGGATTCGAAGCCTGTTTAACGAACATGTTGAATGAAGGATACACGGTCGCTCCGTGGATTCATGAAATGAAAAAATCTGGATTCACTTCCTTCTACAACAATTCTGAAAGCACAGAGCAGTTCCTTCCAACAGAAAATAAATACGGCCTAATTGTGCGCAGCGAACAAGCGCGTTCGTTGGATTCGTTCCAAGAAATTATTTGGACGAACAGTGCTTGTATTGTTCGTCATATTGGCGATGGAGTTTTAGCTCTTTCATGGAAATCGAAAATGAATACCATAGGCGGAGAAGTGCTGGCGGG
>JBDLUS010000121.1:0-9298 GCA_039805165.1 Bacteroidota bacterium | reverse complement strand
TCTGTTTAGTTTGGTGTAAACACAAGCTCCGAAGAACGCGTGATCGTTGGGATTGTAGAGCGAAGGCAAATCTTCAAAAGCCACCAAAGGCAATCCGAAAATATCTTCCTTGTTGATGTATTCGCGATGCACGCAGAACGCTACCACTTCGTAATCGCTGTCGTGCATGAAGTACTCGTAGGCGATTTCCGCAAACTCTGTATTTCCAAAAATGATTAGTTTGTTCTTCATGTTATTTGTGTTTTACAAATAAGATATCCTCTCTTCTATTCGCCATGGGCAAGGCATTACTTTGCGGAAGCACGAAGGCCTCGACACCATTCTCCCTGGCCATTTTCAAAATTGAAAAAACATCTTCGTCGTTGAACTCACCTGGCTTTTTTTCATTCCAATTGATTTCTGGAAATGAGTTCGGGCCGTGATTGTTTTGATGGAATTGAATGCCTTCTTCCGAACTGAAGAAACGATTTCGCTTCGACACATTCGGAATATCGCCAATGAGCGCCATTCCGCCTGGGGCCAATAAATCGCAGACTGATTCCACAAACAATTCCACGCTCGACTCTGCGGCGATGTAATGCAAAACGCTGTAGCAGATGATGGCATGAAAAGCGTTCTTGTTTTCCTTCGACCATTGTTTTGTTTCGTTGGGAAACATGGCCGAAAACTTTTCGCAAAATGAAAAATCGGGAAGTTGATTCAGCATTTCTTGCGAATCGATGAGCACAACATTTTGTCCTTTCTCTTCTGCGTTCTTCAACAACATAAAAGGCAAGTCGCTGCACCCTGGACCAATGTCTAGAACATTTGCATTTTCCATGGAAAGCGTTGAAACTTTCGATTGAATATCGTCCCAAATCTGCGCTTCTTTTCCTTCACGAAAGTGATTGAAGAATCCGATTTTCTCATAGCGCGAAAGACTTTCATCGTTCGCCAATGTTTTGAATTTATTGAAATCCAAATCGGAGAGTTTTTCGATCTTGTTCTCTTCGGTCATCATCTAAAGGTATTGGGCAAGTTCGAAATTATTGTAATGTGCTTCATTCGTTTTCATGAGCTCTGCCACTTTCAAGCTTCCGGCTTGAAGACGAATGATGGGGTCCCAGCCTATGGCGGAAGGAAGAATGCCCATGTGTCCGGCTGGCACATTTTCCGGATGAAAATTTATTTCATATTGAAATAAATCGGCATCGCGAACGTCACCTGCGAAGCGCAGGAGAAGTGGGGAACTTAACGTTTTCCATAAATTGAAATTCAACAAAGGGAAAGTTCCCCAAAGATTTTCAGAAAAAGGAGAACCCGTGTAAATCACGGCTGAAGCCGATTTCCATTCATTTGGAATTTCTGCAATGTTCCAATCGCCGAGATAAGTTGCGCCTAAATTTTCAATTTCATTTTTGTATTCCAACGGACAATACACGCCCACTGCTTCCGACATGCTTACCAGAGGTTTGCAGAGGTAGGGCGTGAAGTCGTTGTTCGAGACAATGATGAATTTATTTCGATAAGGGGTTTGCTTCGCATCTTGAATGAGGCGAACAACCATATCTCCTAGGTATCCGAACACATCTACTTGTGGATGCCTTTCGTTTGTTCCCGCAACGCGGATTCCCTTCGACTTGCAAAAATCTAAATCGAGATCTTGCGAGCGAAATTCCCACGCTTCAAACATGATAGGAATTCGACATGAAGAGGAAACACGTTGAAGTATTGCGCTATCCAACGGACGAAGGGCACCACTGTTTGTGATAACAGTAGCTCCTTCCCAAGGCATTTCATTTTTTTCTAGGTGGAAGTGAATGCGATTTGAAACTCCGCATTGTTCGGCTAATGCGTGCACTTCGTTTATGCAATCGCTAGCAGATCCATATTTCGAATCGCGCGCGAAAGCGTGAACGTCTGCCCCTGCAAGCGCTGCCAGTATTGGCGTGCAGGCATAGGCTCCGGAAGCGGCTTCGGCAAGCACACATTCATTTTGCAATTGAATGTTTAAGTCTTGAATGATATGTTGAAGTTTCTCTTTCAACTTAAATTTCAATTTTAACTTCTTTTCCGTTTTGCTTAATGCTGTGCTGCGCTGCTTCTAAAATTCGAATGGTGTTTAATCCGCCTAATGCTGAAGCGCGAGGTTCGGAATTATTTTCGATGGAAGAAACAAAGTCTTGCGCCAATTTTTTGAGAGGTTCGGCCAATTCAATTTTCGGAACATAGACGTCTCCAACGCGATAGTCGATCATGACTTTCTGTTTTTCTTCAAGGGTACTTACGTTGTGAGCAGTATCGTAAACCTTGATTTTTTCGGTGGGTTCCATGTCGTTGAACACGACCATCTTCTCACTTCCCCCCAATAACATTAATCTAATTTTTACTGGTGAAGACCAAGAACAATTGAAGTGGGCTATGAAATTATTCTGATAATTCACGGTGAGGTAAGCCACGTTTTCTATTCCATTGTGAATGTGGCTTACGCCTGTTGCGTTCACACTAATAGGAAGTTGGTCTGACAAATAATCTAACACTGAAATGTCGTGAGGAGCAAGATCCCAAAGCACATTCACATCTTGTTGAATAAGTCCGAGGTTGATTCGTGTTGAATCGAAATACTTCAATTCACCCAGCGCTCCATCTTCCTTCAGTGCTTTCATTTTCTCAACCGCGCCTGTATAGAGGAAGGTATGGTCGACCATGAGCAGTTTTCCTTTTTGAGCAGCCAAATCAATCAATTCCTTTGCTTGCGCAACGGTGGCGGTCATGGGTTTTTCGAGAAGTACGTGTTTTCCTGCTAGCAGCGCTCGTTTCGCTAAATCGTAATGCGTAAAAACAGGAGTGGCTATAACCACAGCGTCTACCGCTGTGCTGTTGAAAGCTTCATCTGCAGAAGTTGAGGTTTTCAAGGCTGGAAATAGGCTTGTCGCTTGTTCCAGTCGGTTCAATTGCGAATCGACCAGAATTTCTACTTTTGCATTTCCAAGCGACATGAAGTTACGAAGCAGGTTTGGTCCCCAATATCCGTAGCCTATTTGCGCAATTCGTATCATGATTAAGGTTTGGCTTCGAAGTTATTGAAAATTGAAAGGACTACCAATTAAATGAAAGAGGAAAGCCGAGCTGGGAATAAAAAACAAAGGGAGGGAAAACTTTTGGTTAAAAATGAACCTTTTGGAAAAGGTGGTGTTTCATCTTCAAATCCTACAACTATGCGCCCTCAAGAGTTCACCATTAAGGACCTGGAGAATTTCTCGGGAATCAAAGCACATACCATTCGTATATGGGAGCAACGCTATGGAATTCTCTCTCCAGACCGCACTGACACTAACATTCGTAAATACAACGACAAAGATTTAAAGTCTCTGTTGAATATAAGCCTACTGAATAGCCTTGGCTATAAGATTTCGAATATCGCGAAACTTTCAGACGACCAGATTCGCGAAATCATTAACAAGCACGCCCACGGAAACAATACAGAGGAGCATTTCTTGCACATGCTCAAGATTTCAATGTTGAATTACGACGAAGAGTTGTTTTCTAACGTCATTGATCCTCATGTGGCAGAGCACGGCCTTGAAAAGACCTTCCGTGTTATGATCATGCCTTTCCTTATGCAAATTGGATTGCTTTGGCAGTCGGATTCAATTTGTCCGGCACAAGAGCACTTCATTAGCGCACTCATTCGTCAGAAGTTACTTTTTCATATTGAATCTGTGAAAGTTCCGTTGGAGCAGAATAAACGTCCAGTTGTTCTTTTCCTTCCAGACCTAGAAATTCATGAGCTTTCATTGTTAATGCTGCATTACATTTTGAAGTTGCGTGGACTTCGTAGTATTCTTTTGAGTCAGTCTGTCCCAGCCGAAGATTTGAAGCAGGTGGCTCAACGTTTGGGTGATGTTGATTTTGTTTCAATATTTACCACTCATCCTTCAACAGTTATGGTTCCTGATTATCTAAAAAGGTTAACCAGAATGTTTATGGATACTGACTGCCACTTCCACTTTACAGGTTATAATTTGAAGGGGATCAAGTCTCCTGACACGCTTTACATTACCCTTTACGCTGGGATAGACGATTTGCTTGAGGGGCTAAAAAACTAGTTATCAGTCAGTTGGTTATTTTGTTTAATAATTTACAAAAATAATTAAACAAAAATTTGGAATGACGTGAGTTCTGTTTAATATTTGCCTCAGAATATTAAACAAAACAAAAAATGAGCACACTCGAATTCAACTACCTCATCGGTAATCATTCTGGATCGTTAAAGAGCTTCGCATATAACTTTACCAAAAACACAGAGGACGCTGAAGACCTTCTTCAAGACACTTTGCTTAAGGCCATTCGTTACAAGGACAATTTCCAAGACGGAACTAACTTCAAGGGATGGTTATTTACAATCATGCGCAATATCTTCATCAACAACTACAAGCGCAAGAAACTTCAGAAGACTATTAACGACTCTACCGACAATCAGTTCTATTTGAACTACGGTAAGATTTCTGAAGACACTGTCTCTTCAAGAATCAATGAAAAGGACATCAATAAGGCCATAACTCAACTTCCTTACGAATTCAGAACTCCTTTTCAGCTGTTTGTAGACGGATATCACTACGACGAGATAGCAGATTCAATGGGCATTCCGATGGGAACTGTGAAGTCACGAATTTTCCACGCGAGAAAGAAGTTAAGCGAAGAGTTAGCTCATTTTGCTTAATCTCAAGAGGAAGTGTCCGTTTCGGGATCTTTCTAAGACTTCAACATTCAATCTTACAGACTTCGCAGTTTGAACTGCTGTTTCGAAGTCGATAAACAACCAGGGAAAACATTGCGTTTTCCCTTTGTATTTCAGTTCAAACTGAACCTTACCAAAATACTCTGAATCGAGCATAGGCCAATCTGCCTTCGCATAGGTAACATCGGTGCTGTCGATGAGAATAGAACCTGACTTACTCAAAAAACCCTTCAATTTCCGAAACATAATCTTCAGTTCGGCCGGTGATTCAGCAAGACCCATTCCGTTCATTAGAACAAGGACGGTGTCGAAATTCTTCAAACTCAAGTTTCTCCAATCTTCATTGATAATCTTCGCCACTCCTCTTGCCTCGGCCACTTGGGCGCTTTTTTTCGAAATTTCTACAGCGGTAACGTCGTGTCCTTTGCCTTGAAGATAGAGCGCATGGCATCCTGCACCGCAGCCTATATCGAGAACTTTACCTTGACTTTCCTTCAACGCAATTTTCTCGTATTTCAACATGTTTCTGTAATGACGAAAAAAAATGCTCGGATACATTTCCGGCTCCTCATTTTTATTGATAAAAACACGAATTGGCGTGTCGTCTTTATCGAGAAAATAAGATTCAATTGCTGAACCGAGAATATCATGCGCCATTCAACAAATATAGACTCATTAAAAATAATATGTGCGGCAACCAATTGCGTAACTTTGTAGTCTTGTAGATGTCAAAACTTTATCATGACTAAAAAGTTATTTTTCATAATCTCCCTTGTATGCTCGGCAAGTGCCGCTAGCGCTCAACTTCAGCTACAAACATTAACCATTCAGGAATACGTTCAAGACGTCTTGTTAGGAAGCGGTGTGGCTGCTACGAATATTTCCTACACTGGATGCCCACAACAAATTGGATACATTACCGGAGGAAACTCAGTTGGATTATCGATTGATGGTGGAATTGCCCTTTCTTCGGAAGCTGTGGCTACAATAGTAGATCAAAACTCGACTGCATTTCTGGATGGAACTTGTGAAGTTTCCGGAGACGCAGCCCTTTTATCTATTGCAAACTCGGTCCCGCCGCTTATCGGCCAAGCATTTTCAGTTGGAAGTGTGAATGACGTTGCGATTCTTGAGTTTGACTTTGTACCAACAGGTGACACCTTACGTTTCAATTATATTTTCGGAAGTGATGAGTACTTGACTTGGGTGAATTCATCATACAACGACATCTTTGCTTTCTTACTTTCTGGCCCTGGGCTTACCGGTCCTTATGCCGCACCGGCAGGATTCCCAGGAGGAGCCGTAAACATTGCTCAATTGCCGAACACGACTCCACCACTTCCCATTACTATTAGCTCTGTAAATAACGTGTTAAATAGCTCCTACTATATCGACAATCAACCAAACGTTGGAATATACCTAAATGGGTATACGGTTACATTGGAAGCATGGGCTTTGGTTCAATGCGGTGAGACCTATCACATTAAGTTGGCTATTGCAGACGGAAGCGACACAGCGTTAGAATCAGCAGTAATCCTAGAGGAAGGATCTTTCTCGAGTAATGCTGTTGTTGATGTTGATTTAACGTTGAATGCGGGTGGACCAAATGAAGAAACTCTTTTTGAAGACTGTGGTGAAGCGACTCTGACTTTTACTCGTCCAGAGGTCAGTGATCTTTCAATTCAGGACATGTGCATTATTACATGGTCTGGAACTGCTGTGAATGGTGTCGACTATACCTTAATGCCTGACACTGTTATCTTCCCTCCGGGAGTAGCTTCTGTTTCATTCGTTATTGATGCGTTTTCCGATGGACTAACTGAAGGCATTGAAACCGTTAATATGGATATTATGAACTTGGCCGCTTGCAACGGCTCTGGTCTAGTAAGTAATTTCAATTTCTTCGTGGCCGATGTTCCAGATCCTATTGTTGTTACTGGATATCCGCAAGATTTATGTCAAGGCGTAACTGCGACACTCGAACCAACAATAACAGGCGGCTATGGCAACTATGTATATGACTGGAGCACAGGTGAGTCTACCTCTACAATCGATGTTTCCCCACTCAATTCAACAACCTATTTCTTAACGGTGACAGATACTTGCGGGTGGCCAGGTGGAAACACCAACTTCCCAGTGAACATTTTGGTATTTCCTCAATTGGTTACAAATATTGACAATGGAGATATTACAATTGGCTGTAATGAAAGTGTGAACATCACTGCTACTACAACTGGTGGTGATGGTGCTTACACTTATATGTGGACAGATGAGAATGGAGCTAATTTATTTGGTTGGGGCAATTCACTTTTCTTTGGTTCTTGGAATGGACCGGGAACTGTGAACGTTGAAGTAGTCGACGGTTGCGGACTTGTTGCCACAGACCAAATTCAAGTCGCCTTGAATATTCCACCACTCGTTGTTTCTGTTCCTGACACTGTTAACGCACCATGCTTGACCTTCTTCACTATTCCTGCAACGGTAACGGGTGGTGACGGATTCTATTCATACAGTTGGTATACAAACAATGTTTACGAATGGGATGAGTGGGATAACGTTTATGACAACACTGGAATTGTTTCTCAGGCCACTGTGCTTGTGGAAGTAAGCGACGGTTGCGGACAATTCACCTCTGAAGACATTATCATTACAGTTGAGGCACCGCCATTGACTGTTACCCTTCCAACTGATTTGGCCGGAAACTGCATTACTCCGTTTACTATTCAGCCAACCGTTACAGGTGGCGGCGGAACTATGTCGTATGCATGGAACAACAATGGAACTCCAACAGCTACAAGTGTCAATTACACATTAACTCCAGGAACTTCAACAACTATTGGACTTACGATTACAGACGGATGCGGATCAACAGCGAATGCCTCAGTTCCAATTACCATTACGAACCCTCCTGTTTTCATTGACCTTGGAAATGACATCACCGCAGGATGTTTAGATAACAATGTGCTTACTCCAATCATTTCAGGTGGTTCTGGAGGAAATAGTTTCGATTGGATTGTAGACAACGCCGTTGCTGGAAATGCCACTACATACTCTCTTGTTACTCCTGTTGATGAGCAAGTCATTGCAATAATAACTGATGCTTGTAATCAGACGGATTCAGACACCCTTATGATTTTCATTCCAAACCCACCGTTGAACCTAACAGCTTCGTTGGATACGGCAGTATGTGTTCTCGGAACCGCTTCATTGAGTGCTCAGGCAACCGGTGGCGGTGGTGGTTTCACTTATACTTGGACGGACAACAGCAATGGTAACACAGCTACCTATGCTGATCTAACTTCACCTTCTACATATACGGTGACGGCAAGCGATATGTGCGGACAATTTATTTCGGAAGACATTTTTGTTGATGTTATTCCAGTAGATGCCCAATTCACTGCAGACAATACTTCCGGGTACACCTACGATTTCGTTAATGTCGACACTCCTCCATGTGTTAACTGTTCATATGAATGGATTTTCCCAGGAGGAGTAGTTCTAACGAATCCGAGTGTGGACTACACCTTTGATGGATTCGGTGAAACAACTGTATACTTCAACGTAACCAACTCAATCGGATGCACTGCAAGCAACAGCTTCACGATAACCTTCCCTCCTTTGCTTTACATACCAAATTCATTCACTCCAAATAACGATGGTTTGAACGATGTGTTTATGGTTCAAGCGAGCAGTGTTCTTTCTTTCGAAATCAGAATATTTGACCGTTGGGGTGATGAGGTTTATTATTCAACCGACATCACAGATGCATGGATTGGAGACCACCGTGGAAACAACGAAACGTATTGTCAGAATGACGTATACAGTTATGTTGCTACCATCAAAGGATTTAACGGAGAGGCAGAGGAGTACAAAGGAACCGTTACGTTAGTGAGATAACTGAACGCTGCGCGATGACACAACACGTTGTGATGACAATCTTCGATTGATGACACTACGTGATGACGCTGCGCGAGGTTTACTCGTTAATAATGAGGGTGTCTATTGCGCGGAGGATGTCGTTGAAAAGAATTTTCTCTTCTCTTGTGAAGTTATCTTGAGAGGTGCTGCGAAGGAAACTCATGGCGCCAAGTTGTTCTTCTTCTGAATAAACACCTTCTTCCACTTCAAGAATACTCAAGAGTTCCAACATGCCCTGAAGACCGTTTTTTATAGCCACTTCTACTAACGTATGCAATTGTCCGGCTGCAGAGAAGCCATTGCTCCATAAAAACTGAAGAATTTCTACTTGAATATTGTTATACTTAGAATCGAAAAGTGCTTGAACCAATTCCTCTTCTGCATTTTTAACACGCATGGCTGAAAGCATTTCGCGCGCCTCTCTTTTCACAGAATCATAGTCCGATGCTGCTACTGCTTCAAGCAAAGGAGCTATGGCACTAGACTTACCATTTGATTTCAATTGCTCAATTGCCGCGAGTGCAATAGACTCGTCTGAGGACATAAGTTGAATACGCAATTCGGAAGAAGACAATTTTTGGCTCACTTTTCGTTAGGATTATAATGAGCGGCGAAAATAGTTCATAAATCGAATGGAATATTTTTCATTTCGCTCACCGA
>JBDLUS010000120.1:0-6032 GCA_039805165.1 Bacteroidota bacterium | reverse complement strand
TTCTACAAATAGTGCTTCACTGTTGCTCTGTTTCATAGTGCAAACTTACGCTCGAACGAGAAAAACAACGTACTTTCGCATCCCACATTTTTTCAACTTGAAATACAGTTTAACCCTCCTGTTGTTTTTGGTCGCTTCACTCGTTGCAGCGATTGACTTTCCCATTGAATCAATTCAAAAACTAAAAAAACACGGGATTACCGTTTCTCCGGAATGCGGAATTTACACAAACGAAATTTCAGTTTCTTTCGAAAACAAGTCTTCTTTCAATATATCATATCGACTTGGAGCCACTGATTCCACTGGTTTTCAGCGATACAAAAACCCCATTATCATTCAGCAAACAGCGTATATTCAGGTAAAACTTGAAGGTGCTGGCGCCCCAAATACCATTTTCATAGGCACATTCATCGTTGGTCGAAATCACACACTTCCTGTTGTTTGTTTGAAGGTAGAGCCCAAAGCATTTTTCGCTCCGACTGGAATCTATGATGGAAAACTTTTAATGGGAGGAGGAAATGCAAATGGGACACCCGGTAGTGGAAACAAATTCATTGGAAACTCATGGAAGAAGACACCAATACACTGCTTTGCTCAATTCTTTTACAACAATAAACTAGTTGAAGCAACCGCATGTCATGTCAAGACATTCGGAGGTTGGACATTGGGACTGCCCGAAAAATCCCTTCATTTATACACCGATACCCTTGTCGGAAAGAAAGAGTTTGAGTATAAGTTTTTCAAGAACAAACCTTACAACGAATTTGAACACCTGGTTTTGCGCACAAGCGGTAGCGATCAGAACTTTACTCGCTTCAAAGACATAAGCATTTCAAGTTTCGCAGCTGAACTCATGGTCGATTACATGGACTATCAACCTGTAATTCTTTATGTCAATGACAAGTACTTCGGCATTGTCAATCTTCGCGAAAAGATAAATAAGGAATACCTCGGCTACAATCACAACGCAAACAAGGATTTAACTCAACTGCTCGAGCAGGAAGGAAGAAATTCCAAAGACTATCAATTCCTGAAAGACTTTGCCGCGGCGCATTATGCAGATGAAAACTTCCCTCAGGAAATTCAGAAGTTAATGGATCTTGAAGATTACTTCAACTACAGCTTTTTAGAAATCTACATTGCTAACGTGGATTCACGCGGAAACATTCGTTTTTGGAAAGACGCTTCATCTGAAAACAAATGGCATTGGATTTATTATGATGGAGATCTTGGATGCGCGAGCAATTTCCACAAACAGAATTTTTTAAAGGAACGCATTAGTCCTGTTCAAACAGATTGGTACAATCCAACATGGACCACCCATCTTTTGCGTTACACAACTTTGAACCCAGCCCTTCGTAATCGTTTCGTTCAACAAGCATGTTTGCTCATGAGCACTGTTCTTCAAAAAGATTCTGTGGTTAATCGAATAGACCACTTTGCAACAGACATTGCTTTTGAAATTCCCTACCACGTCAATCGATTTCCAATTACACAAAAAGAAACTGAAAAAGGATGGCGCAATCACGTAAGCAACTATAGAAAATTCTGGGAACTGCGTCCAACCTCAATGATGCGACACATTCAAGAAGCATACGGCCTTGGTGATTCCATTCATATGAAGTTCACTTCGAATATTCCGAACGAGAAACTAATTATTGTCAACGATTCTAAACTTCATTTCAAAAAAGTTGAAGGAGAATTCTTTGCGAATATTCCACTTCCTCTTGCAGTTCCTGAGAATTCCTTTCCGTATGTGTTTAATCAATGGAGCGACGGAAACAAGGACAAGCGTAGAGTGTTGGATTGTTCTTCGCCGCAAACATTAGAAGCCTCATTTGTTCATGCTCCGATTTCCGAATTAAAGCAAAAGCTTCACATTCGAAGATTCGGAAGTGAAATGAAAGCCAAACATTCAATGAAATGGATGGAAATTGTGAATCAAAGCGATGAACCCATTGCCCTTAATGGTATTGTTTTATACGACTCTCCAAGTGGTGTTATTGACACTTTATTCAACGAATCATACACAGAAACCCTAGCTCCGCTTAGCTCTGCGATATTTGTCAGCGCTATGTATTCAGGTGATATTGGTCAAAGCCTCAATTTACCTCAAGGCACTCGCATTTACCCAATTAATTTTCCAATTGAATTTTCAACCAAACATTCTTTCTATTTGGGCGATAATGAAAATGCGGTTATTGACAGCATGCTCGTGAATTTTCCGGACACCCTTTTCACCCATGGAAAGCATTTCGTTTGTTTCTTTGATGAAAATGGAAATCTCAAATACGATCGAGTTAATGAAAAAACTGAATTCGACTGGACTGTTAAAGAGGTAAAATCCATGAATGCAATTATGAGTAATCTAAGTGAACTTCCCTTGTGGATCTATTGGAGCAATGGTTTTGCCTTGTTGCTTTATGTTCTACTCGCATTCTTCAAAAAGATTAAATGGCGCGATGCTATTCGCTATTTCGCATTTACTGCACTTGCAATTGGATTGCTCTATTGGGCTTACAAAGGAGTTTCCATTCAAGAAATTGTAGGGCAAATAATAAACACCCATTGGATTTGGATTGTTGCAGCATTAGTCATTGAATATGTATCTGTCATATTCAGAGGAATTCGTTGGAACCAATTATTGAAACCTCTCGGACATAAAGCAAACACGTGGAACGCCATTCATGCCGTTGCTTTCGGCTATTGCATGAACGACTTGGTTCCTAGAAGTGGAGAAGTTGCACGTTGCACCTTGCTTTTCAAATCAGATAAAATTCCAGTTTCAACCTTGGTAGGAACAGTGATCGTTGAGCGTGTGATTGATATGGTGATGTTCGGATTGCTTCTTCTCTGGGGAATTTTACTCTTGCCTTCAACCTTGTCTTCGTTAATGAATGAAACAAAAAGTCCGGGATTCTCAATGGAATTAGGAGTAGCCTTGATCGTTTTGGCTGTTATCGGCATCGTTGTGTTGCGCTACATTTTGAAACACACGTTCAAGAATAAATTCATTGAAAAATTCGCTGAATTTATCAGAGGCACATGGAAAGCATTTTTAAGTGTTGGAAAAATTGAAGGCAAATTCAAATTCATTTTTCTAACCGTTGGAATTTGGGGTGCTTGGTTGCTCATGACTTGGTTCAATCTTTTGGCTGTTCCTGGTTGCGAACACATGGGCTTAAATGAATCGGTATTCTTAATGATTTGTGCAAGTTTGGCCATGCTTGCGCCAACGCCTGGTGGACTGGGTGCATTTCATTCCATTACAATCATTGGATTCATTGTTTTGGGTTATGCAGATGAAAATAACGCATCTACTTCTCTCCTTGGATTAACGTTCGCAACGGTTTCTTGGTCGACAAGAACATTGATGGAAATTCTATCTGGGTTCGTTGGTTTCCTTATTGTATCGTATCGCATCAAATATGGAAAAACTACTTCAACAAATTAAAGCTTGGCGTGAAGCAGGCGATACCATTGTTTTTACCAATGGTGTTTTCGATATTTTGCATGTGGGACATGTCACTTATCTCGAGCAAGCTGCTGCGCAAGGCAATCGGCTTATTATAGGCGTCAATAGCGACGCTTCTGTTCGTAGCTTAAATAAAGGTCCTGAGCGCCCTATCAATCCTGAATGGGCTCGCGTAAGAGTGCTTGAGGCTCTCCGATGTGTTGACGCCGCAATCGTATTTTCAGACCACACTCCTCTGGAGTTAATTCTTGCAATACAACCCGATATTTTAGTGAAGGGCGGAGATTACAATCCAGATGAAACCGATGAATTAAACAAGACCTACATGGTTGGTTCGAAGGAAGTAAAAGCATCTGGAGGAAAAGCCATTGCTATTCCTTTGGTTGAAGGATTTTCAACGACGAACATTCTGAGTAAACGATAAGAAGATTTCAAGCATAAAAAAAAGGCGATCAAACGATCGCCTTTTTCAATTCAATAAAGTCTCTTATTCCTTAATGATTGCTTTCGAAACACGTTCTGTTTCGTTCTGAATTAAGAAGTGGTAATAGCCATTCGATAAATTCAATCCGTTTAATTCAATCACGTTGTTACCCGTAATAGCTGGATAGTTCGATTCGTAAACCATTTTACCCATCGCATCAAACAAGTAAACGTTCAAGTACTCCTCTTTCGAAGAATAGAATTGAGCAGTTAACTGACTTGAGAATGGATTTGGATAAACATTCAAATTCGCTAATGTTGCTTGTGCTGGAATTTCTGCATCTTCGAATGAAAGTGCATCTTCTCCCGACTCTCTTACAAAAGTTGAAGCGCTAATGTTTGCGCGAAGGGTATAGCAATATGTATTGTTAAATGCACCACTTACATTAAACACTCTCACCTTGTAGCTACCGACAACAGTTGTATTGTATACGATGACCTCATTTGCTGTTCCCGCATTTGTTGAACTTAACAACAACGCTCCGGTGGGCGAATAAAGCGAGACACTGTAATTAGCAGGCAATGTAGTAAGTTCAATCTTGATATTTTTGTTGGTAGATGTATTCGAAAATTTGAACCAGTCTTGATCTGTTGAGCTAGAAATCTTCGCTAAAATATTTGTGTTAACAGCAATTGATTTCGCCTTGCTTGAAGAGTTATTATTCTCATAAGAATCTGTGCAAGTCGGAAAGGCAGACAAAGTTGTAAAGCTAGAAGTACCTGAATAGTTTCCTGTTCCGGCTGGACAAGTCGCATTTACCTGATAGTTATATGTTGCCACTGAAGCCAACCCTGTCAAACTATATGAAGTAGATGTCAAACCTGAAACTGTTGTCCATGTTGTGGATGAAGACAGCTTGTACTGCAAAGTGTAAGACGTTGCACCTGAAATAGCACCCCAAGAAACTGTAGCACCTGTGGTAGTAACTGAGCTCGATACTAGACCTGAAGGCACACCACACAATACAGGTGCAGGAGTACCACATCCGTTCGAAGATAGTAAACTCGTTCTTGCTCCACCTGTTGCGAACAATGCCTGCATACGTGCAGTCTGACCTGCAGAGAACATATACATGCAAGCATCATCTGTGTAGTCCATGTAGTTCATGGTCATCTCAACAGGAGTTCCAGTACAAGTGCTCAAGTGAGGATAAGTTGGACAACCATAATTCGCAGTGTTGTGCGTTGGTGTATCGTTTACTTGATCTGTCCCACAAGTTGCATCTCCCCAAATGTGACGAAGGTTTAACCAGTGACCTACTTCATGGGTTCCGGTTCTTCCTTTGTTGAATGGTGCCGTAGCCGTTCCAATGGTTCCTGTGTATTGGTAGTCAAGTACTACGCCATCTGTAGCCGCAGAACCTCCTGGGAATTGAGCGTACCCTAGAATACCACCGCTAATATCACACACCCAAATATTTAAATACTTCGACGCATCCCAAGCAGACTTTCCGCCTGTTGCATTGTTTTTCATCGCATCGTTTGTACTGAATGCTGTAGTTGCTGTTGATGTTCTTGTGATTCCTGTTGTTGCAGCTCCTGTTGGATCAACGGTTGCCAAACAAAACTGAATGTCCGTATTTGACGCCGTGAAGATCGAAGGCGTGTTCGCAGCGTCTGCATTCATCTTCGCGAAATCTTTGTTCAGCACATCAATTTGAGTTAAAATTTGAGCATCAGAAATATTCTCTGCTGTTGTGTTGTAAACCACATGAACTACAACAGGAATCGTAACAATAGCACGATCTTCCCCGTTGTTATGAGAAAGAAACTCATTGGTAAAGTTCTCAATTTCAATTTGGTTGAGCTCATATGTCGGATTCTCTTGAACCGCGCGCTCGTAATGCTCCATAGTTCCGCAATTCCGCTGTGCAAAAGCAAAAACAGGAAGAGCCATAGATAAAAACAATAATACTTTCTTCATTCAATTAAATTTAGGTTGAGGTGTTCAAATATAATAATTTCACAACACGAATGGACCTAAACAAAAAAAAGCGTTTGACAAAACAGGACACATTCACGACTAAATTCGCTCAATGGAAGTTCTAGCCATACTAACAAGTCTAGCATACAC
>JBDLUS010000119.1:0-6002 GCA_039805165.1 Bacteroidota bacterium | reverse complement strand
TGTCCAATGTGCATTGCTAGTCCAAGTGGCACCACCATTGGTCGATTTCCAAATATTAACACCACCAACCCATAGCGTATTCGCATCTGTCCCGCTACATTCAATGGCTAAATCATACCATCCTTGCCCTCCTGCATCACCACCGTTTGCATTCCACCCTAATAAATTCGGTGAAGTAGCCATCGATGTAAACCCAGTTCCTGAATTTGTAGATTTGTATATGCCTAAAAATCCTGAGTCAGAGTTTTTTGCAGCTAAAACATAAACAGTGGCAGCATTAGCAGCACTTACCGCAATGGATAATCGCCCTACATTTGAAACAGGCAGACCACTTGTAATGGTTGTGAAATTATCTCCAGAATCTGTACTTTTTATGAAACTAGTTCCAGCGGCATAAACAACAGTGGGATCACCCGGCTTGAATTCCATGTCCTTGTATGACCCTGCATTGGTTAAAACCCAGCTCACTCCAGCATTAGTGGATTTATAAATTCCCAGACTAGTTGCAGCCAGAAGAATGTTTGAATTAGTCGGGTGAATTAATAGTCGATTAATCAATCGTCCTTGGGTAACATTCCAATTTAAACCTGTTGATGACCATGTTGCTCCTCCATCGGTCGATTTCAAGATGCCAATAGAATAGGTATCGCCAGCATCACCATCTCCTGTAGCCAAGTATATTATATTGTTATTCGAAGGGTCAATGACCACGTCGGTTGTTCCTATAGCATCCAAATAATCTGTATTCAGGACACTCCAACTTACCCCTGAATCTGTCGTTTTCCATAATCCTCCTGCAGGTGCACAACCATAGAATATTGAACTACTACCAGGTTGTGGACGAATCGCATTTATTCTTCCTGCACCGCCACCCCCGCCTGGAACAGAGTTATTTCCTATGTATGTCCATAATCCGCTAGTACCCGAAGGGGGAGGGAACATTGCCGGATTTTCCTGTTTTGCCAATTGAATTGCATTGGTTGGAATTCGCTTTCCTGAAGGATAAACTCGAGGTTCCATATACCATTCCCATCTCTTATAAGCCATGAATCCCTTTCCTTTCGGATAAGGGCGATCAATATTGCGCCATTCATTTTGAAAGGATTCTTGGACTTGATAAAAGTTGGTCTCTGAATCCAAAATAAGATTGCGCCAGTTCAATTCTTGAGAAAAAATATTCTGAAAGAAAAATGATAACAAAAAAGATACGAATAGCGATTTTTTCATAAAACCAATTTAGATAAAAACTTCAATACGAAAGATTCAACAAAAGGTTTTGGTTAATTGAAAACTTAATCTGTTGAAAACTACCAACCATTGTGAATTTCCAAAGTTATTCTGAGTATTACTTTCGAAGTCTGATTTAGAACAGACGAGATGGCTCAAGAAGTTAAATACACAGAAGACAATATTAAATCCCTAGAGTGGTACGAACACATTCGTCTGCGTCCTGGGATGTACATCGGTAAACTCGGAGACGGTACTACCGCCGATGATGGTATCTATGTTTTGTTGAAGGAAATCATGGACAACTCCATTGACGAATTTGTCATGGGGAATGGAAAGAATGTCGAGATCACCATCAAAGACGGAACGGTTACCGTTCGTGACTATGGAAGAGGTATTCCATTGGGAAAAGTAATCGATTGCGTTTCGAAGATCAACACAGGAGGTAAGTACGACTCGCGAGCGTTTAAGAAGTCTGTGGGTTTGAACGGAGTAGGTACCAAAGCGGTAAACGCATTAAGTTCTTTCTTCCGTGTTGAGTCTTTCCGTGAAGGAGAAATGAAGGCGGCGGAGTTCGGAAAAGGAGAAATTACACAAGATTTTAAAATTGCTAAATCGAACGAGAAGAACGGAACACTTATGTCTTTCGTTCCCGATGATAGCATTTTCGTTAATTATCAATACCGTTCACAACACATTGAGCGCCTGCTTTGGAATTACTGTTATCTGAATGCTGGATTAACCATCATTTTCAACGGACAGAAATTCAAATCGGAAAATGGATTGCGCGATTTGCTCGCAGCCAACATGACCGAAGATCCACTTTACACAGCGATTCACTTAAAAAGTGATGACATTGAAGTGGCAATAACCCACACCAATTCGTATGGTGAAGAATACTACAGTTTCGTAAACGGACAATACACTACGCAAGGTGGTACACACCAAGCGGCATTCCGAGAAGCATATGTAAAAGTCATTCGCGACTTCTTCAAGAAAGATTACGAAGCAGTCGATGTCCGTTCGGGAATTGTTGCGGCTGTGGCAATTAAAGTCATTGAGCCGGTTTTCGAATCGCAGACTAAAACGAAGTTAGGTTCAAACGAAATTGAGCCGAACGGAAAAAGCGTTAAGGCGTTTGTTTTGGAATTCCTTCAGAAAGAGCTCGACAATTTCTTGCATAGAAACCCGGAAATTGCACAAAGTCTCCTGAAGAAAATTCTTCAATCGGAAAGAGAAAGAAAGGAACTTGCGGGTATTGCCAAATTGGCGAGAGAGCGAGCAAAGAAATCGAACTTGCACAACAAGAAATTGCGCGATTGCAAAGTTCACTACGCGGACAAGAGCGATTTAGCTTCTGCAACGACCTTATTCATTACCGAGGGAGATTCGGCTTCTGGTTCCATTACCATTTCTCGAAATGTACAGACACAAGCCGTGTTCAGTTTGAAAGGAAAACCTTTAAATACCTATGGTTTAACGAAGAAAGTCGTTTACGAAAATGAAGAATTCAACTTGCTTCAAGCGGCATTGGACATTGAAGACGGTTTAGATTCTCTTCGATATAACAATGTGGTTATCGCAACCGATGCCGATGTCGATGGCATGCACATTCGTTTGCTAATGATCACTTTCTTCCTTCAATTCTTTCCAGATTTGGTGAAGTCTGGACACTTGTACGTCCTTCAAACACCTTTATTCCGTGTAAGAAACAAGAAGGAAACCATCTATTGTTATTCCGATCTAGAGCGTCAGCATGCTATTCAGAAGTTAGGAACCAAGCCGGAAATTACACGATTCAAGGGATTGGGAGAGATTTCTCCAGACGAGTTCAAGTTCTTCATTGGTGAAAACATACGTCTTGAACCCGTTGTAATTACGAAAGACATTCACATCAAAGACATTCTTGAATTCTACATGGGTAAGAATACACCCGATAGACAAGACTTTATTATAAGAAACCTTCGCGTAGAGAAAGACGAAATTGTAGAGAAGAAGGAAGTTGAAACTGAACCAGAAACAGAATAGGAGTGGAGATGGAAGAGAATACAAATCCAGAAGAGAATAAATTAGGAAACGTAATTGGCGTAACCGACCTCTATGAAGGTTGGTTTTTGGAATATGCCTCTTATGTAATCCTGGAACGCGCGGTTCCGCATTTGTACGACGGACTTAAGCCGGTTCAACGAAGAATTTTACACAGCTTGTGGGAAATGGACGATGGTCGTTTCAACAAGGTGGCGAACGTAATCGGTAACACCATGAAGTACCATCCACATGGAGATGCTTCTATTGGTGATGCGTTGGTTCAAATCGGACAAAAGAATTTGCTCATCGATACCCAAGGAAACTGGGGTAATATTTTTACAGGTGACAGCGCAGCTGCGCCGCGTTATATTGAATCACGATTGAACAAACTCTCGCAAGAGATTATTTTCAATCCGAAAACAACGAATTGGTTAGCGAGTTACGATGGAAGAAACAAGGAACCGGAAACGCTACCTGTTAAATTCCCTCTTTTGCTCTCTTTAGGAGTTGAAGGGATTGCTGTAGGATTGGCTTGTAAAATCCTTCCACACAACTTCGTTGAACTCATAGATGCGAGTATTGACGCTTTGCGCGGAAAGAAAACGCACATTGTACCCGATTTCCTTACTGGTGGAATGGCCGATTTCTCAGATTACAACGGTGGACTTCGTGGAGGAAAGGTTCGTGTTCGTGCGAAAATCAAAAAAGATGACGCCGCACGTTGCTTGATTATTACGGAAATTCCATTCGGGACAACCACATCATCTTTGATTGATTCCATCTTGAAAGCCAACGAAAAAGGCAAAATCAAGATCAAGAAAATTGAAGTCAACACTGCTGAGTTTGTCGAAATCATGGTTCACTTGGCGACAGGTGTTTCTCCAGATAAGACCATTGACGCGCTATATGCCTTCACAGATTGTGAAATAAGTATTTCACCAAACTCGTGCGTTATTCACGACGATCGTCCGAAGTTCCTTCCTGTAGATGAATTGTTAAAGATATCTGCAGATAGAACACGTGATTTAATTGGAAAAGAACTTGAAATTCAGTTGAATGAACTTCAAGAAAGTTGGCATTTCGCTTCGCTGGAAAAGATTTTCATTGAAAAGAGAATCTACCGCGACATTGAGGAATGCGAAACTTGGGACGATATCATTGCGGCGATTCACAAAGGATTAAAGCCACATACGAAGAAATTCTTGCGTGCGGTGACCGATGAAGATGTGGCGCGCTTGACTGAAATCAAGATTAAACGAATTTCGAAATTCGATAGTAAGAAGGCAGACGATTTCATCTCAAGATTGGAAGGTGAAATCGATGAAGTGAAGGAAAAGTTGAATCACTTGACTGATACAGCCATTGCATATTTCAAAGATTTAAAAGCGAAATACGGAAAAGGCAGAGAGCGTAGAACAGAGATTAGAACCTTCGATACGGTTCAAGCGGCTGCTGTGGCTATTGCGAATGCCAAGCTTTCTGTGAATTTGGCTGAAGGTTTCGCCGGAATTGGATTGAAACGCGACGAAGGTGAATTTGTTTGCGAATGTTCCGATATCGACGATATCATCGTTTTCCGTAGAGACGGAAAAATGATGGTTTCAAAGGTTCAGCAGAAAGCCTTCTTCGGAAAGGACATCATTCACATTGCCGTTTGGAAGAAAGATGACCGCCGCACCATTTACAATTTAATGTATCGCGACGGTAAGAACGGCGGAGCCAACATGAAGCGTTTCGCGGTTACCTCAATTACCCGAGACAAAGAATACGACCTTACCAAAGGAACACCTGGTAGTGAGGTTCTCTATTTCAGCGCCAATCCGAATGGAGAAGCCGAAGTAGTTACAGTCAATTTAAGAGCTCTTGAGCGATTGAAGAAATTGAAGTTCGACGTGGATTTCTCTGAATTGGCCGTTAAGGGTCGTGACGCTCAAGGAAATGTTGCAACAAAGTATCCCGTTAAAAAAGTTGAATTGAAATCGGCTGGAGTTTCTACTTTGAGTGCTCGTAAAATTTGGATCGACGAAAGTGTTCAACGACTGAACGACGAAGGTCGCGGTAGATTCCTAGGAGATTTCGGTCCTGAGGATAAGATTCTTGTCATACAATCTTCGGGAGACTATCAGTTAATTGCACCAGATTTAAGTGTTCATTTTCCTGACAATATGATAACCATTGAAAAATGGCTACCCGAGAAACCGATGAGTTCGGTTTATTTCGACGGAGAAAAAGAAACTTGGATGGTGAAGCGATTCTTAATTGAGCCAAGCAAAGGATTGGTTAGATTCATTACCGAACATCCTAAATCGAAATTGGCGGTTGCTACAACGAACCATTTCCCAAATGTCTACATACGTTTCAACAAGAAATTTAAGCAGGCACAAAACAAAATGGACGAAACTGTGAACCTGCCAGATTTTATTTCGGTGAAGGGAATTAAGGCTATTGGAAATCGTCTTTCAACCTATCCAATCCTTTCGGTTGATCTACTTGAACCAGATGCAGAACGTGAACAAGAAGCCAATGAGGCTATTTTGGCAACTCGTCCGCAGACAACTACATCCTTAAATGAAGACGGAACTGAAGCGATTCAACCTTCTTTATTTTAGATTTAACTGAAGTATTGTAAAGATTTGAAAATAAAGTTTTTAAGTAGGTTAATTTAAACATAAAAATAAACTAAATATGAACGCACCGCACATCCACCTTTTAATCAACCATTTGCCAATAATTGGACTAATTATCGG
>JBDLUS010000118.1:0-4304 GCA_039805165.1 Bacteroidota bacterium | reverse complement strand
TTCAACCTGGAGAATATACACTGGCCGTTACAGATCTTGGTCAATGCGGAACTCCGCAATTGTATACCTACACAATAATACCTTCTCCGAACGACCCCGTCTTAACATTAACGGCTACTTCTTTGTCAATTTGTACAGGCGAATCAACAACACTCAATGCAAGTGGTAGTTCCAATTATTTGTGGAATGCAGATCCTACGCTGAATATAAGTATTGGCGATATAGTCATTGCAACTCCAGCGGTGACCACTACTTATGTCGCAAACGCGAGTATCAATGGGTGTTCACAAACTTCTTCAATAACGATTACGGTTAACGATTATCCGAATGCATCAATCAGCTCCAATTCACCTTTGTGTGAAGGAAATGATTTGAATCTGACGGCGACGACTGTCACAGGTGCGGCTTATGCTTGGAGTGGTCCGAATTTATTTTCTTCATTAAATCAAAATCCAATTATTACGTCGGCAACACCGCTGGCCTCTGGCACATACACTTGTCAAGTGGGCTTGGGATCGTGTATTTCAACATATACCCTAGATGTGGTTGTCGATGCTCTTTCGCCTTCAATCATAAATCCTGCAGGACCCTTTTGTATTTCCGATGCTGCATTCGATTTGAGTTCTCCGAATGAACCAGGAGTATGGGGTGGATTGGGAGTGACCAACGCAAATAGTGGATTGTTTCTGCCGAGTTCAGCGGGAGGAAATGTAAGCACACTGATTACGTTCGACAGCGATAACTATTGCACTTCACCTTCAACCTTGAGCATTTCTGTTGCAGCTGAATTAGACGCTTCAATTTCATCGCAAGTTCCTTTGTGTATAAATGGAAACCCGGTTCAACTTCAAGTTGCAAATGCTGGCGGAACATGGAGTGGAAACGCTGTTAATTCGAGTGGAACGGTGAGTCCAGCAGCCCTCGGAGTAGGATCATTTCAAGCGATTTATACCATCGCAGGAAGTTGTGGCGGAGCCGATACGTTGAGTGTTCAAGTGGTACCCCTTCCACAATTCAATTTTACTTCGAATGTAACAACAGGATGTGCGCCCTTGAATGTGCAATTCAATAACTCATCGGCCTTAGCTCTTTCAAGTTGCATTTGGAGCATCGATGGTCAGAATGTTGGAAATGGGTGTGGAAGTTTCAATTACAATTTTCAATCTGCGGGCTGTTTCACTGTAGCTTTAACATCAACCGACGGAAATGGATGTTCGAATACTGTTTCGATTACAGACATGGTATGTGTTGATTTATATCCTGAAGCAGCTTTTCAATGGACACCTATCACACCTTCACTGAATAATCCAATTGTGGAATTTTCAAATTTGTCTTTAGGAAATACAACCAATCAATGGAACATCAATGGCGCAACAACAAGCAATATAGATGCTCAATACACCTTCAACGAAACCATAGGTAGTTCATTTGAAGCATGCTTGGAAGTGAGCAATCAATACGGATGTGCAGATTCAGTTTGTTACACCGTCTTCGTCAATCGTGAAGAAATGGTCTTTGTCCCGAATTCATTCTCGCCCAATGACGACGGCCTGAACGATGTATTCTTTCCAGTCCTCTCGGGATTCAATTTGAATGAAATTCAATATGAATTTGGAATTTACAATCGAAACGGTGAACGCATCTTCTTCTCACAAGATCCTGAACAAGCATGGATTGGTAATGCTTTCGGAAACGATTACTACGCGCAAATAGATAGCTACACCTGGACTTTGCGAATCATCACTTCTTCTTTCTCCGACCCCATTGAACTGACTGGTTCGGTCGTTATCATCCGCTAATCTTTCCTCGCGAAGCATTCGTCGCAGACATTCGTGGCTCCGCCACATTCGTTGTAGACATTCGTGGCTCCGCCACATTCGTCGTAGACATTCGCCTTCGGCTATTTAATCATCTTCTTCAAATAATCTAAAATACTGTCTTCCAATCCCGCCATATCGCTTAACTCAATTTCCAACGAACGTGTTGAATTAATTAATTCAATTAAAGAGAGGAAAAGCGATATACAAAACAAAATCAATGCCGTTGCAAATGTGAATTCAGCGATATTCATTTCTTCTCTGTAAATGAAATACATGGAAACAATTGCAAAAGTGAAGCTCAGAACACCGAATATTTGCATGTTTTTGATCAGGCGCAATCTGAATTTTAAATTCTTTATTTGTGCGTAGAGTAGGGCTGCTTCCTTTGGTTCGCGGCCTTTGTAGCGGTCGTGTAGATTGCGAATGACGTTGGCCAAGGCAAGAAATCTATTGGTGTATGCGAGCATAATTAAGCTGATCGCTGGGAACAATAATGCTGGGGTGTTGATAGTTATGTCCATTTTTACAATAAGTATTCAAATTTAACGAAATTGCGACTTCAATTCCTTATAAGTTTAAAGTAAATATGACTGCAATTTCCTTAAATTAGCAAATAATATTATCACGCTGTTAGAGCGTAAGTCATGGAAAAAAAGATAGGTGGATCAGAGTCGTTGAACGTAGAAGATTTTTCAATTCTTCAAGAGAAAACATTGCGTCTACATTTCATTTTTATGTGGATTGTGGTTATGTTTTGCATACTCTACACAGGAGTTGATCTATGGTTGGGACAATATTTACAAGCAGCCATCACATTTTCCACTGTTTTTTTTACGGGTATTTCTTATCTCCTTTATAAGCAGAAAAAATACTTTATTTCGAAAGTTTGGAACATGCTTATTCTTACATTGATTATTCAGTTGCTAGTGATTCAAACGGGAATTGATTCGTATGTATTCATTTATTTTATTCCCTTGCTCATGGGGAATTTGTTCATTTTTCAAGGTAAGGAGGCAAAAGCAGGTTATGTTATTTTAACGATTGATGCGATACTCATGGTTAACTCCATGTTGTTTTTAAATGACATTACCCCACTTCCTAAAATGACAGATGAGCTTGCGGATTTAGATGGATTCATGAACTTAGTTGGAGTGTCGGTCATATGTATTGCAGAGACATTTTTTATTGTTAAAGTTACCGATGGGATTCATAGAAAGTTGGTGCTTCGCACGCGGGCGCTGAATTTAAAAAACGAACAGTTGATGTCAACGCTATACACACGCGACCGCATGATGGCTGTTCTTTCACATGATTTAAGATCACCTGTCGCCTCGTTAGATTCTGCCGCAGCCTTGCTTCAAACAGAAGAGATAGATAAGGAAATGGAGAAGGCTATTTTAGGTCAGTTTAAAGTTAGAACCTCTGGACTATTGGATTTAATTGACAAGCTTTTGCTATGGACAAGGACTCAAACCAACAACATAGATTATGTTGAAAAAGAAATATTGTTAAGTGAAATGGAAGATATTGTGAAGAATATTTGTTCACTCTCCACTTCGGATAAGAATATTCAATATCAAGTTAATTTCGGAGCCTCGGTAAATTCAAAAATTTTAGGTGATAAGGATATGTTGGACACCATTTTCCGGAATTTGATTTCAAATGCAACCAAGTATTCAAAACAAGACGGTGAAGTTCAAGTCACGGCCCAACAAACACCACATGGATGGTGTTTCAGAGTTATTGATTTTGGTGTTGGTATGACTCAAGAATTTTTAAACAATATGAATTCGGGAGAAGTACTTTCTACCAGAGGTACAAAAAATGAAATCGGTCACGGTTTGGGCTTGCAATTGGTTAACGACTTTTTAAAGAAACATAGTTCACATTTGTTGGTTTCAACGTTGGAAGGTAAAGGCAGTGAGTTCTACTTTTACCTGAAAGCTGCTTAACAAAATGCCAATAAACTTCGATCGATCATATATACAATCTTATTCATCGCTTGAATTACTTTCTAAACAAGCGGTGGAGGGATTCATTACTGGAATGCATCGATCTCCGTATCACGGTTTCTCGGTAGAATTTGCAGAGCATCGTTTGTACAATGCAGGTGAGTCCACAAGACATCTCGATTGGAAATTATTGGCACGCACCGATAAGCACTTCGTGAAACGATACGAAGAAGAAACCAATCTTCGTTGTCAGTTAGTTGTAGATGTTTCTTCATCGATGCTTTTTCCAACCATTAAAAATGCAGAAGGGAAGGAATGGAATAAGTTGAAATTCGCGCTATACGGAGCAGCAAGTGTAATGGAACTTATGAAGCGTCAGCGCGATGCCGTTGGACTTAGCGTTTTCGCAAATGAACTCATGGTTCATACCAAAGCAGGAAGCAGCCAAGCACACATCCATTACCTCTATTCTGAAATGGAGAAATGGCTCGAACAAAGCGCAACGTCTTACCAAAACAACAGTCACGTTTCT
>JBDLUS010000117.1:0-5559 GCA_039805165.1 Bacteroidota bacterium | reverse complement strand
AGCTTGTGGTAGTAGGCCATTCCTTGATCTACGCGGGTTTGCTGAAGGATAACTTCCGACAGCCAAATGGCGTAGGGATCGCTCGTATTTCGCCACGGCAAATCGCGTTTTTCTCGGTTGTACCACTCCAGTAAGGCGGTTGTGTCACGCGAATTCATAGGGCAATCGTTTGATTTTAAGATTTTAGACGTATATTTGCACCCCCAAAATTGAGAAAAGAAAATCAAACAAAACGGAATAAGATGACGAAAGCGGATATTGTTACAGAAATTTCGAATAAAACGGGAATTGACAGAAATGATGTGTTGGCGATAGTAGAAGGATTCATGGGAACTGTGAAGAAATCTATGGAAGCTGGAGAGAATGTATACTTAAGAGGATTTGGAAGCTTCATCGTAAAGAAGAGAGCTGCGAAATTGGGAAGAAACATCTTGGCTAAAACCACGGTAACTATTCCTGCTCATTACATTCCTGCATTCAAACCTGCGAAAGAGTTTGTAGATGCAGTGAAAGAAAAAGTGAAGGTGGCAGAGAATGCGTAAATCATATCTCATAGCCATTATTGTTAGCATAGCCCTTGGGCTTATCGTTCTTTTTTTATTACTCCCTCAACAACCAAAGTCGGCCATAGATAAGGCGAATAGCCCTATTGCAGACAGCGTAAAGATTCAACAAGCGATAGAGCTGGTGAACGGACCTCAACCTATGCAGGGCATTCAAATGCTTTTGACTATGGTGGAAGAAAATCCGAACAATGTTGAAGCGCACTTCGTACTTGGTGAATTTGCAATTCGATCTGGTCAAATGGAAAAAGCGGTAGCAAGATTCAATACTATTATTAATCTTCAACCACAAAATACATTGGCCTATATTTACAAGGGCGAAGCGCTTATGCAAATGGACAGTCTTGAAACGGCACTTGCCACTTTCAAAGCGGCTATTGCAACAGATTCTACATCGGGCATTGCCTTGGTGTATGCAGGGAAAATGAATGAGCAATTGGGTAACTTGCAGGAAGCGAAAGCTTACTACAACCAGATTCTTCGCCACAATGAAGATCCTATTGTAAAGGACAGTGTGAATGCATTTATTAGGAAAATAGATATTAAATTAAAAAATAAGTAATATGCCTTGCGGTAAAAAAAGAAAGCGCCATAAAATGGCTACGCACAAAAGAAAGAAGCGTCTAAGAAAGAATCGTCACAAGAAAAAAGTTCGCTAGAACTTTGCTTGATACATCTGTATTGACGGAAGGCGCTTACATGCGCCCTTCCCGTCGTGCATTAAATCTTAGAAAAATTTGAACGCTGAACTTGTCATTAACGCTTCCTCCAAGGGAGTGGAAATTGCCTTGCTTCACGATAAACTCCTAGTAGAGTTACATCGCGAGGTTAGTAATACACAGTTTGCTGTGGGCGACGTGTACCTTGGAAGAGTGCGGAAAATGGTTCCCCACTTGAACGCTGCCTTTGTAGATGTTGGCTACGAGAAGGATGCATTTTTGCATTTTCTTGATCTTGGGCCACACTATCCTACAATGAATAAATACGTACGTCCCATTCTTGGTGGCGAACGTGCGTCTGGAGAATTAAGCAAACTTCAGAAAGAGCCCGAGTTGAAAAAAGATGGTGTGATTAAAGACGCCATTGGTCAAGGGAATGCCATCCTCGTTCAAATTGCTAAAGAACCTATTTCAGCAAAAGGTCCAAGACTAACTGCTGAGATTACCCTTGCCGGAAGGTATTTGGTGCTGGTTCCTTTCTCGAATAAAGTTTCTCTTTCAAGTAGAATTACCAACGAAGATGAGCGTGATCGTTTGAAAAAACTCATGCAAAAAATTCGCCCACAGAACATGGGGGTTATTGTGCGTACCCAAGCGGTAGACACAAGCGTTGAAGAACTTGATCAAGACCTTACAGATTTAATTAACCGTTGGGAAGAGTTGGTTCAAAACCTTCCGAACGCCCTTCCACCAAAACGTATTCTTAGCGAAATCAAGAAGACCTCTTCGGTTCTTCGCGATTTGTTGAACGATTCGTTCACTGCTATTCACGTAAACGATGAAAAGTTGGGTGCTGAAGTACGCACGTACATGCACAGCATTGCGCCCGACCAAGAAGGAATTGTAAAGGTTCACAAGACCACAGATTTATTCGACACATTCAATATTTACCGCCAGATTAAAGCCGGCTTTGCGAAGCAGGTGAATCTTAAGTCTGGCGCATACCTTATCGTAGAGCACACCGAAGCCATGCACGTTATTGACGTGAACAGTGGGAATCGCAAGAGTGCCTCTGCAAAAGATCAAGAGCAAAACGCCCTGCAAACCAACCTCGAGTGTGCGAAAGAAATTGCACGTCTCTTGCGTTTGCGCGATATGGGTGGAATCATTTGCGTAGACTTCATTGATATGCAACAGAAGGAAAACCAAAAGGCCCTTCACGATGCATTGAAAGAGTATATGCAAGGCGACAAAGCGAAGCACAACGTGCTTGCCCCTAGCCGTTTCGGTGTGGTTGAAATTACCCGTGAACGTGTGAAGCCAGTTACCGAAGTGGAAACACAAGAGACTTGTCCAAGTTGTAACGGTACTGGAAAAATTGAAGCTGCATTGTTGTTCGAAGATGAAATTGAAAACAGCATTCGCTTAATTGCTGAGACTACAGCTCATAAACACATTGTAGTAGCTATTCATCCAATGGTGGAAGCATACTTAACCAAAGGCTGGTGGTTCAACACCATCTTAGCGCGTTGGAAAAAACGATTCAAGATTAAAATTGAATTGCAGTCTTCGAGTAACAACGCACTTCTTGAATACAAGATTTTCGACGCGAACAGCGAAGCGATTAATATCGCTAAGTAATAGGTAAGAAAGGGTAAGAATGTGCGTAGCACGAATGTTGCGAAGCAACGAATGTGCAAGCACGAATGTTGCGAAGCAACGAATGTCTGCGACGAATGTTTTCAACGAATGCCCGAAGGGCGATGAGTAATTGACTAAATCACCCTTTTGTTTTTTTACTTATTAAAGAAATCTTCTGAAATTTCTTTTTTGTCTTTGTCCAATTTCTCGTTTTTATCTGAAAATGTTTCATAAAGTACAACTGATCGGGTAAAATTCTTAAAATCAAGAACACCCTCCATTTCATAATAATTTGGATCTTTCAAGAACTTTACCTTACACTTTCCTCCAATTGTTTGTTTAACAAAATTAGACCCTGTTGCATAACGGACACGGTAATAGTCCAATGGAATATTCAACATCGTAAAAGACTCTTTGTGCTTGACAAATACAGATCGTATACAAACCTCTTTGTTTCCAATTATTCTATATAACTTAACTATTGCATCATCGGAAAACATGTTGTTTTTGATTTCATATTCAGAATGATTCTTGGCATATTCAAACTGTTCAGAAATATTCTCACATTCGGGTTTTTCCCCAGTATTGTGCGGTACATTCTTCCATTCCAAATCCGGACGAACGAGTATGTATTTCGCTAACACGTATCCCTTTTCACCGTCTGCAGAAACAATTTTGTACCACGATACATTGGTTGAATCTAGCAGATCTACCAATTCTCCCTTTCGAACAGCTCCTATTCGCTCTGCCTTACTATTCGGAGCCTTTCGAATATTCAAGCTATCCGCTTGAACTTCAAAAACTTGCTGCGCGAATAAGCTTGTTCCAAAAAAAGAGAAATAAACAATGAAAGAAAAAACAAACTTCATTTTAGTGTTGAATTAAAGTTGCAATTAAAAACCCTCCTGCTAGTGAGATTGGAATACCCAACAAGGCACGCTGTCTCCATTCTATTTTTTTTCCGATTTCAATTCCAGCCATAGTCCAGGCATCGTTCGTGCTTACTTGTAACTTTCTGTTCTCCTCGGTAAGGGTTTCAACATTTTTCTCTTGAAGAGCAATCATCTTCTCGTTTCGTTGAATGATGTCCTCTAGAGTTACAATTTTCTTCTCGAACAATTTGATTTTGTCATCGTTTACATCGTACATCGATCTGTAGAAGTTTTCCGAGAGCATTACTTTGTTTAACAAGTCAACATCATTCTTGCTGATTGAAATCAAAGTATCCTTGCTTGTCGAGGCTGTCAAGCCTTTTGAGGTTTTTTGTGAAAAGCTCAAGCTGCTCACTAAAAGGAGCGTGATAAATAATAGATCTTTCATGTTCGTATGTTTTTAGATAAAATGATTTTTCGCTGATTAATTGATGTGAAATTGTTTAGAAAATTAAATTTCATTAAGCTCCTGAGCTATATCGTTTAGAACATTTGGATGTTTAGCTTTGTAGGCGTTCTTTGCAAAAAAAATCGGTATAAATACGGCAGACAATATGAAAAAACTAGCCAAAAAAGCAAAAGCTAATGCACCTAGCTGAATCCCAGATTTTTCAAGAGAACGGATCAACACAGTGTTTAGAAAAGTCAAAAATATTAAAGCCAGCAAGAATTGAAAAACTCTCCTCAATCGAGAATATGGCAAGTGCAGGTCAAATTTCAATTTGTTTTTTTCACTTATCGTAAACTCAACTTCAACTCCATCCTTTATTTCAACAACAATAGCGGTGCTTTTTTTATCTGAGCTTAACTCTTTCAATGATCCATAGCTCAATTCATTGAATCGCGCAATTAAGTCGTAAACATTGATTTCATCTTTATACTTCTTTTGGTATGCCATAACTTTTAATTGTTTATCAGTAATAAATTTTGTTCATAATCAAGTTCGAATTTCTTCAACTTACTTAATGCGCTTTGCCCGAGTAAAATCGGAGGTTCGCTGGCTAAATTCAAGGCTTCTAAAATTATTTTATCTGTTTTGACAACAGCTTCTACATTGTACAGCTTAATCCACTCACCATGGGTTGTTTTAAACTTCAGTTCTTGAATATTAAACGTCATTCCCGACACCACGTCTCCGCTTGCGTTTTTAAGAGAAATTTTATTCTTGAAATCAGCGTCAGTTACAATTTTTTGCGTGTAAAGTGTCTTTAGTACAGAGAAGGGCACTGAAACCAATGAAGCTCCAGTGTCGAATATGAAGTTCTGAGTCTGATCATACTCATCTCTTGTGAAATTTCCCTTGATAAGAAATATACCGTTTTGCTCTTTGAGTGCGATAGCTAATTTTCCTTGTGGGATATCAGCTTTGGGTTCTCCGTTTCCGATTGGATCATTATAAACCCAATTAGGGCCAATTGGATCATTTCCATTTCTCAAATAAAGCCATCCTTTCCCATTGAAATATGCGATATCTTCTTTGTACGAAAATTCTCCATCGTAATAAGAATGTTCAGGGTCACTTACAGCAAAGGTGAATTTGCCTTTAACTCGTTTACCTTCATTTAATTCTCCGCGAAACGTTGAGCCATCTGCGAATTTTACAAAGCAATTCTTTCCATTCAGATTTCCGTTTTTAAAATCACCTTCTTGTATATTTCCTGCTTTGTCTTCGATACGACCGTTGACAATCTCACCAGAGATAAATTGACCTGTTATCGTTGTTCCATCGGATTCAATCTGAATACAGTCATACCCCTCTAATTT
>JBDLUS010000116.1:0-3072 GCA_039805165.1 Bacteroidota bacterium | reverse complement strand
TCGTTCACATAGACTAAGTTCTCGTCGAAGCTTCCTCCACGTACGCTATAACTCGAACTTAACTCCGAGGGCATGTTTACTGCTGCTTGGATAAGGTATCCTTCAATACCTTGGTTCATGACAGGAAGTTTGGTTGGAAGTTTTAATTCAATTTCACGAAAACCACCTTCGCGTTTTCCTTTATCAAATATTTCAAACGTTGTCGTTGTCAGCGAGTTATCTAAGAGTACTTCAACCTCTTTTACATCTCCGTTGTTGAGATAGAATACATTCTGAACGGGTTCGTCGCCCAAGCCTTTGAAGAGAATGGTTAATGTGGTTTCCGATTTAAGTTGTAACGAGAAGTATCCGCGATTGTCGGAAGAGGTTCCCACAGTAGGAAATTCCTTACAAGTAATGATCACTCCAGGAACCGATTCACCTGAACTGTTCTTAATGGTACCTTTTAAAATTGCAGATTGCGAAAAGGCGAAGAATGAAACGAATGAAAGAAGTAAAATGAAAATACCTTTCCGCATGCCTCTTACTGTTGAGAGTCTAGATCACCACTTTTCAACGAACGCATGAACTTGCCCCAAGCGTCTTTACTCAATAAATTTCCACCAGAATAAAATCCGTTGGTGTATCTACTTTGAAGTTGCGAAGAAGCAGAACGATAAGATTGTGCACTAAAATCAAGCATTCCGTCATAATTCACAATGTCGTTACCCTCACGGTGAAACGAAACGTATTCGTCTCCTGGTAAATCCAGCGAAAGAATTTCAGCACGTAATCTTGTTTTGGAAGGGTAGGGAAGAATGTATGCTGTTGGAAGCATATAACTTTCCATATTCATTACTTGAACCATTGAGAGTTGATTCTCTTTGGTATCAGCAGGAATGACGAAATACGAATCTTTCAAACCGGTACACGAAAAGAAGAGTGTATCACCAACCATAACAGGTAAGGTGAAATATCCATCGCGACCTGAATACGTTCCGCGACGGTCTTTCGCACGATAGATTGCAACAAATCCAGCAGGGAATAGCGAATCGCTAATTAAGACAACACCCGAGACTTGCACTACCTTGGGAGGAAGCTGCGCATTTGCAGAACCCAAACCGAGAAAAAGCACGGTAATTATTACCAGAAGTAGTTTTCCTTTCATTGCAACAAAGATAGTCAGTTGTATTTCGACAATCCGAACTCTTATTAAAGAAAATTATTGCCCAACGGCTTTCAAGTCTTTACTTTGCATTCTGAATTATGAGCACACCCATTGGAATACCGAAAGGAACACGTGATTTTGCGCCGGATGTTATGCGCAAACGAAATTATTTGTTTGGCGTAATACGCACTGCATTTGAGAAGTACGGCTTCCAACCTTTGGAAACTCCTTCCATGGAAAACCTTTCCACTCTTACTGGTAAGTACGGAGAAGAAGGCGATCAGCTTATTTTCAAGATTCTGAACAACGGTGATTTTTTAAAAGACGTGGCTTCTGAAAAACTTTCAGACTCGCGCAAACTGTCGTTTGAAATTTGTGATCGTGCCCTTCGTTACGATTTAACCGTTCCGTTTGCTCGCTTCGTAGCCATGAACAGAAACGCTGTTGTTCTTCCTTTTCGTAGATATCAGATACAGCCCGTGTGGCGCGCAGACCGTCCGCAACGCGGAAGATTCCGAGAGTTCTATCAGTGCGATGCTGATGTCGTTGGAACAGACAGTCTTTGGGTGGAAGTTGAATTGGTGCAGTTGTTCGACGAAGTTCTTTCCAACTTGAACCTTCCTGGATTTTCAATTGTCATTAACAACCGAAAGATTTTAGCTGGAATAGCTGAAGCTACGGGAGTGGCCGACAAGTTTATGGGATTGACTGTTGTTCTAGACAAGTGGGACAAGATTGGTGAAGAGGCTGTTCAGAAGGAATTGAATGAAATGGGAATTCCCGATGAGACGTTCCAAACGTTCAAGACATTAAACGGACTTTCAGACTTCAATGAAAAAATGAATTTCTTGAAATCTGTTTTAGGAAATTCTGAAACGGGATTGAAGGGAATAGAGGAAATGACCTTTGTGTGGAATGAAGTGGAGAAGGCAGGATTGAATAAAGGAGAACTTGTATTCGATGTCTCGTTGGCGCGTGGATTGAATTATTACACCGGAGCCATTTTCGAAGTGAAAGCGAAAGGCATTCAGATGGGAAGTATTTGCGGTGGCGGACGATACGATGATTTAACTGGAATATTCGGTTGGAAGGGCGTTTCAGGAGTTGGAATTTCTTTTGGTGCCGACCGTATTTTCGAAGTGCTTTCAGAGTTGAACTTATTCCCTGAATCCGCAACTTCAGGTACGAAAGTCCTTTTGGTTCAATTCGGTGGTGAAACCACATCGGCTGCATTTCATTTGTTAAAACAAATTCGAAACGCAGGTATTTCATGTGAGATGTATCCGGAAGAAGCGAAGTTGAAGAAGCAATTCAAATATGCCGACGATAACAAAATTCCTTTTGTTGTTGTTGTGGGTGAAGATGAAGTGAAGTCAGGATTGTGGCAAATGCGCAACATGACTACCGGAGATCAACAAGCGTTAACAACAGATCAGCTGATTGGATTGCTGTCTTCGTGAGGTTCAATGTGCGTTAGGACATCGTAAACCTGCGGAAATTTTTCTTTGATTTTATCTACCACTTCGTGGGCAATGTCGTGTCCTTCGTATACGGTCTGATTTCCGTTTAAACCAATGTGAATGTCTACGAACCATTCGAATCCCATCTTTCGTACGAAGCAAGCATTAATGCTTATGACACCTATCACTTGAAGCGCTGTGTTTCGAATATCATTCACCACTTCTTCAGGTTGCGCTTCATCCATTAATTCTGAAATGGAAGTCTTTCCAACTTTAAACGCTTGTTGTAAAATAAAGTAAGCCGCCAGAAGGGAAGCCCAATCGTCTGCAGCGGCATAGCCATTTCCAGCAACCAACGAGATCACAATTCCCACCAACGCCGCAAGTGAAGTAATGGAGTCGGTGCGTTGGTGTGTAGCTTCAGCGGCAAGGGCATTGCTATTGAATTTCTTCGCGTTCAATTTC
>JBDLUS010000115.1:0-3116 GCA_039805165.1 Bacteroidota bacterium | reverse complement strand
CGCGGAGACAGTTCGGTTATCTACAAAACGTCAGGGAATTATTTCCCAACCTTAGAAAAGTTTTATGGCAACGCAGGTCGTGTGACATGGCAGCGCGCGGGCTATGACCCAGAAAAAACCTACGTTTCATTCAATCGTTACAACATTAAAATTAAAGAGACTCGTTATGTCATTGACAGTGTAATGTTCTACAACGAATTTTTCGACAAGCCTCTTTCAGGAAAGTTGACGGAAAAGATTATTGGCAACAAGACCGAAGAGACCGCGTCATACCCCATGTTCGAATCGTATTACCAGCGATTGGAAATTAAAAACATTGTTCCTAACGTGGACTACGAAGGTGGTTTCACTATGTCTGGAAAGAAGTTGGAAGGAACGGGGACAATGGATACTCCTGCAAGTTTAATTTTCTATCGCGAGAAGAAGCCCTTTTTAACCGCGCAAAGTTTGCTTTTCGAGATTCGACCTGATCGTATTCAAAGTAGCAACGCTTCAATAAAAATGCGCCTGGATTCCGATAGCATTTATCATCCTGATTTATTCTTCATGTTCACGAAAAAGACTCGTAACCTCGAGTTGTCTCGAACAGAAAACGGAATCTCTCCTTCCCCATTTGAAAATACGTATCATGAAGTTGAAATGTATTTTGAATCTGTTCAGTGGAACATCGATGCTCCCTATATGAACTTCGGCACTTTCGGTTCAGTTCCGGGTGGAAACGCAGACTTCGAGTCGGTGGATTATTTTAAAGAAAAACGATTTTCGACACTTGCAGGAATTTCAAATGACCATCCAGTTTACATTCTGTATAGAACTGGAAAAGCAGTTCAATCGGATTACTTCAACGCACTTGATTTCGCAAGGCAGGCTCATACGGGTGTGGAGCAGTGGGTACCAATTCTTATTGATTTAACGAACAAAGGATACATACAATACGACTTAGAATCAAGAGACATTGTATTGCTCCAAAAATTATACAAGCACATTGAAAACAACAGAGGAAACTCTGACTACGACGCAATTCAATTTATCTCGGAAGTTGACCGTTCTGAAAATGCGCGATTCAGCCTTCTGACGAGAGATATTATTATCAAAGGGGTAAACAGTGTTTTGCTAAGCGATTCTCAGAAAGTAATGATTTATCCAACGGGTGGTGAAATTATTTTACACAAGGATCGCGACTTCAGTTTCAGCGGAAGAATAAATACTGGGAATTTCGAGTTGATGGGTGCGAAATACAATTTCATCTACGATCAATTCAAATTTGAAATGGCCGAAATTGACTCCTGCGTAATCTATGTAGATGATTACACTCGCGCTCCAGACAACTTTGGCAACTATCCGAAAGTGCGCGTGAAGAATGTTCTTTCTGGATTATCTGGAACCTTAGAAATTGATCATCCGACAAACAAGAGCGGATACCACTCGAAAGACTATCCACAATACCCCATCTTAACATGCGCGAAGACTTCTAATGTGTTCTACGATTCGTATTCCATTCAAAAAGGTAAATACAAGCGTGATGGATTCTATTATGAAGTAGAGCCGTTTCAAATTGACTCGCTCGACAACTTCAACAAAAAGAATTTGAAGTTTCAGGGAACATTGGTTAGCGGTGGAATTTTCCCTGACATTAAAGAACCTTTGGTTCTCATGGACGATAACAGTTTAGGGTTTCAAATCAACACATCCGATTCTGGCTTCCAAGCATATGGTGGAAAAGCGAAAGTAACTGGAGATTTAACCTTGAACTTTTCTGGATTGAAAGGAAAAGGAAAACTCGATTATTTAACCTCTACTTCTCTTTCGAACTCCTTCACATATGTTCCTGAAGAAGTATTTGGATTGGCATCATCCTTCACAAACAAAAGCGATAAAAAAGCAAATGTGCCTGATGCGCAAGCGAGTAAAATGGATTTACAGTACTTCCCGAAAAAAGATAGGTTGGAAGTTACAACCAATGACGATTTGGTTGAATGTTTCAATCAAGAAGCAAAGTTCAAAGGCACCATGCGTTTGGAACCCACAGGCATGTTCGGGAATGGCTCTACCGATTTCGTAGGCGCCAAACTCTCTTCGAAACATTTCAAATTTCGCAATAGAAAAATTCTTGCTGACACATCCGCCTTCGAGTTAAAATCAAATCCTGGAGATCCCGGATTAGCTTTTAAGACTGATAACGTAAGTGCAGATGTCGACTTCGACGCTCGAAAAGGCCAATTCAAAAGTAACAGCGGTGAAACAAAAATCGAATTCCCGACGAACCTATACGTTTGTTTCATGGATCAATTCACTTGGTTTATGGACAAATCTGAAATGGAGCTTTCTTCTTCACGTAAGGCTGACAATGATCTTGTCATTGACACCGACGCTGAAAAGAAACGTAGCAACTTCTACTCTATTGATCCCAATCAAGACAGTTTGAATTTCCTCTCTCCGTATGCGAAATACGATGTGAAAAACAATCGTTTAACCTGCAAAAAAATCGATTACATCATTGTTGCCGATTCTAAAGTTCAACCCGACAGTAACTACGTAGTGATTGACAAATGGGCAAATATGCGCAAACTAGAGCGAGCTCAGGTAATCAGCAACTTCGTCACACAATACCACAAGATTTTCAATGCCAGTCTGAAAATCGAAGGGCGCAAGAAGTACGAGGGAAGCGGTGACATAATTTACAAGGATGAGAACAAGAAAGAACAGAAAATTCACATTAATACTTTCCGACTCGACTCAACTTATCAAACAGTTGCCTTCGGAGATATTAAAGAGACTGATCAATTCTTCTTGTCTCCTGCTTTTGAATATTACGGAAAGTTCGAAATACATGCTAGCAATCCGAATTTAACTTTTACAGGAGGCGTTCGTATTCTTCACAATTGCAGCAGCATTGCGCGTACATTCTTCAAATTCAAATCGGAAATAAATCCGCTTGAAATATATATTCCTGTTGATAGCACTTTGCGCGACATGACCATGTCGAAATTGGGAGTGGGCGTTATTGTAAAAGATGAACCTCCTATGAAGATCTATCCAGGATTCTTAAGCGCTAAGCCAAACAAGAAGGACCATGGCCTTATTGAGTCGACAGGGTATTTGTATTACGACAAAGG
>JBDLUS010000114.1:0-4525 GCA_039805165.1 Bacteroidota bacterium | reverse complement strand
CATTCTTCCGTTCAAGTAGGCACGCATGGTGTATTCACCCGCTGTGGCCATGCGACAGCCGTTTTCCTGCAACAATTGCAAGATGCGTTGCTGCACATAACGCGAACCATGACATGCAATTTCAACAACGTCTTCTCCGGTGAAGCTATGCGGACCTTGAAACAAGGTCACCACCACTTCATCCAGAATTTCCTTCCCGTCATACACACATCCGAAAAGCGCTTTGCGTTTTTGTTCGGGTTGAAGGGGCTTCGAAAACAGTTTGCTAACTATTTCCCAGGCCTGTTTACCGCTCACGCGAACCACCGCAATACCGCCTACTCCTTGAGGTGTAGACAGGGCGCAAATAGTATCTTCTCTTGAAATTGCATTCATGTTCTGCAAAAATGAGAAACAATCCGCAATAGAACGACTAATCTTTCCAAATTATGACTAATTTCGCCCGAGCAAAAAATATTACCTCATGGGCGTTTTAGTAAGTAAAGATTCGAAAGTAATTGTTCAAGGTTTCACTGGAAGTGAAGGAACATTCCACGCAACACAAATGATTGAATACGGAACCAACGTTGTTGGTGGTGTTACACCAAACAAAGGTGGACAAACACACTTAGACCGTCCGGTGTTCAACACAGTAGCCGATGCAGTAACTGCAACGGGTGCAGATGTGACCATTATTTTCGTTCCTCCAGCATTTGCTGCTGACGCTATCATGGAAGCTGCTGCTGCAGGTATTAAAGTAATTGTTACAATTACTGAAGGTATTCCGGTTGCAGACATGGTGAAAGCAAAAATCTACGCTACCGATCGCGGAGCAACTTTAATAGGCCCTAACTGCCCAGGTATCATTACCGCTGGCGAGGCGAAAGTGGGTATCATGCCTGGTTTCGTTTTCAAAAAAGGAAACGTGGGTATCGTTTCTAAATCAGGAACCTTGACTTACGAAGCTGCTGACCAAGTTGCGAAAGCTGGCTTAGGTGTAACTACAGCTATCGGAATCGGTGGTGACCCAATCATTGGAACTACCACATTAGAAGCCGTTCAATTGTTAATGAACGACCCTGAAACACACGGTATCATTATGATTGGTGAAATCGGCGGTGAACTTGAGCCTAAGGCTGCTATGTGGATCAAAGAACACGGCACTAAGCCTGTAGTAGGATTCATCGCAGGTGAAACCGCTCCGAAAGGAAGAACTATGGGTCATGCTGGTGCTATTGTATCTGGAGAAAACGAAAGTGCTTCTGCTAAAAAGCGTATCATGCGCGAATGTGGCATTCACGTAGTGGATTCTCCTGCTGAGATTGGCGCTAAAATGGCCGAGGTTCTTAAGAAGTAACCTTTCCCTCTCTTTTCTCGTAAGGAATTTCAGATTACCTTAAATTGGCTTAATATGAAATTCTGTATCATTGGTGGTGGCGTGTCTGGAGGTTTGCTCAATCGCACGTTAACTGAACTCGGACATGACCTTACGGTATTCGACAAGTCTTCGTTTCAAATGCGAAGCGGTTTTGGATTTCTTCTACTTCCTAATGGAATAGCCGGATTAAAAGAACTCGGTGTCTGGAAAGATGTTGAGCCTTTCTGCCTTCGCATTAGAAAAGTCAACTACATCAACACCACCGGAGACCTGTCCAATCAGATTGATTTCGAAGAGGTATACAGTATAAGCCGACTTAAATTTTTAGAAGCGCTTTCTAAACATAGCACACAAGTCGTTGAAGACTTGGTGAAACTCTCTGAAAACGGCGACTTTCTTATTGGTGAACACACGAACATTTCTTCCAATTCATTCGATGGCATTCTAGGTTCAGACGGAGTTCATTCGAACACTCGCGTGTTCTTAAATGACAAGGCCGAAAATCAAGAGACCGCAACCTATGAAGTTATGGGTGTAGTGAAAAGTGATTTCCTCTACAACATGCTTGGCAACGAATTGCATAAATACGCTATAGCAGACAACGGACTTTCCATGGGAATACTTCCATTGAAAGACGGTGAAATCATCTGGTATCTTCAAGTGAACAGCATCGACCACGGAGTTCCGAAAAGAGATCATGATTCGCTCATCGCATTCCTAAAAGAAAAAGTTGGCGACTGCGAAAACCCGATGATTCAAGCACTTTTGAATTCCAACATTGAGACAACTTACGTTTGGCAAGGCAGAACGCTAAAGAATGTGACGACCATGGCGAAAGACAATGTATTTCTCTTCGGTGATGCCGCCCACCTCTTCCTGCCCTTCACCAGTCAAGGAACAAACAGCGCCATTGAAGACGTTGCTCACTTCATTCAATTATTAAAATCTGGAAAAGCATTGCCCGAATTTGCTCATCAATACAGCGTTGAACGTTTAGCTGAAACCAATGCGATGGTGAAATCAGGAATTGAAATGATGCATGACTTCTGCTTCACCGATTTCTCCGAAGTAGCAGCAAAGATTCCAATTACAATCATGAAATAAATGAAGGCTACGGATAAAAACTTCCTTTCTGAAAACGCATTCAACATGCGTTGGGCCAATGTGGAAGAAGGCCACATTCCGCTTACAGCAGCCGATTGGGACATTGAAGCTTCAAGTGCTGTGAGTGGTGCTATTGCCGCACATTTGAAATTCAATTCGTTTCCATACGGCAACAATTCGGGAATGAAGGCTTTTCAAAATGCCATCGCCTTTCATTTCAATCAACGAAAAAACGCAAGCATTCATTCGGAAGAAGTCATTGCCACCAATAGCGCAGCCAAAGCCATAGACGATGTTTATTCTTTCTTGTTGAAGGAAGGAGACGAGATACTCATTGCCGATCCTGTTGACTTTTTATTGGCGGAATGCGCGCGAAGAAAAAACATCGGAATCATGCGCTATCAGCAGCGTTCAAGCGGAATTGACCTTGCTGAATTAGACAACATTCTCACTTCAAAAACAAAGGCTCTTGTTATTTGTAATCCGCATAATCCTCTAGGATATGTGCTTTCAAAAAAACAACTTGAAACCCTTTCCAAATGGGCCGATGAAAAAGGTCTTGTAATTATTTCAGATGAAGTGTGGAGCGACATCGTTCACACAGAGGAGTCTTTCACTTCCATTCGTGGGGTGAATTCGAATGCTTGGATTGTTTATGGACTGTCGAAAGGATTCGGTCTTGCGGGACTGCGCATTGGAGCTATTGTAGCACCTGATGCAGAACAAGCCAAATTGCTTTTAGAAAAGCAAGGTTATGCCCGCACAATTGAAGGTGCAAGCACACTCTCGCAAATAGCCGCAACAGCTGCTATTGAAAAAGGTTGGGAACACACGCAAGAGGCCGTTGCTCTCTTCAAGAAAAACCTTGAGCACGCCGTTATCGCTTTTAACAAAACCAACTTTTTAAGTTGTGAAATGCCACAAGGGACCTTTGTTCTATGCGTTCGTCACCCGTCAACATGGAACACTGAAACTCTTTGCGAAAGATTGGCAAATGACGCAGAAGTTCATGTCGTGCCTGGATTGGAAAAATGGTTCGGACCTGGCGCCATTGGCTCGTTTCGCGTGAGCTTGGCAACCACCGAAAAAATAACGCAAGAAGGAATTCTTCGAATTACAAATTGGATCAACACTTACGGTTCTACCCTGTGAATTCCAGGAGCGTAGCTCTTCAAAATAGTTTCATTCAAAAACTGCAAATCTTCTTCTCGTTCAACAAAGTCGAGCTTATCGCTTGAAATCATAAGCACCGTTAATTCAGGGTGTTGTTGTATGAACGACAAATACTGTTGTTGAATATTGTCGAGGTATTCGGCAGTGATATTCTGCTCGTACGTTCTTCCTCGTTTCTTAATGTTCTGCAGGGCCTGTTCAGGCGAGATATACAAGTAAACCAACAAGTCTGGTTGAGGCAGTGTATTCTCCATTATTTCATACAAGCGCAAGAACAACTTGTACTCATCTTCCTCCAAATTATTCTTCGCGAAGACTTGACACTTCGGTAAAAAATAATCGGCAATTACTTTGGGTTGAAACAAATCGGGCGATTGAAAAACACTTTTCAATTGTGCGAAACGTTCAGAAAGAAAACTCAACTCCAAAGGAAACGCGTAACGTTTCGGTTCTTCATAGAACTTGGGAAGAAAGGCATTGTCAGCGAATTCTTCCAACACCAATTGAGCGTTGTGTTGTTGAGACAACATATGTGCTAGCGTGGTTTTACCCGCGCCAATAATGCCTTCTATAACGGTGTAGTTGCTCAATCTTCTTTCTTGTTCAATTCTGCGAGCAATTGCGAAGCATTCATTTTCATTTCCGGATGAATCCAATCGGGCCATGTTGCAGCCAATGGCTTCAAAATAAATTCACGCAAATGCATGCGCTCGTGAGGAACAATAATTTTTCCTTCCGAAACAATTTCATCATTGAAAAAGATAACATCTACATCCATCTCGCGATCGAGGTAAACGCCTTCTTTGCGGGTTCTTCCGTAATACTCTTCCAACTCAACAATCTCAGCATGCAACTTCTCGAGTGTGAGTGCTGTTTGAATTTCCACCAGTT
>JBDLUS010000113.1:0-9482 GCA_039805165.1 Bacteroidota bacterium | reverse complement strand
GAAGACGGAAGAGCTAGAAACCGTCGTGTAGAGATGTTGATTGTGGAATAAACCAGACCACTTCTGAACTGAAAGGCCCCGATAATCTGTTTATCGGGGCCTTTGCTTTATTCGAAATATTTGGAGGGAATGTCTTTTACATTTTTGTTAAAAGAAAAAAGATAAAGACTATGGAAAAGAACATAAGCATCCAGCTTGGCGTTTGGATTTACGCCGACAGATAATACGATTTTGGTTTTGAGGTTTGGTTTGGTTTAAGAAGCCCTTTCAGCTATGGTTGAAAGGGTTTTTTCTTTACCTGTCGGTCCCTACCGATAGAATCTTGTAATACCTAACGGTATCTTCAATACTGGAAAAAGTATCGCGGTATTCAAATCCGAAGGTGCGTGTGGCTTTACTTCCATCGAATCGCTTCACCTCATCGTAATTTCGAATGATCTCACGTGTTATGGTTGCACGCTTGCCCGTGAACAATTCCACCAAAGCTTCCATGTAAAACACCAAAATAACCTGCCACCTCTTCGCAATGGTTTTTCCAATTTTAACGTGAAGGGCATCTGCAATTTTGGTGAAGAGTTCTGACATGCGAACATTCTCTGCGCACAGAATGTAGCGCTCATTGGTCGGCTCTTGTTTTGCTGCGCGAATCATCACCTCTACTACATCTAAAACAGAAACAATCCCGCTTCCACCAGCGGGCAAGGCCGGAAGGCCTTTTTGAATGCGGTCAATCATGGTTCCGGAACTACGGGTGCAATTGTTCGGACCGAAAATTACGCCCGGATTAACAATAGTCGCATTCAATCCTTCTTGAATGCCGCGCCAAACCTCTTGTTCAGAAAGGTATTTTCCCTTCGAATAATTTGAATGATAATCGTTGAAATTGCGTGGAGTTTCTTCGTCAATGATTTCTCCTTTCGAATCGCCCAGCGCAGAAATGGAACTCACATGAATGAAGTGCTTCACGTCGTTTTCAATGCAGGCGTTCACCATGTTTTTCGTTCCGTTAATGTTCACTTCCAACATGCGCGACGCTTCTTTTTTGTGATAAGAAACAATGGCTGCGCAATGGAAAACTGTGTGCATTCCTTCGGTTAGTTCATACATGTCATCGGCATCTTCCACATCTCCTTTCACCCACTGCACCTGCTGAAACAGGTTTTCTTTTCCATAAAAACGAAACAAGTTGGAGACTTCCGACTTGCCTTTTTCATTTCGAAACAAAGCGGTAACAGGCATGTTTTCTTCCGTTAAACGAAGAACTAGATGACTTCCAATTAAACCCGTTGCGCCTGTTACAAAATTCATTGTGGCGAAGATATACCGATATTTGTCTTGTGGAAGTTTCCGATCACATCAAAAGCATAATAAAGGCGCTGCCCGAAAAGGCGGGCGTTTATCAGTTCTTCGACGAGAACGGTTCCATCTTATACGTGGGTAAAGCGAAGGTGTTGAAGAATCGTGTGACGAGCTATTTCAACAAAATCAAGCACGACAGCATCAAGACCAAGTTAATGGTCAAGAAGATTCGTGACATCAAATACTCGGTGGTGGAAACCGAATCTGACGCGTTGTTGTTGGAGGATTCCCTCATTAAAAAGTTCAAACCACGTTACAACATTTTGTTGAAAGACGATAAGTCTTACGCGAGCATTGTGATCAAGAACGAACCGTTTCCACGGGTGCTCAGTACCCGTCAGATTTTAGACGACGGCTCAACGTATTTCGGGCCTTACACTTCTGGAAGATCTTTGTATTCGATACTCGATTTAATCAAAGAATTATATCCCCTTCGATCGTGTACCTTGAACCTTTCGAAAGCAAACATTCAAGCGAAAAAATTCAAAGTGTGTTTGGAGTATCACCTCGGAAATTGCTTGGGCCCTTGTGTAGGCAAACAACGCGAAGAAGACTATCAGCAAGGCATTCAGCACATCAAGCGCATTATCAAGGGAGAATATTTAGAGGCGGTGAAGAACTTGAAAAAGGACATGCTTCAGTTGGCTTCAGAGCAAAAGTTTGAGCAAGCGCAGCAGTTGAAAGAGCGCATTCAAACCTTAGAAAATTTCCAGGCGAAGTCCACCATTGTAAACACAGAAATCGACAATGTGGAAGTGTTTTCCATAGCCTCAGATGCGCAAAGCACGTACGCGAATTACATGCACATCTTGCGTGGAAGCATTGTGCACGTTTACACCGCCGAAGTGGTTCGTCAGTTAGATGAAACTGACGAAGAAGTGTTGGCTTTTGTAGTTCGTTCGTTTCGCGAACGCATGAACAGCAAAGCGAAAACAGCATTGCTTCCCTTCGAATTGAATGAAAAAATTCCGGGATTGGAAGTTACGGTTCCGCAGCGTGGTGACAAGAAAAAATTAGTTGACCTTTCATTAAAGAACGCCAATCATTTTCTGTTGGAAGCACGTAAGCGTGCCGCTTTCCTTGATCCCGAGCGCAATACGCAACGCATTTTGGAAACCATGAAAAAGGATTTGCACCTGTCTGAATTGCCCGTTCACATTGAGTGTTTCGATAACTCGAACATACAAGGAACGAATCCAGTAAGTGCGTGCGTGGTGTTCAAAAATGCGAAGCCAAGTAAATCGGATTATCGGATCTTCAACATACAATCTGTTGTGGGTCCCGATGATTTCGCGTCTATGCGTGAAGCCATTTACCGGAGGTATTCGCGATTGATTCGAGAGGAGCAGCCGTTGCCACAGTTGTTGATTATTGATGGAGGAAAGGGGCAACTCTCGTCGGCCATGGAATCGTTGGATTTATTGGGTTTACGCGGAAAGATTGCGGTAATTGGAATTGCGAAACGATTGGAAGAAATTTTCTTTCCGGGAGATAGCATTCCCATTTATCTCGACAAGCGTAGCGAGAGCCTAAAGATCATTCAGCACCTGCGAAATGAAGCGCACCGATACGGATTGAGCAAACACAGACAGCGACGCAGCAAGGGTGCCATTCATTCTGAATTGGAAAACATTGCTGGTGTGGGTAAGAAGACCATTGAGAAATTACTTCAACATTTTTCATCGGTAGCCCGAATTAAGTCGGCCACGCAAAAAGAAATTGAACAAGTCGTAGGGGAAAAAATAGCTGAAAAAATAAAGAATTATTTCGGCAAGGCGCAGTAGATAGGTTAGTTTTGATTATTGAAATTTTACGCTGAAAAACGCGTTAATCAGAACCTATGGAAAACACACCCGAACAGGAAAAAAAATACGCGAAGATTCTTTGGTGGATAGGCATGTCGCCATGGATTTTTTTCACGTTGGTATTAGGCGCTGTCTTGTTAAGCGGACTTCCGAATATTGATTTATTAGCCAATCCAAAGATTGGATTGGCCTCTCAGATCTACGCTTCCGACGGAACCACCATTGGATCATTCTACAAAGAGAACCGTTCAGACATTACCTATCAAGAAATTCCTCCGCACGTTATTGACGCGCTACTAGCCACGGAAGACGTGCGTTTTAAGGAGCACAGCGGAATAGATGTTCGCAGTTTAGCTCGCGCCGCTTTCTCCTTGGGAGCAGACGGAGGTGGAAGTACAATTACGCAGCAGCTTGCTAAATTACAGTTCACCCGCGACTTTGAAGACGTAAGCATCTTCACCCGTATTGGTCAGAAATTACAAGAGTGGGTTATTGCATTGCGCCTCGAGCGCGTTTACACGAAAGAAGAAATTCTGACCATGTATTTGAATCAGTACGACTTCTTGAATCAGGCTGTCGGAATTAAAAGTGCAGCAAACATCTATTTCTCTACATCGCCCGACTCGCTTACCATTCCGCAAGGAGCCATGCTCGTGGGTATGTTGAAGAACTCGTCTTTATTCAATCCGATTAAACGCGATTCGTTGGTAACGAAGCGACGCGAAGTGGTCATGGCGCAAATGGTGAAATACGGAAAACTTTCGGAAGCCGATTATGAAAAGTACCGAGCAGAACCTCTGGGATTGAAGTTCTCACGTGTTTCTCATGATGAAGGACAAGCGCCTTATTTCCGCGAAGCGGTTCGACATAAACTCACGGAAATTCTAGAGACGCGAGATGCCAACGGAGACCTGAAATACAAGAAAGGAGATGGCACCGCTTTCAACATATACGAAGACGGATTGAAGGTCTACACCACGCTTGATAAAAACATGCAGGCCCATGCGGAACATGCGGTGGAAGAGCATTTGAGTAAGGAACTTCAACCTGCTTTCACGCGAAACGTAAGGCAACGTCCGAAAGATAAATATCCGTTTTACTCGGGTATTTCAGCAGCAGATAAAGAGTCTATCATGAACAAGTCGATTACCACGAGTGATCGCTTCAAAAAGCTTTCTGGCAAGATGTGTCCCGATTGTGGAAGACCAGCTTCCTACATTGAAACCAAAGACGGACATTTCCATTGTAAAGAAGATGCGGGAGGTTGCGGACACACTTGGAACATGCGCACAGAAGATGAGGTGTTAGCTGAATTCAATAAGCCCGTGCGCATGACGGTGTACAAGCACGGTGGTTACAGAGACACTACCATGACTCCGTACGATAGTATTGTTTATCACAAAACGATACTTCACGCAAGCTTGATGTCTGTTGATCCGCGCAATGGATTTGTAAAAGCGTGGGTTGGAGGAATCGATTACAAGTACTTCAAATACGACAATGTATTTCTTTCGAAACGTCAGGTAGGTTCAACCTTTAAACCTTTCATTTATGCCATGGCTATGCGCATGGGCATGAAGCCTTGCGATCAGATTACGGGTGCCGGATGTATAGACTTGCCAAACGGAACACGCTGGTGCCCCAAAGGTGGCGCTGGAGGAACGTACACCATGGCGAAGGCCTTGGCAGGATCTGTGAACTCCATTGCTGCCACGCTCATTGCGCGTTTCGGACCCGAGCCTGTGATAGCCATGATGCGTCACATGGGTGTGAAGAGTTACATTCCAATGGCTTATTCCATTGCACTTGGGGCTTGTGAACTTTCGGTTTATGAATTAGTTGGTGCCCAGGCTTCCTTGGTGAATCATGGCTTGTACATAGAGCCGACCTTCATTATGCGCGTCGAAGACAAGAACGGAAATTTGATTTACGAGGCAGATCCGGTTATTGACCAAGCTTTAGAACCTGGTATTGCTTTCGAAACCGTTAAGCTCATGAAAGGGGTATGTGATTTTGGAACTGCATCGCGCATTCGTTCCAATCCGAAATACGGAAAGATTCCTTATCCGTTGGCTGGAAAGACCGGAACCACGCAGAACAATACCGACGGCTGGTTTGTTGGAATGACGCCTGATTTGGTAACGGGAGTATGGGTAGGTGCGCAAGATCCGACGGTTCGTTTCTCGAGCACCGCTCTTGGACAAGGTGCGAATACAGGGCTTCCGATATTCGGATATTTCATGAACAGCATATATAAGGATTCACGTATTTCCATTTCGAAAGGAGATTTCGAGGCGCCAACAGAGTACGACCCACTTCGCTTCCAATGTACGAGCGGTGGCATGGGTGATTTGTTCTTCGACGGAGACGATGGAAGTATGGAAGAGTTCTTCAACGGTGAATTGGAATTTGACGGCGATGTGCCAGAATAAAATAGACTATGGGATTTAATAAAGTAAGAGCTTCTGCAGCGGAAGCATGCGAAGGGATAACCTCGGGAATGACCCTCATGGTGGGCGGTTTCGGCTTGTGCGGTATTCCTGAAAATTGTATTTCGGAATTGGTGAAGATGGGTGTGAAAGACCTCACTTGCATTTCGAACAACGCGGGCGTAGACGACTTTGGATTGGGCTTGTTGCTTCAACAAAAACAAGTCAAGAAAATGATAAGCTCCTACGTTGGTGAGAATGCCGAATTCGAGCGTCAGATGTTGAGCGGTGAATTGGAAGTGGAGTTAATTCCTCAAGGAACCTTGGCAACGCGTTGCATGGCAGCGGGATATGGAATGCCTGTCGTGTATACGCCTGCGGGTGTTGGAACGGAAGTGGCGGAAGGAAAAGAGGTTCGCGAGTTCAAGGGAAAGAAGTATTTGATGGAAGAGGCCTTCGACGCAGACTTCGCGTTGGTGAAGGCTTGGAAGGGCGATGCGATGGGCAATTTGGTATTTCGTTCAACGGCCCGCAACTTCAATCCCATGATGGCTATGGCGGGGAAGATTACCATTGTTGAAGTGGAAGAGTTGGTTCCGCTAGGAGCGTTAGATCCAGATCACATTCATACGCCGGGTATTTATGTGCACCGCATTTTTCAGGGAGTGAATTACGAAAAGAGAATTGAGCAGCGTACTGTTCGTCAAAGAATATAATTATGGCTTGGGATAAAATTGGAATTGCAAAGCGCATTGCGCAAGAGGTTCAAGACGGAACGTATGTGAACTTAGGCATAGGCATACCCACGTTGGTAGCGAATTACATTCCCGAAGGAATGGAAGTTGAGTTGCAAAGTGAGAACGGTATTTTGGGCATGGGACCTTTTCCTTTTGAAGGGGAAGAAGATGCGGACTTGATTAACGCGGGAAAGCAGACGGTTACGTTACGTGATGGATCTTCTATTTTCGACAGTGCTATGAGCTTCGGAATGATTCGCGCGCAGAAAGTAGATCTTACCATTTTAGGCGCTATGGAAGTGAGTGAAAATGGCGACATAGCCAATTGGAAAGTTCCCGGAAAGATGGTGAAGGGCATGGGCGGCGCCATGGATTTGGTGGCCAGCGCGAAGAACATCATTGTGGCCATGCAGCATTGCGACAAGGCGGGTAACTCGAAGTTATTGCCACAATGTTCTCTACCTCTAACAGGTATTCATTGCATTAAAAAAGTAGTCACCGATTTGGGTGTTTTCGACATTCGCGACGGCGCGTTTCATTTGGTTGAATTGGCTCCGGAGGTCACGTTGGAAGAGGTGGTGGCGAAGACGGCAGGGAAGTTGGTGGTTTAACCACGAGGGCGAAATGCTTCGCGAGGGTGATTTCATCACGAGGGCAACTATCGTTGCGAGGGTTCTTCGAACGATTAATTAAAACGCAACGTGAGTTGCCCTCGTGCTTGCACCTTCGTCGTAGACCCTCGCGAAGGAATCGCTCTTGCCTTATGCGCATTTATGCGAGAACCGTTCCCTTTCGCACGGCCTAACAGTCCAGAAACGCAGTTCCAATTACTTCGTAGGAATTATGAAATAGGAATTACGCAGTAGGAATAAAATCGAAGATTTTCCTAATTTCGAATCATGAATACAAATGGCGTTCGATGGAAGCAGCGCTTCGAGAATTTTAAAAATGCTCGAAAGCAATTTATGGTTGGTTTGGAATTGTCTAGATTAAGAGGGTTGTCTTCTCTGGAGAAACAAGGTTTAATTCAGGCGTTTGAATTCACGCAAGAGATGTCTTGGAAGGTCTTACAAGATTACCTGAAGCATCAGGGCATAAAAGAGATTGTGGGTTCGCGGGATGCATTTCGATTGGCTTATCAGAATCAGCTGGTTTCAAATGGAGAACTGTGGTTGGATACAATTCTAACTAGAAATCAAACTTCTCATTTGTATGACGAATCGATTTTGGAAGAAGTATTCGAAAAAGTAGTAAATCAATATCCTATTTTATTCGAACAGTTAGAAGCTCGAATGAATGAATTAATTTAGTGGAATGGAAACAGGATTAAGCGATAAATCACTTCAAGCAATAGCGAATGTTGTTTATTCTAATGAACGTGTTCAAGAAGCGAAGATTTTCGGATCTCGCGCCATTGGGACGTTTCGCGAAGGTTCTGACATTGACATTTGTTTGATAGGAGAAGAGTTGACCCTTACAGACCTCAACAGAATTTCCACTGAATTAGATGAGTTGAATATTCCGGAAATGATAGATTTGGTGAATTTCCGAACCATTAAGAATGAAAATCTTTTGAAGCATATCAATACTTTCGCATTATCCATTCAACCTCACTAAATCGTCTCAGACTTTCGGGAAGCATTCCTCGAAGAGATTCGCCCAAAGGGCATTCGTGCTAGCACATTCGTCGCAGACCTCAGCGTGCTTCGAGATGCAAAGTATATCTTTCTAGTAGCTCAATGTATTTATTTCTCCAGTAAACGGCTTCTTGCGGTTCTTGAAGAATAAGGGGTTCTGACTTTACAGATTTGTATTTTCTCAATTGTGTAAAGTACTTTCCCAAATCGAGTTGAAGGTTTTCTTCGAATTCGATGATTTTCTGCCAAGGAAGATCGGGATTTTCGAGGTAGTTGTATAGTGTTCTTCTGCTTATTTTACAACGCTTTGCTGCTGCTGCGAAGGTTATTCCTTTCTCGCGAATTGCGTTGTCTAATATTTGTCCACGGTGCACAGCCATGTGTGCAATTTCAAACCATTTGACGGAAGAAAAAAGCACAAATCTGTGCAATTAGTGTAAATATCTTGTTTATATTTGAAGCACTAAACTTTAATTAAAATGAAAAAACTATTCTTAGCGCTTGTTTTAAGTGCAATGTCGTTCGGTGCAATGGTTGCTCAGAGCGGAATGAAATCAAATGAATCAGAGCTTTTTGCTCCACGCAGAAAAAGCGGAAACAGAACTTTCGGTTTGGGATTGAATTACACATACCCAGCATCAGGCTTGAGCGCGCGTTTTGGGTTAAGTGATAAAATAAAAGCACAGGCAACTTTCAACTACCGCAATTACGGTGTTGGATATTCTTGGTCAAACATTGGCGCTGAAATAGACTATTGCTTTGAAGAAAAGAATAATTTATCTCCGTTCTTGTATTTCGGTGTTGGTCGTGGTTCTATAAACTATGATGATGCAATTTTCGGAATAACAGATAACTACTCTTGGTTCGGCTGGAATCTTGGTGGCGGATTGGAATGGTTTCCAAAGGCTTTGGGTGGCGATTTAGGAATTAATTGGAAGTTAGGCGTTGGATCATACGGTTCATACGGTCTTTCTGCTGCTACTGCTACAGGATTGTTGTACGGTGGTGGGATTCATTATTATTTTAAGTAAGCAGTTTTGAAACTTATAAAAATTCAAACAGACAATTCTGATTGGAAAGTAGTGGTTTTTGATCACTCTGATAATCCTGTTGGGGAGTTTTATGCTTCAAAAAATCCAAATGGAAATACGAATAGAGATTTCCCTTTCGATATCACTTTTGAAAGTCCGAAATATGACGAGTTGATGGCGAAAATTCTCGACAAGCAGGATGATATTCAAGATTGGTTAGTTGATGTTCATGCTACAGAAAAACTTTTTTTATGAAAAAGTTTTTGCAAGGAATTTTAATTCTGTTCGTAGGAATGGCATCTTGCAACCCAATCGACGAAGGTCAATTGCCGCCATCAACTTTGCAATGGAATACACTAAATCAATTGCTTTCGAATATTCAAGGGCAGTGGTATGTGAAAAAAGTTCAATATGTTCAAGGACCGATTTGCGCTGGTGGTTCGAATGAGATTTTTTGGGAATATATAGCTGACAATGCATATTC
>JBDLUS010000112.1:0-19970 GCA_039805165.1 Bacteroidota bacterium | reverse complement strand
AACCAAATGGTTTAGAAAAAACAAAGACTTAATATGCTTCGCCTTTACTTTTTTTCTCGAGCAGCGTCTCTGAATGACTTTGTATCAATAATTACATACCCTCCTGTACTGTCACCATACTTGGCTGGCACACCACCTGTGTAAACTGTTATATTATTTATTCCACTTGAAGGAATATTCAACGGAGCACCATGAATTTTCACCCCATCTATGTAATACACAACGCTACCAGAGCGGCTTCCACGAAAATAAAGTTCTTCGCCACGATCACTTGTTTTAATGTCGCTTGACATAGAAGACAGAATAGCCTTTAAAGATCCACCATTTGCAGCAGCGTTATCTTTTAGCTCCTTCGCTCCTAGAGAGATTGCTGTTCCACCATTTATATCGATTAGTGGTTTTTCAGCACGAATGATAACAGGACCACCGGTGCCATAGCTTGCAGTTGTTAGCGTATAATCGGAAAGTTTCTGAATCTGATCTGATTTAACTTGAACATTATTCACCTGCAGTTGGCTGTATCCAATAAGGTCGTAGAATAATGTATACGTTCCGGGCTCAACACCATTGATGCGGTAAACGCCTCTTTCGTCGGTTGCCGCGCCTGCAACAATACCGTTGTTTTCTGCACGTACAATTACGCCTGCAATAGGGTTGTTGTTTTCGTCGATGATTTTTCCGAAGATTTCACCGTGAGATTGAGCTGCCATTCCTAAGGAAACAAGCAAGCTCGCGAGTAGTGTAATTGTTTTCATAATCGTTATTTTTCTCTAATCTACTTTTTTTATTCCCTTGATTTTTTCAAAGAAATTCGAAAAATTACCATTCAAAACACAGAAATGATTTTAATTCTTTCCAACATTCGCCACGCATAGACTATCTTTGCCGCAAATTATTTTTCACTCCATGAGTGACGCTATCAAACACGAATGCGGGATCGCATTTTTAAGACTGAAGAAACCTCTTCAGCATTATACCGATAAATACGGAACTGCTTTTTACGGACTAAATAAAATGTATCTCCTCATGGAGAAAGAGCATAACCGAGGCCAAGATGGCGCTGGTTTAGCGAACATTAAGTTAGATCCAGAACCAGGCAAAAAGTACATTTCTCGTATTCGAAGTAACGATGCTCAGCCAGTTCGTGAAGTGTTCGCAAAAGTGATGAATCGCTTTGCTGAAATGGCAAAGAAGAATCCAGATAAATTGAAAAATGCTCAACATTTAAAAAACAATTTTGCTTTTACTGGCGAAGTATTTTTAGGTCACTTGAGATACGGAACATACGGTGGAAACAGTATTGAAAACTGTCACCCGTTTCTTCGTCAAAATAACTGGATGACCCGTAATCTCGTGCTTGCAGGGAATTTCAACCTAACAAACGTTGACGAATTGTTTGGCTTGTTGGTTGAATTGGGACAACATCCGAAAGAACGTACCGACACAGTAACGGTGATGGAAAAAATTGGCCACTTCCTCGATGAAGAAAACCAAGTTCTTTTCAATCAGTATCACCAGCAAGGGTATTCAAATCAACAGATTTCTGAGTTAATAGCGAAGAATATAGACATTCAGCGCGTATTGCAACGTGCAAGCAAGGATTGGGACGGAGGATTTGCAATGGTGGGAATGTTGGGTCATGGCGATGCATTTGTATACCGCGATCCAAACGGAATTCGTCCAGCATTTTATTACGAAGACGATGAGGTTTGTGTAGTTGCAAGTGAGCGCCCGCCTATTCAAAGTGCGTTTAACGTTCCACTTGATCAAATCAAAGAAATTCCTGCCGGTTGCGCATACGTAGTGAAGAAGGACGGAAGTTCTTCCATGAAGGAAATTAAGCCTTCTACTGCTTTGACACCCTGCTCGTTTGAGCGTATTTATTTTTCAAGAGGAAACGACGCGTCTATCTATCAAGAGCGTCAAGACTTAGGAAAGAATATCGTTCCGCGCGTGTTGCAAGAAGTGAATTACGACTTGGAAAACACGGTCTTTTCTTTCATTCCTAACACAGCAGAAACTGCGTTTTACGGAATGATTAAAGCGTTGGAAGATCATTTGAACGATGTTAAGATTGAAAAATTAACATCGGGTTCATGGTCGAATGAAGAGATAGAAGCCATTGTTCGCAAGCGTGCTCGCATTGAAAAAATTGCGATCAAAGACGTTAAAATGCGAACCTTCATTACACAGGATTCTGCACGTGATGAAATGGTTTCACATGTGTATGATGTGACGCACGGCACTGTAAAACCGGGCGTTGACACACTTGTGGTTATAGACGATTCAATTGTTCGCGGAACGACTTTGAAGAAGTCTATCATTAAAATGTTAGACCGCTTAGAGCCGAAAAGAATCATTATTGTTTCTTCAGCACCACAAATTCGTTACCCTGATTGCTACGGAATTGATATGGCGAAAATGGGCGATTTCATTGCTTTCCAGGCAATAGTTGCTTTGCTGAAGCGTGACGGTAAGGAGGGAATCCTCGATGTTGTTTACATGAAATGTAAAGAGCAAGAAAGTGTTCCAAAAGAACAAGTAAGAAACTATGTGAAGGAAGTTTACGAGGCGTATACGCAAGAAGAAATTTCTGCAATGGTAGCGCAGTTGGTTACTCCCGAAGGCACTAAAGCCAAGGTGAGTGTGCTTTTCCAAACCATTGAAGGGCTTCACGATGCTTGTCCGAACAACCAAGGCGATTGGTATTTCTCTGGAAACTATCCAACACCGGGCGGAAATAAAGTGGTGAACAAAGCCTTCATCAATTACATGGAAGGCCGCACAGAGCGGGCTTACTAGAAGGCTAACCCCATTCTGATATAAGATAGTAGATCTACGGGCATCTGGTTTATTCTCTCCTTCGATTGTTGGTGACCAATGCGCACAACAACCATATTTTTTTCGGGAATAATTACAATGTATTGTCCGCGCATTCCGCGCGCAGACCTAAACTTCACACCGTCTACTTCGCCCATCCACCAATGTAAACCGTACCAGTCGCAGACTGAATTTTTTCCGTCTTGAATGGTCCACGGTTCAAACGATTGTGCTAAGTAGGCAGAGTCTATGATTTCTTGTCCGTTTACTTTTCCATGATGAAGAATGCACTGACCGAGCATTCCAAAATCTTTGGCTGTAGCGTAAACGCCAGTGAATGGCTTTTCAAAACCATTCTCGGTGTCTAGATTCCAATAGGCTGAAGAGGCCGTCCCAATTTTAGTCCAGATTTTCTCTTCGAAGTAGTTTGATATTTTCTTTTGCGTTGCTGCTTCAAGCACCATTCCCAATAAAACAGTGTTTCCACCTTCGTAGGACCAATACGAGCCAGGCGTCTGCTTTACTTTGAAAGGAGCTGTAATGGCTTTTAAGTCAGAATGGTAATAGGCCTTTGCCATATATCCGAAAGGGCTGCTGTAGCTCTCTCCGAAAGGAATGCCACTGCTCATGTGAAGCAGTTGTTCCAACGTGACATCGTTTCCGCTCCAAGCAATGTATTTTGAAATTGGATCTTGCAGCGATGAAATTTGTCCGTCTTCAATGGCGCAGCCAATGAGCAGAGAAATTATACTTTTCGACATTGAGAACGAATTCCAATGCGTGGAATCTGCACCGTAGTTGCCGTACCATTCAGAAACAAGGGTGTCGTTTTTAAAAACGAGGAACGCTTCAGACTCTGTCGAGTTTAGAAAAGCAACGTTTTCATTCGATAAGACATTTAATTTGGCAGGAAGATTTATCGCTTCACCGCGGTTTATTTTTCTTGTATCGAAGAAAGATTGGTCGTCAATGTCGGGTTTAATCTTCCCGTGCAAATAGGTGCAATAAATACCACGCGCCAAATAGCCATTACCTGTGAGGTAAAGTATTCCAATAAGAAGCCCAATTGAACCGAAAACAATGAGAACAATTTTTAGGGCTTTTTTCATGGTGCTTATTTAAGAACGACTTCTGATTTTCCAATGAGATTTCCACCTTCATAAATCTCTAAGCGGTATGAACCTTTATCGAGTGTTGAAGTTGGAGTGAAGTAAATACTTACGTCGGTGTCTTGGCCTTGGTAATCGATTTCACGTGAAGCTCCGAAGGTGTCTGTCTGACCGGTTGCCGTAAAGCTTCCGCCGCCCTTGCCTGATAAGGTATTCCCGTTTGGTCCAATTACTTTGAGGTAAAGGGTTTTTCTACCTGGTTTTACAATTCTGTTTTCACGCAGGGTGAAAGAAGTCTTAATCATTGAAGATTTTCTTGCTTGTTCGGTCACCGCTTCAGCGCCGCTGTTTCTAGCAAAAACTCCTGTCGAGTAGAATCCGCCGGTTGACAATACAGAACCTGCTTTCACGATTTCTTTTGTTGAATTCAAATCGGTCTCCAGTGTTTTGCTTCTGTTTTCTGCAGCTACAGCCTGTTGTTTGGCTTGCTGTCCTTCAGCAAACAAACGGTCGTTGTCGCGTTGAAGCGAATCAATTTCGTGTAAATATCCCTTCATGATGTTGCGCAAGGTTTGCGTTTCAGCAAGAAGTTTTTTAATGTCGTAATCTTTGTTTTTCGCGCGCTTCAACAACCCTTCGATTTGTGTGCGTTGCGCTTCAATTTGCGCCATCATTTCTGTGTTGTCTGTTGTTAGCGTATCGTACATCATTTTCATGTTAGTCAATGAGTCTTCCGCTAATTTGTACAGCTCAATGATTTGCTCAGGCGTAGCGTTGGCGGCGTCCATAGCAAGTACGTTTAAGGCACCCATGCTATTTTCCAAAGCAACAATGCGGTCGCGGCTTACTTTCACCCAGAAGGCGAGGCTAAGACACAGAGCGCCTAAAACGCTTATAACAATGATGGCAACTTTTTTATTCATAAAACAGGTTTTCAGCGAAAATACAATTATTTGCAACGAAGAGTATTGAAAAGATTCGGATTATTGAATAAAGAATGTATATTTGCCATCCGCAAGGGTCCTGTGGCCGAGCGGCTAGGCAGAGCTCTGCAAAAGCTCGTACAGCGGTTCGAATCCGCTCGGGACCTCAAAAACAAAACACCTCTTCGGAGGTGTTTTTTTATGCCGTTTCTTTTCGATTCAACAATCGAAAAATTCGCATTGATAGTTCGAAGAAGAGAATTTTATTGTTCACGTTTTGCCCAACACTGCGGTGCGCCGCTTCTAATTCGAGCATGATGTCTTCAATGTTCAAGTGGTTGATGAAGGGCGAGAATTTTAGCGCAAAGGCTTTCTCGCTTGCAGTGAAGCGCGAGATGTTTTCAGAAGTGTAATTCAACACTAAGTTTTGTCGCATCTGATCGAGCGCATACAAGAGGAAGTGTTTCAAGTCCTCACGCGTTAATTCGGCCATTTTCTCTGACCAGGCGTGTAATGCAGGAATTTTCTTTGAATAACAATGACGCATCCATGTTTGGAATTGCATGGCCAAGAATTCGTTCGGATCATTGTTGTCGCGAAGGCGCAAAGCAACGTCCCAACTACCGTCTGAATAGTGCGCAATGTCTGGAATCTTGTGATCGTCTACACCTAAATGCTTCAGTCCGGCAGAGATCGACGCCTCGTCTATTTTCGGAACTTGAATCACTTGAACACGCGATAGAATCGTGTTTAGTATATTTTCAGATGAATTAGCAACGAAGAAAAATAAGGTGTTGGCAGGTGGCTCTTCCACGATTTTCAGAAGCTTGTTAGCAACGCCTTCACCAATCATTTCAGCCATCCAAATGACCATGACTTTATACCCGCCCTCAAACGATTTTAAAGAAAGTTTTCTTACGATATTCGCGGCTTCAGGTACAGAAAAAATAAGTTGCTTGTTGTCTTTTGAAAGCTCCTTGGTCCAATCCTCTACACCGAAATAGGGCGAAAGCAGAAGTCTATTTCTCCATTCCGTTCCGAAGTCATCAGATATGGTTTCTTTCGAACCCGTTTTATTGAAATACGGAAAACTGAAGTGAAGATCTGCAAATTGAAACGAACTATTCTTTCTGCAAGTGGGACAAGTGCCGCACGAATCTTCGGGTGTAGCGTTAGGGCAATTTAAGAATTGTGCATAGGCTAGAGCAAGTGCGAGATTTCCTGATCCTTCCGGACCGAGAAACAGTTGGGCATGCGCAACGCGATCTTCCGCTTTTGCTTTGCGCAAACGGTCAATCACGTCTTTCTGTCCAATGATATCTGCGAACTTCATTTCATTGCGAAGATAACAGAAGTTTAATCGAAAATTTCGTGAAACATTTCCAACGAATTCAATCGAATGGAAGTGTCTAAATGCGAGGAACAAAAAGCGATAAGCTCTTCTAGCAAGGACTTGCGCTGATCGCGATTTAATGCGCTTTGAACATCATTTTCTATAGAGGTTGAAATGAAAAGTTGAAGGGCCTTATGAAGCAACGCTTCGTCGCTTCGCGTGTTCTCAAATGTTAGTTCATATTCATCGCTCAGAAACCCCATTTCCATAGCAAATTGCGCTAGGAAGTGAATGGGAAGAGTGCCTGTTTTTTCAGATGAATCGAGTCGCTGGGTTGTTTTTTGAATGAGATGAAACACCTCTTCATTGACGTAGTGTTCAGGTAAGCACCGGTAGAGAAACTCCGCAATGAAAAGCGCTACAGTAGATTTTTCAACTTGAAATGGAATGCTCGTATAGACTTCGCTCAGGCTCATGTCTTTAGCGATTTCTAACTTTCCATCTTGTTTTTTTCCAGAAAACTGAATGGCGTTCAGGGGTTGGAAGAAAGAAATGTTCTCGCCCTTCTTTCCGGTTCGAAATAAAAAGGTCTGAACACCATACTCTAAGGTAAACACATGCGCCAAACGAAGTGAATCTTTGAATTTTCGGCTTGAAAGCACATATGCGTTTACTCGTTCTGTCATGTTTTTCCCCAATGAAATTGGGCCTTTCAAAAATAATTAAAAAAAACGTAACCTTTATTTAACACCTGGGGTATAAGACTATGAATGCTGTAGAGAACATTCAAAAGTTTTACTCTCCCTAAAAAACAAAGAGTAGATTTTTCAAATAGGTAAGGTTTAGTTATTCATTCTTCTTTCATCTAGCATGAAAAAGAGTGATTCTAAAAAGGGGTCGTTTTGGGAGAGGCGGCCTCTTTTTTTTTAACTCTTCAGCGAAACGTCTACTAAGAATTTCTTCCCAATTGTTTTCCTTCCCAACAACACGGGATATCTCATTCCCGATCTATTCGTAAACGAAATTTCAGATTGAATCTTTTTCTTGTGAATGAGTATCAGTGTTCTAACACAATAGCGCTCTTCCGTTTGTCCGAAAGAATTTTTTATCGTGCGCTTTTGAAATTTATTGAAGTGAAGTACAACGGGTTTTCCAGATTCCCATTGAATGGTCACTTCCAACACATCCTTCCCGTTAATTTCTTTCAAAGACCACGATTCGCAGTGAACGGCTGTGCGAAAAGCACCCGTATCTATTTTGGCGCGCACATTAGTACCTCCTAATTGAGGAAGTTGAATAATGGTTTTACGACCAATGATATCCATGATTAACTCAAAAGTCTCTTCACGGTTTCAGAGATTGCCTTTCCGTCTGCCTTACCCGTTAAGGCTTTTGAAGCAACACCCATAACTTTTCCAAGATCGCTTGGAGAACTAGCTCCAACCTGTGCAATGAAGTTTTTGATTTCAGCTTCCAGCTCTTCTGGAGTTAATTGAGCGGGCAAGTAGGCAGCAATAACATTCGCTTGCAATTGCTCTTCTTCCAAAAGATCAGGGCGATTTTGAGTTCTGTAGATTTCAATAGACTCTTGACGTTGTTTGAAGAGTTTGTTCAGAATAGCAACAGCTTTCGTATCATCCACAGCGCCATCTCCACCGTCTTTAGTCATTTCAAGAAGAAGCTTGCTTTTAATATCTCTAAGAGCCATTAACTTATCCTTCTCTCCAGCTTTCATCGCTGTTTTTAAATCTTCGTTGATTCTTTCTTGTATTGACATGTGTTCAAATTTTAGTTCTGCAAGTTTAGTAATTTCTTCTTTATTAAAAGGCTGTTGGTGAAAAGTTTCAACTCCAGTGTTTAGAAAAGGAAATATCTTTGACCGAACGAACATTCGGTTATGGCAAAAGAAATTTCAAGAAGAGATAAGGTCGTAAACACAGCCTTAAAATTAATCTCAAACGGGGGCTTTCACGCTTCTCCAATGTCTGAATTAGCAAAGCTTTCAGGTGTTGCGGTAGGTACAATTTACCACCACTTTCCAAGCAAAGAAGATTTATTCGAAAGTCTTTATGTGGAAACATGCACAGAAGCTGCGCGTGCGTTGCATGAGTCACTTTCGGTAAAAGGAAAAGAGGTTCAGCGTTTGACCCAAGCTTGGTTAGCTCTTTACGGATATTTTTCTACGGCACCGTTGCGTTATTTGGCTGTTATTCAGTACCGCAATTCACCTCAATACAGCAAGAACAAGGAAATGGAGGATGCTTTTTCAGCATTGACGGCCTTGTTGAAGGAAGGTCAGAAGACCGGTAAATTCAAGAAAATGAATGTTGCTTTTCAGTTTGAACATGTTCTTTCAAGTGTGTTTGCAGTTGTAAGATTAAAGGCTGTTGAGAAGAAGAAAATTACCGAGAAGGAAGTAAGAGAAATGGCAGACGCCATTATTCAGTCTATTCGCAAATAACAAAGAAAGAATCTATTCGATAATCAAGTGAATTACCTGTTAATTCACACTAATTTTGCAGCATGTCTTCAAAACAGAGAACAGTTAAAGCGCCAATCGTATTCAACGGAGTTGGCTTACATACCGGAGAACCAGTAACACTTACTATTTGCCCAGCACCGGAGAATCACGGATATAAATTTCAACGTGTAGATATAGAGGGTTCGCCAATTATTGACGCGGATTGCGATCGTGTAGTTGGAACCCAAAGAGGGACAACATTGGAGCAAAACGGCGCACGCGTTTATACAACGGAACACGTTCTAGCAGCGCTTTATGGAAGTCGCGTTGATAATGCGCTTCTTCAGATTACCGGCCCAGAAATTCCAATTATGGACGGAAGTGCATGGCCTTTCGTAGAAGCTATAGAGGCTGGAGGATACGAAGAACAAAACGCAGATAGAAAGTACATCGTTTTAGACGAGAATATCACGTTTGAAGACGCTGAGAAGGGCGTTGAAATGTTGGCTGTTCCTACGAATGGCGGAGAGTACAGAGTAACCGTAATGGTTGATTATAACTCGCCGATATTGGGCACTCAGCATGCTCAGATGTATCATTTGGATCAATTCTCAAGCGAAATTTCAAAGTGTAGAACCTTTGTTTTTTTGAGAGAATTAGAGCTACTTGCTAAAAACGGTTTGATCAAAGGTGGAAGCCTCGACAATGCCATTGTGATGGTAGATAAAGATTACACCGATCAGCAGATTAAAGATATCTTGAAAGAATTGGGTCGTGAAGAAATTGATGTGAAGGTGGAAGGAATAGGGGTGTTGAACACCATTAAACTTCAATATGAAAACGAGCCTGCTCGACATAAACTTCTCGATATTGTTGGAGATTTAGCATTAACAGGTAAGTTTTTACGCGGACATATTTTGGCTGCACGCCCAGGACATGCTGGAAACGTAGCATTCGCAAAAGTGTTAAAGGCTTGGGACAAAAAGCGTCAGTCTGCTGTCTCTTTTGACTTAACAAAAACAGTTTTCGATATCAACCAAATCAGCAAAATGCTTCCGCACCGATACCCATTCTTGTTGGTAGATCGCGTGATAGCTATGGACAATGAGAGTATTGTTGGGTTGAAGAACATCACGTTGAACGAACCGTTTTTCCAGGGACATTTTCCGGGAAATCCGGTAATGCCAGGGGTATTGCAAATTGAAGCCATGGCGCAGGTAGGTGGAATATTCGCGCTAAGTCAAGTGGAAGAGCCAGAGTTATATAGCACTTACTTCATGAAGATCGATGGGGTGAAATTCAAACAAAAAGTACTTCCAGGAGACACACTTATCTTCCACCTAAGACTTGAATCTCCAATTCGCAGAGGCTTAGTGAATATGCGCGGTGTAGCTTATGTAAATGGAAAAGAAGTGGGCGAAGCCACTATGTTAGCGCAAGTTGTGAAAGATAAAGTACCAGCACAAACAACAGAAAAGGCATGAGCAATTTAACACAGATTCATCCGGATGCTAAAATTGGTGAGGGGGTTGAAATAGGTCCATTCACAACGATTTATGGCGATGTTGTTATTGGAGAAGGAACGTGGATCGGACCGAATGTAACCATTATGGATGGCGCGCGCATTGGAAAGAATTGCCGCATTTTTCCTGGAGCCGTGATCTCGGCTATTCCGCAAGATTTGAAGTTTGCTGGTGAAAAGACCACCGTTGAAATAGGAGACAATACAACGATTAGAGAATGCTGCACGCTTAACCGCGGCACGAAAGACCGCATGACCACGAAAGTGGGAAGCAACTGTCTGCTTATGGCTTATGTGCATTTAGCGCACGATGCATTCGTTGGAGACAATTGTGTGATAGCGAATTCGGCGAATATTGCGGGTCACGTTACCATTGGAAATTGGGTGGTGGTTGAAGGTGTTGTAGCTGTTCAGCAGTTTATTGAAATCGGAGATCACGCATTTATTGCAGGCGGTTCCTTGGTTAGAAAAAATGTACCTCCATTCATTAAGGTAGCTCGCGAACCCCTCAGTTTCATTGGTGTTAACAGCATTGGATTAAGAAGAAGAGGATACACAGACGAGCAGGTATATCGATTGGAAGATATTTACAGAGCGTTATTCGTGCACAACAATAGCTTGGCCGCAGGGGTGAAGCAAATTGTAGAAACGCTTCCAGAATCAGAAGAAAAGCAAATCGTTCTCGCGTTCATTCAACGTTCTGAAAAGGGCGTTGTACGCGGCGCACAGACTACATAAGTTGCAAATAGAACTTCAAAATATTGGTAAGAAGTTCGGTGGAAAATATATTTTCCGTCACCTAAATCGAACCTTTCATTCAGGAGATCACATTGGTATTGTAGGTCAGAACGGTTCTGGAAAATCGACCTTGGTTCAAATTATTTCAGGCTATTTATCTGCTTCAGAAGGAATGGTGACCTATGAAGGAATTCCTTCCGATGAAATATGGAAAAATATTTCGTTGTGCTCACCTGCAATGGGGCTTTACGAAGACTTCACACTACTTGAACACCTTCAGTTTACACACGGATTGAAGGCATTTGAAGCCTCGTATTCAGTGAATGAGATACCTGAAATTCTTCAACTTGAAAAACATGCAAACAAGGCATTGAAATATTTTTCAAGTGGAATGAAGCAGCGTGTGAAATTAGGAACCGCGCTGTTATCAGATGTTTCTTGTGTTTTCTTAGACGAGCCGTGTGCTCACCTCGATAAGGATGCTGAAATGTGGTTTTCGGAATTTGTTGTTTCAAGCAAGAAAAACAAAACGGTTATCGTTGCGTCTAACGCTTCAGAGTCAGAATTGACTGGGTGTTCAGATATCTGGACGTTGAGTTAAGCCTTCGGCTTGTGTCCACTTTTTAGAAGGTCATTCACGGTTTTCACGGGATGAAATACACGCGAAGGAATTTCAACAAAGACTGTATTCCAGTCCCACATGCTTCCGTTCCAAAGTCCAGGTAATTCAATTACACTGGTTCGTTTTCCCAGCATGAGCTTCTCGCTAACAAGCGCTGCAGTTGGGTTTCGGAAATCTTCGAGATTGTATTTATTTCCGTTGTGATCTAAAAAATGACAAACTAAATCAACCGGATTGAAGTGAGTAGACTTTTCGAAAACGCCCAATTGCTCAGCATCTTCTTTGTTGATTTGAGCTTTTTCAATGATTTGTTTCGATTCAATTCCAGAATCGTCTTTCACCCAAAACGGCCCACCGCCGGGCTCTCCGGTATTTTCTACCATTCCGCAAACACGAAGAGGCTTGTTCAACTGTTCAACCAATGATGATCCTCGCATTTGTGTCTTAAACCATTTTTCAAGGAAGGCGATTGCACGTTCTTCGGCACGATCTGTTTGAATTTCAAGATCGCGAAGCAAGATGTTTCTTTCTTCAACAAGGCCGAAAAGCACGCCACCCATAAGTTTTCTGTACGCCGCAACATCTGCATGGTGCGAAGCCTCTGTGATGTTATCTATGTTTTGAATGAAGACACATTCTCCCTTTAATTCTTGCAAGTTTTTAAGTAAAGCGCCATGGCCTGCGGGACGCAAGAACACCTCTCCGTTTTCATTTAGGACGGGCATGTTGTTCTTATCGAGTGCTGGAATGTGCGTATTTGGGTCTTGCGAACTGAATGAAATCTTTTTAATGCTATCGAGTTGATTTTCAAAAAAAGAATGGAAGATATTTTCCACCAACATTCTGTGTTCGGCGGGAATGGTGAAATGAATTTCGTGACTTCCGTTTTGTTGCATGTAATGAGTGCTTTCAACGGAGTGTTCAGCAAAGGCAGTGCGTTCTTCTTCATCATATGAATGAAAGGGAACAGCGCCTTTCGGAAGGGTAGCATAACCGTTGTTGAATAGAAAGTTTAATACACGAGAATATCTCTCGATGCCAGTGGTTTCATCGTAACTCAACGCATCTTTTTCGAAGTCTAAAAGAATCGAATTAAAGAAAGGAAAGTCGCGTATGTGAAGAAAAAAGTATTCGGCTTCGTCGTTCGGATTCAATAAATCTACACCGCTGAGTGGAGCGAACATGCGTGTTGCGGCTCCGGATGCAGGGACGAATTTTTCAACTTTAATGTTAGCGTAGTTCTTTTCAAATTTTTGAATAGCATCCAAGAACAATGAGCCGTCTAATTGAATTATGCCATCTCCCACGCTGCAGTGCCGAATGAGCTGTGCGGGCTTATTTGTCGACAAAAGGTTAAGTGCTCGTTCAATTTTAGTTTTCATTATGAAAAGAATGAACCAACAAACTTAAATAAAAAAAAAAGAAGTTTTTCGGAATAAGAATTAAACCGCTTCTGTCATGCTATTAATTCGAGCGAGTGTTCGATTGAACGTATCGATGAATGTGAATTTAGCAAGGCTCATTTCACCGTTTCGAGCAGAAATTTCAATATGATTGAAGGCTTGAGCAAGTTGATCTTCGCGAATCATCAGAAGTGCACTTTTCGCACGAGAGGCGTATGTAACAACACCAATGGAATCGTTCGTTTTGAGGCTTAAATTTATTTCAGCCAGGCAGTTGGGAAGGTTGTGAAAGATTTCATTTAATACAACCCCCATCATTTCGGAATTTCCGTTTAACAACCGAAGGAGATAGTTCTTGTCGAAAGATTTCGAAGGGAGAATTGCAGGGTTCATTTTTAGTTTTTAGTCTATTACGTCGAGGTCTATTGAAAGGTTTCGAAACCTGAAATTTTATCTTTCTATCTTTGCTGGACTTATGGAAAACAAGACTGTATTGGTAACAGGTGGCTTGGGTTATATTGGCTCACACACCGTTGTAGAATTGCTATCGGCGGGATTCACCCCTGTTATTGTAGATAATTTAGCGAATTCAACGATTGGTCGTTTGGCTAGTTTGGAGGATTTGGCCGGAGTTAAGATTGCTTTCGAAGAGGTAGACTGCACGAATGAGTCTGAGATGCGTCGTGTTTTTTCAACCTATGAAATAAATTCTGTCATTCATTTCGCGGCGTTTAAATCCGTGGAAGAATCTCAGAAAATGCCTGAAGCGTATATGCGCAATAACGTGGGTTCGACTAAGGTTTTGTTGCAATTGATGGAAGAGTTTTCTGTTGAACGCTTTGTTTTCTCTAGTTCTTGCACAGTTTATGGCACGCCGGAAATAAATCCGGTTAGCGAGAAAACGCCACGATTGCCGGCGGCTTCCGTTTACGGTCAAACAAAACAAGATTGCGAAGATTTAATTTTTGAAGCGTCGAAGAGCGTGCCGTTTCAATCGGTTGTGTTGAGGTATTTTAATCCGGTTGGTGCTCATCCTTCCGCTAAAATTGGTGAGTCTACGAACGATGCTCCAACGAATTTAATTCCCTTGGTATGCGAAGTCGCTTCAGGAAAGCGCGCGAAGTTGTTTGTTTTCGGCGAGGATTATGACACGCCAGATGGTTCATGCATTCGAGATTATATTCATGTTGTAGATCTTGCGAAGGCGCATGTCTTGGCATTGAATCTTTCGAGAGAAACGAAATTGGAAATTTTCAATTTGGGTGTTGGAAAGGGATACAGTGTGAAGGAAGTTGTAGATCGCTTTCAAAAAATAAATAACGTTGCACTAAACGTAGAAATAACGGGAAGAAGATCGGGCGATGTCCCTGCAATTTGGGCTGTTCCAGATTATGCTGAGGAAAAGTTGGGATGGAAATGTCAAATGACCATTGAAGATGCTTTGGCCCACGCTTGGAATTGGACGAGAACGCAGGTTAAATAAACCATTCTCCGCAGAGAATAACGAGATTACAAACCATTCCTAGTACGAACCCAGCATATACTTGTTGGTGAGTGTGTGCGTTCAGGCGTAGTCTTGAAAAACCGGTTAGCGCAGCCATGAATAGGCATGCGATGATGATGATTGAAACATCTGCACGATGCAGAATGCTTAAGCTGATTAGCGATCCAAAAACGCCACCTTGTCCGAGCATGTGAACGCTAATTTTCCAGAAGAAATTTATTCCCAATGAAAGCAGTAGCGATACAATTACGGAAAGTATAAATGAGAATACTTCTGTTGGAAGTGTTGGGCCGAGGTATCTGAGCAGGCCGTATGACATAATGTAGTAGAAGATAACCAATAAATAGGGTGCCCACCTTTCTTTTCGATCATGTAAATCAATGGACGAAACCATTTTAAATTTTATCATGATAAGAATGCTCAATGCAGGAGCAATGATGTTAATTCCAAGTAAAAGAAAAACGAAATAATCTGCCTCTGCCGGAGCAATGTAGTATGGATCTATCCAACGCACTAATAGGTATATGACCATTGGCATTCCTAGCGGATGGAAGATCAAAGAAAGGAATTTCGAAAACTGAATAATAAACTTTTCTCTCATTACATTTCTTTTCTTAATCGGGCTACTGGAATACCAAGTTGTTCGCGGTATTTGGCAACAGTTCTTCTTGCGATGTTATATCCTTTTGAGTTTAGCAATTTACCTAATTTCTCGTCGGTAAGGGGTTTCTTTTTTTCTTCCGAACCAATGGCATCCTTTAGGATTTGCTTCACCTCTCTTGAGCTCACTTCTTCGCCTTCATCAGTTGAAAGGCTTTCCGCGAAGAAGTATTTCAATAAATAAGTTCCGTATGGCGTTTGAATGTATTTGCTATTCGCCATGCGGCTAATGGTTGAAATGTCCATGCTCACGCGATCGGCAATGTCTTTCAAGATCATGGGTTTCAATTTGGTCTCATCGCCAGAAAGAAAAAACTCGCGCTGCATGGTAAGAATGGCTTCCATGCAAATCATGAGTGTTTGATTTCTTTGTTGAATAGCGTCTATGAACCACTTTGCGCTTTCAATTTTTTGTTTTACGAATTGAAGGGCTTCCTTGGCCTTTTGATCTTTAGTCTTGAGTTTCGCGTAGTGATCGAGCATTCCCTTGTACTCTCGACTGATCTTTAATTCAGGAGCGTTTCTCGAATTAAGTTGAAGTCTCAATTCGTCGTTTTCTACCACTAACATGAAGTCGGGAGTAACGTGTTGAACGGTTCTATTCGACTCTTGCATACTGTTCCCAGGCTTTGGGTTGAGATGCAGAATTAGTTCGATAGAAGGCTTCAGCTCGTCATCTGAAATTCCGAGTTTTTTCGATATTTTCTCGTAATGTTTTTTGGTGAATTCGTCGAAATGTTTTTGAATAATGGTCTTCGCTAATTCAACCACAGGCGTATTTCTCTCTTGACGCTTAAGTTGAATAAACAAGCATTCGCGTAGATCTCTTGCGCCAACCCCCGCGGGGTCAAGTTCTTGGATTTCCTTAAGAACCTCCTCTAATTCAGGAACCGAGGTCACGATGTTCATGGAAAAAGAAAGGTCGTTGGCAACCGCTTGTAACTCTCGTCTTAAATAACCGTTATCGTCTAGATTTCCAATGATGTATTCGGCGAGTTGCAATTGCTCTTCGTCTAAATCGCGTAAGCCAATTTGCGCATAGAGCAGGTCGTGGAATGTTTTTCCTGCACCTATGGGAATGTCTCGATCTTCTTGGTCTGCCGAGTTGTTGTTTACGCTTAATTTATAATCGGGAACATCGTCGTCGGAAAGAAATTCCGAAAAATCGAAATCAACTTCTTGGTTGTCGTTTTCTTCTTCGTTGTTGTCTTCGTCGCGTTCGCTTTCTTCCTTCTCTTCTTCCCCCTCCTCAAGTGCGGGGTTGCTCTCCATTTCTTCTTTGATGCGCTGCTCCAATTCCATAGTTGGAATTTGAAGCATCTTCATCAACTGAATTTGTTGAGGAGAAAGTCGCTGTTGTAATTTTAGTTGAAGACCTTGTTTTAACATAACTCTCCAAAATTAGTGGGAATGCTCCTTAAATTTGAAAAAAACGAAACGAGAACTTGCATGCATAAAATTTTATTGAAACAAGGAGGGTTAGTTTTGATTGTTTTGACTTCCATTTTATTTTTGTTTGGTTCATTAATAAGTTGTCGAGAAAATGGTCCTGTTTGCTTGTCGGCCCCCGATTGTAAAGGAGATTCAGCCATTCGCTTTGCGGTGATTGGCGATTGGGGAGTTTGGGGACAACCCGATCAAATGAAGGTTGCAGCAGCAATGGAGAAAGTCGGAGCTGAGTGCGCTTATGATTTTATTGTTAGCACAGGAGACAACTTCTACGATGCTGGAGTTGATTCAGTTCAAGATGTGTTATGGAACATGTCATACGAGTACGTATACACGGGAGCCCATTTGCAATGTCCGTGGTATGTGGTTTTGGGAAATCACGATTATCGCGGGGCGCCTTCGGCGGAAATTGCATATTCGGGAATAAGTAACCGATGGAAACTACCTTCAAAATATTTCAGGGAACAATTTGTATTTGGCAATGGCGAAACGCTCGATATGTTTTTTATGGACTCGAATCCATACCAAAAGGATTTGTTATCTTCAGGAAATGCTTATCCAGAGTTGAATGCATTGGACACAGTTTACCAGAATGGGTGGGTTGAAGCTGGTTTGAGGAATTCGACGGCAAATTGGAAATTAGTGGTAGGTCATCATCCGTTGTATACATGTGGTGTTCGAAAAAATCAGCCCCAGTATATGCGCAAATTTGAGGGTTTATTCAATGAAACCCAGGTCGATGCTTATTTCTGCGGACATGAGCACGATCTTCAGGTTCACAAGCCTACTGGCACAGTGACTTACTTTGTTTCCGGTGGAGGTGGGGGTAAACGGGCCATTCAAACACCGTTTGAGTTTACTCATTTTGCACAATCGACATTAGGGTTTATGGTTGTGGAATTAATTAACAGCAAAATGACGGTCACGAGCTACAATGAAAACGCGCAAGTTTTGCACGTAGAAAGCATTGTTCATTAGGTGTTTGTAAATTATATTTGCGAATAAGCAAAGTCATTTGAGCAACCCTATTTGGTTTTGATACGTCTTTAGCTTACACCTTAAATAAAAGCCTTCTATTTTGAAAAAGTATATTTTCTTTTTGAGCCTATTTTTTGCTGTCTTAGTTAATACAAATTTGTATGGCCAAGGTACAAATTGTTTGGGAGCAACGCCTATTTGTTCTGGCGCACCTACTACTTTTCCTGCGGTTATTGGAGGAACGGTACCAGCAGGAAACAACTACGGTTGTTTGGGCAGTCAGCCGAATCCTTCTTGGTTTACTCTTACTGTAGGTTCTGCAGGTGCGATTACCATAAATCAGACCGCACCATGTGATCAGGATTATGCCATTTGGGGACCATTTAATTCGTTGGCTGCAGCCTGTGCTGGATTAACCGCGGCTCCTGTGAGCTGCAGCTTCTCAGCAGCATCAGGGAATACCTTCACATTACCTCCAGCTACAGCAGGACAAATCTTTATCATGTTGTTCACCAATTTTGGTGGATGTACTGGAAATGTTAACATCACAGAAAGTGCCGGTGGAGGTACTTTAACTTGTGTTCCTGTTTGTGCTGTTACCGCATCCAATTTAGGTCCCTATTGCACAGGAACGACAATTACCCTCAATGCTACAGCTGCAACAGGAGCGACAGGCTATGCTTGGACGGGACCTAACGGTTTCACAGCAACAGGACAGAACGTGACTATTCCAAACTGCACCGCAGCAATGGCTGGTGTTTACACCGTTACTGCAACTGGTGCAGCAACTTGTACTGGATCTACAACAGTTGTTGTGAATCCAACGCCCACAATGAATCCTACAACGAACAGTCCTGTTTGTGTGGGGAGTCCGTTAACGCTGTGCTCAGGCGCTCCCGCAGGGGCCTTGGTCGCATGGACAGGCCCCGCATATGCTGCTTTGAATCCTTGTCCAACAATCGCAAGTGCTACGGCTGCAATGACCGGAAATTATACCGTTACGGTACTTCTAAACGGTTGTCAGGCTCAGCAGATAATTCCTGTTGTGGTGAGCCCGGCACCAACAATAACTCCGGTTTCTCCAATTACGTTGTGTTCTGGAGCAACGGTGCCGGCTCAAACATTTACCGGAACGCCTGCAGCTGCTACATTTACTTGGACAAATAACCAACCAAGTATTGGTTTGGCTGCTTCTGGAAATGGCGGGTTGCCCTCTTTTTTTGCTACAAACAACGGCGCAACAGCAGTAACAGCAACCATTTCTGTTGTTCCTCATTTGGGAACTTGTAATGGAACGGCGAGTAATTTCACAATTACTGTTAATCCCGTTCCGGCTTTAACAACACCAGCTTCCAATGTGTATTGTGAGGGGGCCCAATTCCCAGGTGTTACTTGGGGAGCAAGCGCGGGATCAACAATTAGTTGGACCAATTCTAACCCGGCGATTGGTCTTCCCGCTTCCGGAACAGGAAATATTCCAGCGTTTACAACCAGTCAGGTTACAAACCAGACTATTGCAACGATTACTGCCACACCATCGCAAGGCACTTGCGTAGGAACGCCTGTTTCATTTAATATAACAGTAAATAACGCTCCAAGCGCAACGATTACCGATATAGGGCCCATTTGTTCGAATGTAGGGTTTCAAACGCTGGTTGCTGCTACCCCGGGAGGAGTATGGTCAGGACCAGGAATAATAAATACTTCTAGTGGATTGTTTAATCCTCTGTTAGCAGGGGCGGGCACTACTCCGACAATAACTTATACTTTGAATTTACCTAATCAATGTCCTGCCTCTGACATTACCCAGATTCAAATAATTAGCGTACCTCTTGCTAATGCAGGGCTGAATCAAAGTGTTTGTCAAGGACAAATAGTCAATTTGAATGGATCTTTCACGAATTCAAATACTGGAAACGAGACTTTTGCATGGACACCCTCAACAAATCTTACAAATACAACTACACTTACTCCAACCTACACGGCTAATAGCACTCAGACTTATACATTGACTGTTTCTTCAGGAATTTGTAGCTCGACAGATAACGTGGTAGTTACCATGCTTCCACAGAGCAATGCTACTATCACTGCTGCTGGTCCTTATTGCGCCGATGTTGCTCCAGTTGTGTTGACCGCTGCACAGACCGGAGGAACATGGAGTGGAACAGGAATCACCAATGCATCCACAGGAGCTTTCAATCCAGCTTTAGCGAATATTGGTCCTAATACAATCACATATTCAATCGGAGGTTCATGTCCGAGTACAGGTACTCAGTCAATAACGATTTATGCTGTTCCAAGCGGAGCAATTACTCCTTCTGGACCTTATTGTCAATCTGCTCTTCCGGTAACCTTAACCGCAGCAACACCCGGAGGAACATGGAGTGGAACTGGAATTAATAATCCGGCAACAGGTAGTTTTGGTTCAACTACGTTAGCGGCCAATAC
>JBDLUS010000111.1:0-10572 GCA_039805165.1 Bacteroidota bacterium | reverse complement strand
TGCTAAGATTTTAATCGCCTCTTCTTTTCTTCCAGCTTTAACCAACATGTTACCAATGCGCGAATAGCAATCTGCTGCTTGGTAGTTCGCGTTTGCGCAAATGGTAAAATTTGCTAACGCTTTGTCTACGTTACCGCAAGCCTCATGACAAATACCAGAATAATAAACATAAATTGTATCTGTTACTCCAAACATTTTGCTCGTTGTAATCAAATTATCATAATGCCCTGCCGCTCCACATGTGTTGCTCGCTTTGTAAGCTGCGATCGCTTTTTGCTCTTCAATTCCTCTTGCACGATCTACAACAGCACCAATCTCCATGACATAGTCTTTGCTTAATTCCAAAGCCTTTGTGTAAGAAGCAACAGCCTCGTTGAAGCTATTCGCATATTTCATGCTTAAAACACTGTCTGTTGCAATGTTCATGTAGATATCACCGCGGTATCTCCAGTATTTTTCTTTACTGGTAGCCTTCGGGTTTGAAGATGCTTGATTGATGTAATTCAATGCTTCTTCGTAGTTCTTGTCTTCATTTGCTCTGAAGGCATTGGTTAACTCAGCTTGTGCGAATGTTGCAAACGATGTTAGAACTGTCGCGAATAGAATGAATGTTTTTTTCATGTTATAGGTTTTACATTTTTCCCGTTGGCAACGTTAGTGCCAAAAGAGATTCTGTGCAATTTATTCTTCACCTCCTTCGGTTGGAGTTGGAGTTTCACCTTCGGCTGCGTTTTCCTCGCCTTCGGTGGCCTCGCCTTCATTTTCGTCGCGAATTACAGCACAAACAGCCGCAATCTCATCGTTTCCACGAAGGTTAATCAACTTCACCCCTTGGGTATTTCTTCCCATTACACGAAGCTCATCAACGCTCAAGCGAATTGCGATTCCAGATTTATTGATAATCATGAAATCGTATTCATTGTCTACAGCCAAGATCGCACACAACGGCCCCGTCTTATCCGTAATGTTAATGGTCTTCACTCCTTTTCCACCGCGATTCGTTACACGGTAGTCTTCCAATGAAGAACGCTTACCGAATCCTTTGTCAGATACAACCAAGATGTCGCTTTTCGGATCGTCGACGCAAACCATTCCAATTACTTCGTCGGTAGCACTTCCAAGCGATACTGCCTTCACCCCTTGTGCTGTTCTTCCTACTGCACGAACTTTCACTTCCGGGAAACGAATAGCTTTACCTTCTTTCGTACCCATAATGATTTCGCTCGCTCCAGTGGTCAAACGCGCTTGCAACAATTCATCTCCGTCTACAATGGTAATCGCATTGATACCGGAAGAACGAGGTCTGCTGTACGCTTCTAATGATGTCTTCTTAATTAAACCTTGTCTTGTACAAAGAATAACGAAGTTAGATTTCAAATTCTCCGCGTTATTCAAATCCTTCACTGGGATGTAAGCCAAGACTTTGTCGTCTTGCTCAATTTGAATCATGTTTTGAATTGCACGTCCCTTCGCCGTTTTTCCTCCTTCCGGAATTTCAAACACACGCATCCAGAAACATCTTCCTTTCATGGTGAAGATGAGCAAGTAATCGTGGTTCGTTGCGGTGAAGATGTGTTCTACGAAGTCTTCCTGACGTGCAGATGTTCCCTTCGCTCCTACTCCGCCACGGCTTTGCGTGCGGTATTCGTTTAAGTTTGTGCGCTTGATGTATCCTGCGTGAGTAATGGTTACAACCATTGCTTCATCAGGAATCATGTCTTCAATGCTCAAGTCAGCTGAGGAGAATTCAATGATCGAACGACGCTCGTCGCCGAATTTCTCTTTCAAATGCGTTAACTCATCTTTAATGATTTGCATACGCAACTCCTCACTGTCCAAGATTGCACGAAGACGTGTAATCAACGCCATCAATTCAGCATGCTCAGCACGAATCTTATCGCGCTCCAATCCTGTAAGACGTTGTAAACGCATTTCAAGAATTGCTTTTGCTTGAATCTCTGACAATCCGAATTGTTGAATCAATCCGTCTTTCGCCTCATCTGGCGTTTGAGATTTTCTGATCAATGCAATTACTGCATCAATGTTATCTAGGGCTATTAAATATCCTTCTAAGATGTGCGCACGCTCTTCTGCTTTGCGCAATTCGAATTTCGTTCTGCGTGTAACAACCTCGTGACGGTGCTCTACGTAGTGACGAATGATATCCTTCAAGTTTAATACTTCAGGACGTCCGTTAACCAACGCAATGTTGTTTACTGAAAATGAAGTTTGTAGGCCTGTGTATTTGTAAAGATTATTCAATACAACATTTGAAATCGCATCGCGCTTCAATTCGTAAACGACACGAACTCCATTTCTATCCGATTCATCACGTATCTCGGCGATTCCTTCAATCTTTCCTTCAGTCACCAATTCCCACGTGCGCTTCACCATGTCGGCTTTGTTGATCTGGTAAGGAACCTGTTCAACAATGATGCATTCGTGGTTAGCCACTTCTTCAATACGTGCCTTCGCACGAATAACTACACGACCTCTTCCCGTTTCGTAAGCAGACTTAACTCCTTCCAATCCATGAATAACACCACCTGTTGGGAAATCCGGTGCTTTGATGTGTTGCATTAACTCTTCAGTCGTGATGTCACGATTGTCGATGTATGCAGCAATACCATCGCATACTTCAGTCAAATTGTGCGGAGCCATGTTCGTAGCCATACCCACCGCAATTCCACTTACACCGTTCAACAACAAGTTTGGAACTTTCGCTGGCATAACGCGAGGCTCTTCTAACGAATCGTCGAAGTTCGCTTGCCAGTCAACAGTGTCTTTATCTAAATCTTCAAGAAGTTCTTCTGCTAATTTTCTCAAACGTGCTTCGGTGTAACGCATGGCAGCCGCGTTATCGCCGTCCATCGAACCGAAGTTACCTTGTCCGTCTACCAACGGGTAGCGCAAAGACCAAGGTTGCGCCATACGCACCATGGTTTCGTAAACTGCCGAGTCACCGTGTGGGTGATACTTACCCAATACCTCTCCGACAATACGCGCTGATTTCTTGTATGGTCTATTCGACAACATTCCCAAATCGAGCATACCGTACAACACACGACGGTGAACTGGCTTCAGTCCATCGCGAACATCTGGTAAAGCTCTACTCACAATCACCGACATCGAGTAATCGATGTAGGCTGATTTCATTTCATCTTCAATGTTTATCTTAAGAATTCTTTCTCCTGATTCCATAGTGGTTGTTCCCGCTTAAAAAATTGAACTGTCACGGGTACGCGAAAATACTCCCGATTGAAGCGAAAATTGACCAATTGTGGCGGTTATAGTTATTCACAAATGACAAAAAGGCTGTGGAAAATTCAATGGTATTATGTTTATAGGAAGGGAAGTAAGGAATACATTTGAGGTTGACTAACTAAGGTAAGGAAAGATATGGACGCTAAGTTTTCAGAACAAGTACAAGAAGTCCTGCGATACAGCAGAGAGGAGGCATTGCGATTAGGTCACAACTACATCGGAATTGAACATTTTTTATTGGGAATTCTTCGCGAAGAAGATTGCACCGCAACGAAGGTTTTAAAAAGCTTAGGCGTTGACCTTTCGTTTTTACGCAAAAGCGTTGAAGCCTCTGTGCGCAACGCTGGTTCTTACGGATCTTCAACCGTAACAAGTTCAGGTATTTCCTTGGTGAAACAAGCTGAACGCGTATTGAAGCTTTCATACATAGAAGCGAAATCGCACAAGAAGACCATGGTGAACACAGAGCACCTGCTTCTAACTATTTTGAAAGACTCTGACAATGTCGTTACAAGAACACTTGAACCTATGGGCGTAGATTACAACGCGGTTAACCGCGAATTAGGTGACGGAGAAGATGAAAACGTTCGCAAGTCTGACTTGCCACGTGCAGAATTTCCAAATGCAGATGACGACGATGAAGAAGATCGTCCGTTCACAGGCGGAAGCGGCGGAACAACAAAGAAGCCAGGCGATTCAAAAAGTAAGACTCCTGTTCTAGACAACTTCGGTCGTGACTTAACCAAGTATGCAACAGAAGGGAAATTAGATCCAATTGTTGGACGTGAGAAAGAAATTGAACGCGTTTCGCAAATCCTTTCCAGAAGAAAGAAAAACAATCCAATTCTTATTGGTGAACCGGGGGTTGGTAAATCAGCAATCGCTGAAGGCCTTGCCCTTCGCATCATTCAGAAAAAGGTGTCTCGCGTGCTTTTCGACAAGCGCGTAGTTACACTTGACATTGCTTCATTGGTTGCGGGAACAAAATACCGCGGTCAGTTCGAAGAGCGTATGAAAGCGGTGATGAATGAATTGGAAAAATCTCCAGATGTCATTCTATTCATCGATGAAATTCACACCATTGTTGGTGCAGGTGGCGCAAGCGGAAGTCTTGATGCAAGTAACATGTTCAAGCCAGCGTTAGCACGTGGCGAAATTCAATGCATTGGTGCTACCACACTTGACGAATACCGTCAGTACATCGAGAAAGACGGCGCATTAGAGCGTCGCTTCCAAAAGGTAGTGGTTGATCCAACTACGGTTGAAGAGACCATTCAAATTTTAAATAACATTAAGGATAAGTACGAGTCGCACCACAGTGTAACTTACACTGATGAAGCGCTTGAGGCTTGTGTTAAATTGACTGCTCGTTACATCACAGACCGTCACCTTCCAGACAAGGCTATTGATGCGTTGGATGAAGTGGGATCTCGTGTTCACTTGCAGAACATTTCTGTTCCGCAAGAGATCATTGACATTGAAAAGGAAATTGAAGGAATTCAAGAAGAAAAACTTCGCGTAGTTCGCAGTGCGAAATACGAAGAGGCGGCTCAATTGCGCGACAGACAGAAGGCTTTAGAAACAAGTCTCGATGAAGCGAAGAAGAAATGGGAAGAGCAAACACGCACGCAACGCACAACTGTAACAGCAGCAAATGTTGAAGAAGTTGTTGCAATGATGACGGGTATACCTGTTCAAAAAGTAGCAGAGACCGAAAGCGGTCGTCTAGCGAAAATGGACAAAGAGTTAGAAGGAAAAGTTATTGGTCAAGAAGATGCGATTGTTAAAGTTGTAAAAGCGATCAAACGCAATCGTGCTGGATTGAAAGATCCAAACCGTCCGATTGGTTCATTCATTTTCTTAGGCCCAACAGGGGTTGGTAAAACTCAGCTTGCGAAAGAATTAGCGCGTTACATGTTCGACTCTGATGACGCACTCATTCGCATTGATATGAGTGAGTACATGGAGAAATTCGCTGTGTCTCGCTTGATTGGAGCGCCTCCGGGATATGTTGGCTATGAAGAAGGTGGACAGTTAACCGAAAAGGTTCGTCGCAAGCCATACAGCATCATCTTGTTAGACGAAATTGAAAAAGCTCATCCAGATGTTTTCAATCTATTGCTCCAAGCTTTAGACGATGGACAAATGACGGACAGCATGGGCCGTAAAATCGACTTCAAGAATACTGTTATCATTATGACTTCGAATATTGGAGCTCGTCAGCTTCAGGACTTCGGAACGGGTGTTGGATTTGGAACAACTTCAAGAACAACGCAAGAAGACGACAGCAAGAAAGGTGTGATTGAAGCGGCATTGAAAAAAGCATTCTCTCCTGAATTCTTAAATCGTGTAGATGATATCATCGTCTTCAACGCATTGAAGAAAGAAGACATCCATCAGATTATCGATATCGAGTTGAAGAAATTATTCTCTCGTATTACAGATCTTGGATACACCATTGCTCTTACTGAAACAGCGAAAGACTACATTGCTGATAAAGGATTCGATGAGAAATATGGCGCTCGTCCATTGCGCAGAGCCATTCAGAAATACTTGGAAGATCCTTTGGCTGAAGAGATCATTAACAGTCAAATTAAACCTGGAGATACCCTTCACGTCGATTATGACACAGAAGCTCAAGAGGTGAAAATGCACGTGGAGAAAGGAACTCCTCCGGCTGCAGAATAATTATTCCACTATCGCTTCAACGGTAATGACCTTCATGGCGTTACCGTTGGAGAATAGTGTTACGAACTTCACTTCCTTCCCTATTCTATTCGGTGCTGAAAACGTGATCTTCAGCGTAGTCTTCTCTCCAGGAGCCAACACATCTTTCGTTAACACAGGAACTGTGCATCCACAAGATGCTTCTACATTGTCAATTTTCAATTCTGTATTCCCCGAATTCGTAATTGTAATTTCCTTTGAAGTAAAACTTCCTTGCTTCACTCTTCCGAGATAAATTATTCCGCTTCCAACATCGAGCTTCGCAGTGGCCTCTTCCTTTTTATTTATGGAAACACTTTCTATTTCTATTCTTCTTTCAAGGCGAGCTCCTTTACTATAGATACTTTTCTTTTCATTTTTAATGTCGTCGCTCACGCCTGACTTCGATTGAATCTCGCCGAAAGGCAATGGAATAATCTCCAGCGATTTCGATTCGAAGGCACTTCGAAAAACTTCTTCCTTAGTCCACTTATTCTTCAGTGACGCAATGCGTCGTAATGAAAGCCTTCTGTTGTAATCGCTTGCTGCGCGCGGACTAGCGAATCCACGCACCGTCACCTTAACGGTATTGCCCGCCAACAATTCTTTCTTCAATAAATCTTCGAACAAGGTTAAGTCGCTCATGCCTTGCTGAACTTGATTTTCAAAAAACGCATCTACTTCTTCATCGGTGTAATCAGTAGATCCTTTCTCGCTTCCCAATTTCCGCGCATAGACCTCTTGCATTTTCATGTAATTCTCGAAAGTCTCGGTGTAAGTGAAACCGGTTGTGGTGTCGTTCGAATCCGGATTTGGTTCATCGTTATGAAAATACAATTTTACTGGAAGGACTTTATTCAATTCGTATAACGAAGTGTAAAGCGAATCGGTTTTGGTCTTTGTGATTTCCTCTTCTTTCAATTGCCAAGTGGCGGCATACAAATCGGTGCAGCAAGGTGGAAATTTCGATCCGTCGTCAAGCGGACGATCGGAACTGAAGAACGCAATACCTCTTTTCGGATTGAAGCTCAATCCCCAATCGTTGAAGTTCGAATTCAACCCACGACCTGCATTTTCCGGACGTTGGAAACTTCCTGGCTTTCCATTTGAATAGTAGATTTCCCATCCCCCAAAGCCTTCGTACCAGGTTGAAGTGAAGTAGAGTTTATTGTTGAAATAGAATGGCGAGAGTTCGTCGTCAATGGTATTCACACGGCTGCCCGCATTGAAGGGCTTGGCCCAAGCGCCTTTCGTTTCTCTGGCAATCCAGATGTCCTTTCCTCCTTCACCACCTTCTCTATCTGAAACAAAGAACAAATGCAAGACTCCGTTAATACGCACCAAATGCGGCATGGAAGAATTTCCTTCGTTTAACTTTTCCAATTTACTGGTTACAACCCACGCGGAATCTTGACGAACAAGCATTAGCATGGTGCTTATTCCCTCCTTCGTTTCAACACCCACAGCAGTATCTCCAAGAAACGTCATGTAACCGTATGTCATCGGAGTTTGAACCGAAACCACTCCATTTTCAAGTGGACGAGTCACTTGATTCCACATCTTCTTCTCTTCCTCATAAAAATAATAATTCAACAAGGAATCGTCCATGCGAGGAAATACATCCGCACTTTCGTGTTGAAGAGCTGAGGGCAGTCGATAGATATGAAGCGAATCATCGGTTAAAATATTCTTCTGCGCCCAGACGCAGTTCTTGATCTCTTGTTCGGCTTTCTTCTTAAGCATCACGTTTTTCGTTCTGCTCTTTTTGACATACTTCCTGAAGAAAATTTCAGCGTCTTCATAAAATCCCAATTCCTTCAGCGCTCTTGCCAAATAATAATTTGCATCGGGCTGAAGTTTTCCGATGTCCTTTTCTGAAATGCTTTCGAAAATGCGCTTGCTCTCTTCATACTCCTTCATCTCATTGGCACACAATGCAAGAAGGACTTGCGATTCGAAATTCGTAGAATCGATTAGATACGCTTGCTTCGCCCAATCATAAGCTGCGGGCCAGTTTCTGTTATCGATCTCTTGCTTGGCCAATTCCTTCAGTTTAACAGGAGATTGCGCCTTTGCATGTGCCGAACACATGAAAGCTAAAGCGAAAAGAAAATGTATTTTGAAATAACGTGCAGTCACTTCACCAAAACTAACGAAATTTGCAACATGAAAATAGGAATTATTGGATCGGGTGCTATGGGCACTGGAATTGCGCAAGTGGCTCTGATGGGTGGTGAACATGTTGCATTGTTCGACACAAATGAAGAAGCTTTGAATCGCGCGAAGAATAATTTAGACGCACAGTTCTCCAAGTTGGTAGAGAAAGGAAAGATTACAGAAGAAAAGAAAACGGAACTTGCTTCTCAAGTGAGTTTTGTGCGTTACATGAACGACTTAGCCGATTGCGATTGGGTTATAGAAGCTATTGTGGAAGACCTCGCGGTGAAGAAAGCTGTATTTGCTGAACTCGATGCGTTGTTGCCGAAGACGAGTATTCTAGCAACCAATACTTCCAGTCTATCCGTTACGGCTATTGCTTCGGCATGCAAGCACCCGGAGCGCGTTTGGGGGATTCACTTTTTCAACCCAGCTTTTCTAATGCCTTTGGTTGAAATTATTCCTGCCCTTCAAACCGATAAAAACAGATTGGAAGAAATTCAATTTAAAATAAGTCATTGGGGTAAGACACCTGTAGTGACGAAAGACCTACCTGGATTCATTGTTAACCGCTTGGCCCGTCCGTTCTATTCGGAAGCCCTTCGCATTTACGATGAAGGAATGGCTACCTATTCTGAAATTGACGAGGCTATGAAAGCGCTTGGTTTCAAGATGGGGCCTTTCGAATTAATGGATCTTATTGGGAACGACGTTAACTATGCCGTGACTGAAAGTGTATTTGCGGCGAATTATTTCAATCCGAGATACACTCCGAGCACCACACAAAAGCGTCACGTGGAAGCCGGTTGGTATGGAAGAAAAAGCAAAAGAGGATTCTATTCCTATGAAGAGGGAGCAACGAGCCCTTCAGAATCACTGAACATTTTAAGTCAAGAAGAAATAGGCAAGCGCATTTTAAGTATGCTTATCAATGAGGCTTATGAAGCCCTTCGTACAGGTCTAGCCAGCGCTGAAGATTTAGATTTGGCTATGACAAAAGGGGTGAACTACCCTAAGGGGCTAATAGCTTGGGGAACGGAGTTGGGGCTAGATCAAGTGGCTTGGGAAATGAAAAAATTGGCAAGCAGGTACGATGAAGACCGTTACAGACTCTCTCCGGCTTTAAATGATTCGTTGTAAAAAAAGGCAAGAATATTTTGATATGTGAGTATTTTTTTTATTTTTGGTACACTTAACCAAATTGAACGAAAACTTTAACAGCTATGGCAGAAGGAAGTAACTACCGTGATGATGTATTTTCAAGAGAGGTACGCGCGGGAAAACGCAAATATTTCTTCGATGTGAAAACGACGAGAGGCAATGATTTATTCATGACTATTACCGAGAGCAAACGCTCGGGCTTCTCGGACAGTGGCCAAGCGAGCTACGAGAAACACAAGATATTTCTTTACAAAGAAGACTTCGATAAATTCATTGAAGGCTTGGAAGACACCATTAATCATATTCGTCAACTGCAAGACACTGGAGATTTCCGTTCTTCTGAATTTGAAACATCAGAAAACGAAAACTCAGAGTCAATCCGTGAGCAAATTGCTCCAGCAGCCGAATCAAGTTCTGAAGAGCCCACCTCTTCTTCAAGCGATATTTCATTCGACGACTTATAAATTGAGCGACACTATTTGGAAAAGACAGCTACGGCTGTCTTTTTTGTTTTCCATGAAATGAATTGTTGCTGTACCTTCACGCTCGCAAAAAATATCACTTCGATATACCGCTTATGTCTAAAAAAAATCCGGGAACGCTATACCTCTTCCCTACACCCATTGGAGATCTTCATCAGATGGAACACCTTCCATTCAACAATGAATTGATGTTGGAACTGGATATCTTCTTTGTGGAAGAATTGAAAACCGCTCGACGCTATTTAAGAAAAAATGGCTACACCAAAGACTTCGAAGAGATTACTTTGAATGTCATTAACGAGCACAGTAAAGAACTTGGTTACGAAGATTGGTTAAAACCAATTCTGGAAGGAAAAGATGGTGGACTCATGAGCGAAGCGGGTATGCCATGCATTGCAGATCCCGGAGCAGTGATTGTTGCTGAAGCTCATCGCATGGGCATTCCTGTAGTGCCATTAACTGGACCTTCATCTATCATGCTCACGCTAGCGGCTTCAGGTCTAAACGGACAATCCTTTACTTTTCACGGATACCTTCCGCGTGAACGTGGTGAGCGCATGAAGAAAATTAAGATGTTGGAAAGACAGTCTTCAGAGTTTAAGGTGACACAATTATTTATGGATGCTCCTTATCGCAGTCATCATGTGTACGACGATTTGCGCGAGCACCTTCAACCCACCACACTACTTTGCATTGGATGCGATGTGCACAGCCAGAATGGCTATGTGATTACCAAGACTATTGCACAATGGCGCGACATGAATTGGGACTTCAACAAACGAAATGTCATTTTTGCTATTGG
>JBDLUS010000110.1:0-25979 GCA_039805165.1 Bacteroidota bacterium | reverse complement strand
ATCTTGTAACACATCTTTCGAAGAATCTTACACCAACGTGTATTTGTACGTCTTAAACGCAAACTTATGCTTCTCGTCAACCTCTTGTTCCAAGATTAATTCACGCGTGTACAAGCTCGCGTCGAACTCAGGAAAATGCGCGTGTGCGCCTGGGAATTCTGCATCGATATGCGTAAGATAAATATGCTGAACGAAACCTTCGCGAAGGGCCCATGCATAGATTTGTTCACCGCCAATAACGAAGGCCTCTGATTCGCCGCCTTCACGGGCAAAACCCAATGCACGGCTTAACTCATCAAAAACAACACATCCGGGGGCGTCGTAATTTTTGTCGCGAGACAAAACAATGTTCACGCGATTTTTAAACGGACGAAATGCGAGAGGAATACTCTCGTAGTTTTTTCTTCCCATGATAATGTGATGGCCCTTCGTAGTATCCTTGAAGAACTTCATATCGTTCGGAAGGTGCCACATTAAATCGTTGTCTTTACCAATCTCACGATTCAAGCCCATGGCTGCTATTAATGATATTTCCATTAGACAGCTACAGCAGCTTTAATGTGTGGATGCGGATCGTAATTCTCGATTGAAATATCATCGATGGTGAATGCAAAAAGATCTTTTACATTCGGATTCAATTTCAATGTTGGAAGTGTGCGGTGCTCGCGTGTTAATTGAAGCTTGGCTTGGTCAACGTGGTTCGAGTACAAATGCACATCACCTCCTGTCCATACAAAATCTCCAACTTCTAAATCGCACACCTGAGCAATCATGTGAACAAGCAATGCATAGGAAGCAATGTTGAACGGAACACCTAAAAACGTATCGCAACTTCTTTGGTACAACTGACAACTCAATTTTCCTTCAGCCACATAAAACTGAAATAAACAGTGACATGGCGGAAGTGCCATTTCCTCTATGAATGAAGGGTTCCAAGCAGAAACAATGTGTCTACGACTGTTCGGATTGTTCTTCAATCCGTTCACCAAATTCACAATCTGATCCGTTGAAGAACCATCTGGATTAGGCCAAGAACGCCACTGGTAGCCATATACAGGACCTAAGTTTCCGTTTTCATCGGCCCATTCGTCCCAAATAGAAACACCATTTTCTTTTAGATAGGCAATGTTTGTGTCGCCCTTTAGAAACCACAACAACTCATGAAAAATGCTTCGTGTGTGAAGCTTCTTCGTTGTCATAAGCGGAAATCCTTCGGCCAAATTAAAACGCATCTGATGTCCGAAAACACTGTAGGTTCCCGTTCCGGTGCGGTCTTCTTTTTTCACACCATTATCTAAAAGGTGTTGCAACAAATCGTGATACTGCTTCATGCTTCAAAAGTAATCGGTTAAATGAGGAATTAAGGTGCCTGTTGAAAATCATATTAAACCTTTTCATAAATCGTATATCTTAACTTCAGCATAACATACTATGAAAAATTATATTCTGTCTTTATTTCTATTCGCAAGCCTCACCGTCTCAGCACAAACCAACTTTTACGATCCTTATGTTATTGAAGATATTCGAATCTATTTTCCAACCGCTGGATGGGATGCGATACTCGATGCTGCTGTTGCAAATGAGACGTATACCGTTGCCGATAGTGTTGTGATTAATGGTCAAGCGTTTCTACAAGTAGGTGTGAAATACAAAGGGAACAGTTCCTACAATGCAACACGCGCGAAGAATCCATTCCACATTAAGCTCGATTATATTCTAGACCAAGAATATCAGGGATACGAAGACTTAAAACTGAACAATGGATTTTCAGATCCCAGTATGATGCGCGAAATTTCTTCCTATAAAATTTTGCGTCAATATATGGAAGGTCCAAAAGCGAACCTTGCTAAAGTATACGTAAACGGCAATTACCATGGTATTTATACCAATGCGCAAGACATTGGTAATCGATTCAATTTTGATCATTACTACACCTCCTACGGTACGTTTGTGAAGTGTAATCCTCAGAATGTTCAAACCGGAGGAGGTAGTGGGTTGTTGTATTCAACAGCAGATTCAACAGGATATCTAACGCAGTACGAGGTTCAATCTGATTTCGGGTGGAACAAATTGCAAGACTTCGTTGACACGTTGAATAATTACTCGGCAGATATTGCGAACGCACTCGATGTCGACCGTGCGCTTTGGATGCTTGCATACAACGATGTGCTGGTGAACTTAGATAGTTACTCTGGAAGTTTCCGCCAGAATTATTACTTATATCGAAATCACCAGCAGCGCTGGATTCCAACGGTGTGGGATGTGAACATGTCTTATGGAAGTTTCACCATGCTCGGAACAAATACAGGCGGAGGTGGACCCAGCGGAGGAGGTAACTTAAACCTTGTAGGAATGCAGCAGATGGATCCATACATTCACATTAACGATTCGGGATGGCCGCTAATTAACAAGCTACTAGCAAACCCCGTTTACAAAAGAATGTATACAGCGCATCTTCGAACCATTAACCGCGAAAATTTCGTGAACGCAGATTATAAAGTATACATCAATGCCATGCATGCCGCAGCAGACAATGCGGTTAGCACAGATCCAAATTACCTCTATACCTATCAAAATTATTTAAACAATCTCACAACTACGATTGCAGGGGGTGGTGGCCCTCCAGGAGCAGGAACAGCAGGTGTTTATCAATTAATGGATTCCCGCGCGACTTATTTAGAAGGCACTTCTGCATTCGCAGCAGTACCTCCAACAATTACCAACGTTGCTCCTTCAAACAGCTCTCCTTATTATCTCGAAACCGTTTCCATTAACGCGACAGTATCGAATGCCTCTGAAGTATACCTGGGATACCGCTATAAAAAATCGGACATCTTTTCAAGAACGCCTATGTTCGACGACGGAGCGCACAACGATGGGGGAGCAAATGACGGGGTTTACGGAGTGTCTATTCCAGTAAACACGCTTCGCGTTCAATATTACATTTATGCCGATAACTCAGCGGCGGGAATGTTCTCGCCGGAAAGAGCAGAACATGAATTCTACGAAATAGATGCGCTTATTCAAATGGCAACCGCCAATGATATTGTGTTGAATGAAGTTGTTGCGAGCAATTCGAGTATCATAAGCAATGAACAAGGGAAATTCAAAGATTACATTGAAGTCGTAAATACGGCTTCTGTTCCACTTGGATTGAACACTGTTTGTGTAAGCGATGACGCTGCTGTTCCAACGAAATGGAAATTCCCAGGTTCAGTATTCATCTTACCTGGACAACATCTGTTAATCTGGTCAGATGATAACGATAATGTTTATTTAGACCCGCACACGAACTTCAATCTGTCTTCCGGTGGAGGCTTTTTAAGTCTGTCTGACACATTGGGAAATGTTTTCCAAACGACAACTGTTCCGAGTCAAAACCCAGACGAAGCTTGGGGAAGATGTGAGGACGCTGTTGGAGATTTCATCATTAACACAAGTGCTACTCCTAGAAATACAAACAACTGTATTGTATCCATTTCTGAAACCGAACAAACGTTTGGTATGTATCCGAATCCTACTTCAACATATCTAACTATTGAATACAGCAGTGCAATTACTCGATTGGAAATTTTAGATATTACAGGTAGAACAATTTATGTTGAAAATCCGAATGCGACAGTTTCTAGACTAACTGTGCAAGAATATTCGAAAGGAATTTATTTCGTAAAGGTGAACGGCAAGTTCGCCGGTAGATTCGAGAAGACAGATTAATTGGAAAGTTGAAAACTCACCCATGTGGCATCGTCGGTTTGATCTTGTGATCCCTTCCAGGTAGCAAACAAATCATCGATACCGCATTTGCTTTCCGAGAATACCTGTCCACTTTCGATCCACTGAATAAGTCCGCTCATACGCAAGCGCTTATTCGATATTTCACCAATTTGATCATAAAGACCATCGGAGCACATTACAACGTGTTTACCCTTGATATTCAACTTACCTCCGGCAACTTCTATAATTTCATGATCTAAATGAAGAAACCCTTTCGATTTAGAAATGATTTCCACCTCATTCCTTTCATTCACCAACATAAGATTTGAATTCAAGCTCCCCCAATTCGCATTGCCCGATTTCAAATCGACATGCATGAGTACTAAATCAAATCCGGCAACCATATCTGAATATTGGACATCTCTACGTAGACGTTTCTTTAAGTCGATTACAGTTTCGCTAACAATTTCTTTGACGTTTACTTCGCCTTTAATGTGACTGGTTTTTTCAGAAAGTAAATCGCTAACAAGCACTGTCAATAAAGCTCCCGCCAAACCGTGTCCGGTGCAATCACCCTGTGCAATAAGAACCGAATCTCCTAGGTTTTTGTACCAGTAAAAGTCACCAGATACAGCCTCTGCCGAGGTGCTAAACACGTGCAGCTGAGGAAGTACATCCCATGCATCGGTGTGATTTGGTAAGAAGCATTCCTGAACAAATCGCGCATATTGAAGACCTTGACGAAGTTCTTCATTCTTCTGATTTAACTCCGCGGTTCGATCAATAACTTTTTGCTCCAATTCCTTGTGAAGAATTTCAAGTTCTTGGGTTCGGTTTGCAAGTTCGGTTTCGTTATCATACATACGAATGGCTTCGAGTACCGTGAGTTCCAAATCTTTTGGCTCCCATGGTTTTTCTATGTATCGAAACAGACGCGCTTTACTCAAAACTTCTGAAACAGCCTGTAAATCGGCCTGACCTGTAAGCATGATTTTCTTACTCGCTGGTGAGAGAACTTCAAGGTGTCCCAACAGTTCACTTCCACGCATCGGGTACATCATGTAGTCACTAATCACACAGATTAGTTCACCACCCTCTTCTAACAAGGGGTTTAATTTCTCTAATGCACTTTCGCCCGAATTCGCGGTAAGCAATTCTATTCCTTCTGGTAAAAAACTTTTGACATGAAGAGACAAGACGCTAAGAATAATGGCTTCATCATCTACAAGAATTATATATCGTTTGCCTCCTCTCAATTGATCAATATTTGAAGTACAAGATTAAACTATAATTCCCGATTAAAACTTGTTAAAGGTTGAAATTTTACCCTTTAATCAATGAGTTTACGAAGACTAACAATTGCTTGTTTCCCGTTTGTAATTAAAGAGTTTATTGCAGAAGTAGCGAGTGGTGAAAGTCCTTCCGATTTCAGCTCATTCGAAATTCCTGCGAAAGACAATCCTTCTGGACGCACACCAATAATTTCCATACTCGCCTTCAATTGGTGAAGTTCATGACGAAGTGCCAGTAAATCTGATCCAACCAAAGCCAATTCTAATCGATCCAACTGCGGTGGAAGGTGCTCGAGATAACCGCTAACCACGTCTTTTAATACGTTAATATCGTTTCCAACATATTGCTTTAACATAGAGAGATCTAATTCTTTTTCTTGCCCTTCTTCTTCGTTCGACACAGCAACAACCGACTCACCAGTGCTCCATTTACGCATAACCTCCACTAAAGCACGCTCCGAGTATGGCTTAACCAAATAGTCATTCATACCCGCTTGTTTACAAATCTCGACTTCCTCACGCATGGCATTGGCACTTAATCCAATTATCGGAGTGGTGAATTTCAACTCCTCACGAATGTACTTGGTAGCTTCTAGTCCATCTAGGATTGGCATTTGAACGTCCATAAGGACTATATCAAATTCTTTTTCTTGAATCAAATCAATCGCTTCTTGTCCATTGTGAGCAATGGACACAACCACTTCGCACTTCTTCAATATTACCTGCAATACCATTCGATTAAGCTCATTGTCTTCTACGGCTAATACGCGAATTCCCTTGAGCGATTTTTGTAAATCAGTCATTTCAACTATTTCTTGTTTCGTTTTATCGTTCGATATTCTCATTGGAATGCGAATCTCAACGCGCGTTCCCTTTCCTTTTTCACTGTCAATTTGAATGGTACCACCCATAATTTGAACAATGCTCCGCGCAATGCTTAATCCCAAACCACTTCCACCAAACTTCCTTGTAATACTCGCATCCTCCTGTGAAAAGGCTTCAAAAACCTTCGCTAAATAGGCCATGTCCATTCCTACTCCGGTATCCTCTACGGTAAATGACACCGAACATATATCGTTCTCTCCTCGAGTCAATTGAGATGTAACTCGGACATACCCAGAATGAGTAAACTTAATAGCGTTTCCAACGATATTGAATAGAACTTGACTCAATCGGTGTGGGTCTCCGAGGTGCATAGTTCCTCTATCGTCCATCAATTCAATATCAAGAGATATATCTGCTGATTTCGCTTTTTCCTCAAAAATACTGAGGGTTTGGCGAATTGTTTTATTCAGACTAAATGGTATTGTTTCAATACTGAATTTTCCTGATTCAATTTTTGAAATATCTAAAACATCATTTATGATAGAGAGCAATGTGGAAGATGCAGAACGCATAATATCAGTGAAGTATCGCTGATCAGCATCGAGTTGAGATTGTGCCAACTGCTCAGCCATACCCACAATTCCGTTTAGGGGTGTGCGTATCTCATGACTCATATTGGCCAAGAACATGGCCTTTGCACTTGACGATTCTTCTGCTTTACGCTTGGCATCTTTCAATTCAAATTCCATTTCCTTCAAGTGGGTAATGTCCCAATGAATTCCTATGGATCCGTGAACGTTGCCATCATCTCCCAGCAAAGGAGCGGCACTCACTAACCAATAACGGGTTTCTCTTAACTTATTGAAAACACGTAATTCATAAACATCCTCTTCACCTTCAATGCGCGAAGCATTTCGTACCTTCATGCGCTCTCGCTCAATTTCATCAAGTAGTATTTCGCCCCCGTCTTTTCCAATTAATTCTTCACAACTAAAACCACTCATTTCGCAAAACGACTCGTTTGCGTGAATAACAGTCCCGTTCGGGGCAACTTCCAAAAGACCTAATCGAAAATTATCAATAATCCCCTTAAACCTAGCTTCACGATTAACGATGAGCTGCTCCGTTGCTCCAGAAGATTTTTCCAATTCAGCAACACGCTGGCGTAAATATTTAATTTCCTCTTCTTGGGTCATGGGGACGCTAATTTAGACACAAGCAGCCGATTTAGGTGTACCAACTGCAATATTTATTTCATGAAAAACCCCTTCAAGAGAAGGGGTGATTTCATACCTAACTAACCTAAACTTAAATTTATAATGCCTTTTCCCAAGTCAACTGAAGGAAGAACGTCGTTCCGTCTGCTTGATGAATGTATTCGTCTTGTTGGAAAGCGTCTGCAACATTTAGAGTTGAAACACTCAATACGTTTCCAGATGCTGATTTCATTGTGAATGTGTAAACGTCTGATTGTAGCGTGATTTCAGGAAACCACTGGAACATATCATCACCAGCAGCCAAAACATCAATTGCTGAAAACACAACCTCACCACTTTTATCTGCAATTTCAATCTTCACACCTTGAAGATTAGCATTTGCACCTTCTGGCTGAAGCCATACAAAGTTCAATTTCGCTACATCTTCACCTAAAACAGCCGTTGGTGCCGTCTCTTCATTGTTTGATACAGTAGAAGTAGTGTCCGCAACATTTACTGGTGCTGTTGGCATGTAAAATTCTTTCTGACAAGAAACAAGGCTTAGAGAAAGAACCGCTGCGAAGATGGAGATTGTGATAGAGTTTTTCATAAGTCAAATAGGTTATGCTTCTTTTACCCCTATCGACCGAAAAAGGTTACAGTTTTCTCAAAAAAAATTGAATTTTTTTTATTTCGATACTGAAAATGGGATTGGAATGAAGACACCTTCGCCCTCAAACCTCAGTAAATACTGACCATTCGCCAAATTCGAAACGTTGAAAGAATTTTGCTCAGCGAAGAGATTTTCTTGCTGAACCACTCTTCCAGAAAGATCATAAACGCGATATGACGTTGCCGAGTGAGTTCCTAAAGTGAAATTCAAGACTCCTTCCGTCGGATTAGGATACAACTTCGGTTCGGTAGCAGCAGATTCGTCAATTCCAACACAACAAACATAAATAACCTGTGTGTCTCTATTGGTGCAACCGTTGTCATCTACATAGTTATAGGTAATCTGATAAAAGCCAGGGGCAACCAATTCCGGATAAAACAAATTGCCGCTTACCCCAAACCCCGTGTAATATCCTCCTGTTGGAATTCCGGTCATCTCTACTGGCGGATCGCCAGCCATTACAGTATCCTGTGAAAGGAACAATACCGTTGGCTCAAACAACACGAAATAGTCGAATACTTCAGAGCTATTGGTACACCCATTCGCATCTGTGTATGTGTAATAAACCTGATGCGCGCCGCCGCCGGCAATAGTGGGGTCTATTGTACTTCCAACAATTCCATCACCAACATAGGTTCCGCCTAAAGGCAAGCCAACAATTCCAACAGGATCCGCAGAAATACAAATACTGTCTGTTGAAATACCCATTGCTACTTCCGGTAAATCGAATACTTCAACACTTAATTGGTTACTACTTCCCTCACAACCAAATTCATTAATTCCTGTGCATGAGTAGTTTCCTGACTCATTAACAGTAATCGTTTCGGTTGTTGGACCACTGTTCCATTCGTAACCAATTCCGCCCGACGCGGTAAGATTAACAGATACATCGCCACAAAAAGTCAATGGTCCATCTGCGGTGATGGTAATGACAGGCTGAGGCAAAACAGTAAAGGTGTAGTCATCAGATCTCGTGCTACAACCGGGTGTTGTTGTTCCGATGACATAAATGGTCATGGCTTCATCTACCTCTAATGCAGCGGTTGTGTCACCTGTTGACCAAAGGAAATGATCAGCACCACCAGAACATAAAATAGCCGACTTTCCTTCGCAGAATACGGTATCTCCGGTAATGTGTACCGTTAAATAAGGGTAATCACAATTCTTCAATTTACCGAAAAACGCTTCGCCTCCTCCGTTGTTAGTGGATTCGTAGCCCCCAACCGCAAGATTCGAAGACGCTGAACTTCCAGCAAAAAACATTTCTTGATTAGCGTTCATCACAAGATCACTCACCGACTCGTCTGCACTTCCACCCAAATATGAACTCCAGTAGCGAACGCCGTCAATGGAATATCCAGCAAATACAATATCTGTAAGACCGCCATTTGTGTTCTGAAACCCGTTGTCTCCTAGATTGGAAGAAGTAGAATTACCCGTAATGAAAACGCTTCCTGCAGCGTCTGTTGCAACACCCCAAAGCGATTCGTTTCCAGAACCACCATAATACGTCTTCCAATTCACTGCTCCATCAATGGTGTAAGAGGCTAAATATCCATCAAAACTTCCTCCTCCATTAAACACTTGCGCAGCACCTGGTGTAGAGATTCCGTTAATAGATCCAGATTTTCCCACTAGGTACAAACGATCTGCAGCAACATGAATAGCCTCGGCGCGATCTTCACTTGGCCCGCCAATATATGACGCCCATTCAATTATGTTCCCGCTATTTATTTTCGCGAAGAACCCATCGTATGCACCTCCGCCGAAAGTGTTCTGCGCCCCACCTGCAGCCATTCCTGAAGTAGAACTTGTTGTTCCAGTAAAATATAAGTTGAAGTCATTCGTCGCCACTAAATCTCCTGCCAATTCAACACCGCTTCCACCAAAATAAGTATATCGTAAAAGGAATCCACCTGGGTCAATCGTGCCTAAATAAAAATCACTCGCGCCACCACCGAATGCAGCTTGCAATGGATCAAGTGTAATCAAGTCCGTTGAACTCGTTTCGCCGATGAAATAAACTTCGCCTTGAAATCCTACAGACAATGCTGTTAATTGCTCGTCGCCGCTTCCCCCGTAATAAGAGCACCATTCCAATGTTCCATCAGGAAATAACTTCAAAACAAAACCATCACGCGGGCCACCGCCATAAACAGTCTGCTGACTCGCTGAAGCAAATGCCGACATCGAACTCGTGCTTCCCGCAACATAAATTCCACCATACGCATCAACAACAATGTCGTTTCCAACATCATTTCCTGTCCTGCCGTAATACGTCGCCCATAAGCGTTGATTCAAGGCGTTGAACTTCACAACATAAACGTCGTTACTTCCACCCAACAATCCTTGATATCCTAAGTAAGAAATCAGCGTAGTTGAATTGGTAGCTCCTGTTAAATAATAATCACCATTTGCATCGGTGAATATTCCACGTGAATCGTCTAGTCCTGTTCCGCCATAATAAGACGACCAAATAACTTCCGGGTCTAACACTAACTCACCCTTTGTGTGGGAAGGAATTTCAAACTGAATGGCGTTTTCATTCAAAATAAAGTTTCCATCAATTTCTTTTCCTTGGTTGAAATAAACTGGCTTTGCATCGCTCACTTCACCCATTTCACCTTTAATAACCACAGACCCGTTTACAGACATCTCCAACGCTTCAGCACCTTCGACTTGCATACAAATTTGTTTGGCCGCTTTAGCGTCCTTCGCAATAAACTCATATTTCAATCCTTCTTCAGTAATGAACACTCTCCAATCAACACCCGGATATACATTTGAAAGTCTAATCTCTTCAAATGCTTGGGCGGAATTTGATTTTCCGTCTAAAAAATAATTTTCCGTGTAATCAGAGATTTGCAAGCCCCTCGCAACTACAGTCTCAGAAGCACCTTTCCAATTAATATCTACGCGCTCCGCGTATGTTCCTTCAGTGCTGTATCGTTTGAATTGATAAGTCATTCCTGTTTTACGAATGAATACATCCATCTCTGAGCTCGAATACATGAACAACACCGACTGATCACGATGTCCATTTTCGTTTTTTACCTGCCCGTTATTTTCAATGAAAAAACGGTCGTTTGCTAACGCGACGTTGAAAGAGAGCAGTGTAATTACCGCTGTAAGGAATGGTGTGTAAAAAGATTTCATGCGAAAGTATATTGCGTATTACGCTAATGTAGCCATTTGGTTACAGGTTATGGATTAGCCCAATCGCACCTTACAAACGATTGTTTGTTAACTCTCACACATTTCTCCCGTAGGGTCATCGCGAAGCGTCATCCGCAAAGCGGTCATCCACGAAGTGGTCATCGCGAAGCGTCATTCGCAAAGCGGTTATCTAAAGATACTCAATCGCTCTGCGTCCAAGCGAATCATAATAAACAAGAGAATGGTAAACGCCATAAGCGAAGATCCACCGTAACTGAAGAAGGGCAGAGGAATACCAATGATAGGCGCCAATCCGAGCACCATTCCAATATTAATAAGCAGATGCATGAATATGATTGCTGCAACGCAATAACCATATACCCGAGAAAACTGTGAACGTTGACGTTCTGCCAACGCAACAAGTCTATAGATGAGCGCGAAAAATAATAAAATGACAAGTACGCTTCCAACAAAGCCCCACTCTTCAGCGACTGCGCTGAAAATAAAATCGGTCCATTGCTCGGGAACGTAATTGTTCTGTGTCATTGGCCCTTGGTGAAATCCTCTTCCCAACAACCCCCCAGAACCAACCGTAATCTTCGCCATCTCTGAATTATAGGTAGCATCTTCTCGCTCTACCGGAAGTGAAAGCATCACATAGATTCTTTCCTTGTGGTGCTTTTCAAGCACATTATCTACAATGTAGTTAATGGAAAATGCAAGGCTAGACGCCAATACCAAAGAAATAACTATCACTGAATAAAGCATTCTCCTTGATCGAGGAACAATAAAATTTCGAACGAAAATCAATGCGAGAATAGCTAATCCAAGCAATGAAATTAGAAACGTCCAAATTGAACTTTGCTCTCCGAAATACGGATAAGTCGTGCGGCCTGCACCGATAACAATACTGAGCGTTCCAATGACAACGCTCGCGAATCCGGCTATCAAAACATTGCCCGACATTCCTTCGCGATACATTACCAAAATAAACGCAAGAAAAGTAAGCAACGAACCCACATCGGGTTGAAGAAGAATGAGCATCGCCGGCAATCCGATTATAGCAAATGCTTGAATTCGCGTGCGAAGGTTTTTTAATTGTATTCCAGAACTGGAAATGAATTTCGAAAGAAATAATCCGACACCAATCTTAGAGAACTCACTGGGCTGTATACCGAAATCACCTATTCCAAACCAAGCCTTGGCTCCATTTACTTCCTTCCCAATAACCAATACCAACATAAGCAAAAGCACGAAGAACAGATAGATGTATACTGCCAACTTGTTAAAGACCTCTGCGTCTAGGTACAGGATTACAACAATTAAAAACGCACACACACCAATCCAAACGAGCTGTTTTCCGTACTCTTCAGAAAATGTAAACGGACTTGGTGTTAGCGGATTGAATGCCGCGCTGTATATCGTAAGCCAACCAAACAATACAAGCACTCCGTAGAGCGCAATTGTGCCCCAATCGAGTTGTAAATTTTGTTTGTTTGACGCTGCCATTAATTCAAAATTTTGGCATTCATGATTAGTTCCTCTCTTCCCGTATTTGTTGTTCCCCCTTTCAAATATTTTTCAATCATTAAACTTGAAATAGGAGCAGCCCACGTTCCACCGAAACCTGCATATTCGACATAAACTGCCAAAGCGATTTTTGGATTTTCTTTAGGTGCGAAACAAACGAACACACTGTGGTCTTCGCGCGGTTCGTTCTGAACCGTACCGGTCTTACCGCAAATGACAATATCTGAAAGTTTAATGCTGTTTGCTGTTCCGCCAGGACCAACAACTTTCTCCATAGCGTTAACCACTGTTTCGAAGTACTCTGGTTTAACGCCTACATCAACACGAGTAACATATTCAGTGCGTGCTGAACCACCTCTTCCGATTTGCTTCACCGTATGCGGCGGAACATAGAACCCGCGGTTAGCAATGATACACGCTAGGTTACACATCTGAACTGGATTAATCAACAACTCACCTTCACCAATAGCTATGGAATATATGGTTGAAAAATTCCATGCGTTTACTCCGTATTTCTTGTTGTAATATTCTGTCCCAGGAACATTACCCTTTTTCATATTCGGTAGGTCGCTGCCTAAATTCGAACCGAATCCCAATTTTCTGATTTGTTCATTCCAAATTGAAAGCCCTAAAGCAGCGTCTTTTGCGCGATTGTTCGGATCTCTATTCGCTTCCACCACACGTTGCAAAACTCCTCTGAAATAAGGATTGCATGAATGAACAATTGCCATCTCCAAATCGTCCATGCTGTGCGCCCCGTGACAACCGATTAGACTTCTGTTACATGCAATACGCGTGTCTTTGGTAATTGAACCCAACTGCAAAGCCGTTAAGGATTGAGCCAACTTGAAAATAGATCCCGGTCTGTACTGCGCTTGAGTAGCGCGATTAAAGAGCGGTTTCAAAGGGTCCTTCGCTAACGCCGCAAAGTTTTGTCCGCGCGCTCTACCCACCAATAGATTCGGGTCGAAGGTGGGCGCAGAAACCAAGGCTAAAATTTCTCCAGTCGAAGGTTCAATCGCGACAATACATCCACGTTTGTTCTGCATTAGTTTTTCTCCGTACTTCTGTAACTCTGCGTCAATGGTGGCATACAAATCCACTCCTTCTTGCGCTGCACTGTCCAACTGGCCGTTCGCTACACTGTGCTCTACACCCAGGTTATCGCGATAGACATACTTTATTCCGCGCTTTCCGCGCAACTCTTTCTCGTATGATTTTTCAATTCCATTTAATCCAATGTAGTCACCTTTGCGATAATCAGGGTGTGATTTCAAAATGTCTCCATTCACTTCACCAACATCACCAAGCACAAGCGCACCTAAGTTTTCAGGATAGGTTCGTAAGGTTCTCGCTTGAACAAAAAAACCAGGAAACTTATACAATCGCTCTGCAAAAATCGCATATTCTTCAGGAAGCATTTGCTTGATAACCGGAGAAGGTTTGTACTTAACGTTCGGATATGTAACAGACTTTTTTAGGATTTCTTTTAGCTCGTCGTATGGTAAATTCACCAACTTACAAAAATCCAAGGTGTCGAAGGGCTTAAGATCTTTCGGTAAAACCATTAAATCGTAAACGGTCTGATTCGTTACCAAAACTTTTCCGTTACGATCGAAGATGTTTCCACGCGACGGGTAAACAACCACCTCACGCTCTGTGAGACGTGAGCCTTTATTTTTCCATTCGCTCGTAGCAACTTGCAACGCAAAGAGACGCACTATGTATATCACACAGATGGTTCCAACAATAAACAAGAAAGTGTACCGGCGGTTGTCGTTGTTCAAGGTAATTAGCTGCTTTTCTTATTTGGCGAAATTAAGAGTTGCGCCAAAATCATCAGCAATAAAGTTGCAATAGAACTTAACAAAATATGAAACAACTGGAAGAAGAATTTATCCCAGCGTAAAAATTCGAAGAAGATTAACCATGTATGATGAGCAAACGTCAGAATACCGGCGTATGTAGTATACCAAGCCAAGCCCATCTTGTGAATGGTAGGCTTCAAATTCGAGTCGTAACCTTCGCGTGGAGCCAACATGTTTTGCACCAATGGTTGCAAGAATGCAAGAAGTAAACATGCCGAAGTGTGCAGACCTGGAGGGCCCGTGAACAAGTCCATAAGTATTCCAGTGAAAAATCCAATCAACAACATCGCCCATCTCGGCGTGTCGAACGGAAACATGAGCAAACTGAAAATGTAAATAAATGGAAGAACCAACCCATCGAACAACTGAATTCTGCTCACCACCAAGGCTTGCAAAAGCACGAATAGAAATATGCGCAAATAGTTCATCATTCCTCTCCTCCGTCTGCTATGATTTGTTGTTGTTGAAGAGAATCAATCTCCATTTTCTGAAGATTCTTCACCACTTGAACCCAGGCTACTTTTCTGTAGTCGGTTGCCAATTTCACTTTTATTCGATGGAAGTTTTCTTCCGGTTTGTCTTCCAATGCCTCCACACTTCCTATTAGCATTCCCTCTGGGAAGTGACTTGAAAATCCTGTCGTTATAACCGTGTCGCCAACATTGATGTACACGTGTTTCGGAATTTCCTTCACGAATGCAAACAATGGATCTCCACCCGGCCACTCTAAAATTCCAAATTCCCCAGTTCCCTTCATCTTCACCGACCCCTGGAATTTCGTGTGAAGAACAGGCATAACTATCGAATAATTCTTGCTCACACTGCTCACGATTCCGACAATACTTCCATTCGCAATAACACCCATTTCAATACCAATGCCTTCAGCATATCCTTTATTCAAGGTAAGGTAATTTCGTTTGCGACTAACGGTGGCGTTTACTACTTTAGCAGGCGTATATGTGTACTGCTGACGCACGCCTTGGGCTTTAAACGTTGCGGTATCAGAGCTAATATAATTTTCTGGAAGAAGACTGCGCAATGCTGCATTTTCAATTGCTAGCTGATCGTTGATTTCAGCAAGTCTTAAATAACTTGTGAACTCGTCGCGCTTTTCATAAATGTATCCAGCAAAATCAGAACTGTGACGAATAAATTCTTTGCGATGAAAATTGTTTTCGGAAAACAAAACAATTAGTGAAAAAACTTGAAGCACTAGGAACAACAAAAGCACGTGAAATCGTTGCAATAATGCCAAAAGATTACCCATTCTGCTTTCGTGTTAACGAATTACTCGCGCATTAAGAATTGGAAGCGGTTGATGTTCTTCAACGCAATTCCTGTACCTCTTGCTACTGCGCGCAACGGATCGTCTGCTACGTGAACAGGTAGTTTCGTTTTACGATTGATACGAACATCCAATCCGCGAAGCAATGCACCACCACCCGCAAGGTAAATACCTGTTTTGAAAATATCTGCTGATAATTCAGGAGGCGTGTTTTCTAAACAACTCATGATTGCCTCTTCAATTTTTGAAATTGATTTGTTCAATGCGTGAGCAATCTCTTTGTAAGAAACCATGATCTCTTTCGGAACACCGGTAACCAAGTCGCGACCGCGAACACTGTAGTCCGCTGGCGGAACCTCTAAGTCGTCAATTGCAGCACCTACTTCAATTTTAATTTGTTCAGCGGTACGCTCTCCAATTAAAATGTTGTGATGACGGCGCATGTAATCTTCGATGTCTTGAGTAAGCTCATCTCCGGCTACACGAATGTTTTTGTCTGTTACAATTCCACCCAATGCGATTACCGCAATTTCAGAAGTACCACCTCCGATATCGATAATCATATTACCCATTGGTTCTTCAACGTCTACACCAATACCAATTGCCGCAGCCATTGGCTCGTGAATCAAATAAACTTCTTTTGCACCTGCATGCTCAGCAGAATCTTTTACCGCACGCTTTTCAACTTCAGTAATACCAGATGGAATACAAATTACCATTCTCAATGAAGGCTGAAACATTTTCCCGCCCTTGTTAATCATTTTGATTAACCCCTTGATCATATCCTCAGCAGCATGGAAATCGGCAATTACACCGTCTTTCAACGGACGAATTGTTTTTATGTTCTCGTGAGTTTTACCGTGCATCTGTTGCGCTAAGCGTCCAACGGCAACAGTTCTACCTGAAACTCGGTCGCGAGCAATGATTGATGGTTCATCTACAACAACCTTATCGTTCATGATAATGATTGTGTTTGCCGTACCTAAGTCAATGGCAATTTCTTGTGTTAGGAAACTAAAAAGTCCCATGCTTTTCCTTCTTTAAAATCGGTTAATTGAAAACGCTTCGATAAGCTACAAAGATAAGCGCGCAACAAGCTTTCTAACGAATTGCGAAGAATTTTTTTGTGGCGTTTGTTTTGGGTTAATTTCGCAAAAAAATAACTATGTCATTCGAACTACCAAATTTACCGTACGCATACGACGCACTTGAGCCACACATCGATGCGCGTACCATGGAAATTCATCACAGTAAGCATCACGCTGCATACACCACAAACCTAAACAACGCTATTGCTGGAACCGATTTAGAAAATCTTTCTATCGAAGAAGTTATGGTGAAAGGTTTCGATAATGCTGCAGTTAGAAACAACGGCGGTGGATTCTACAATCACAACTTATTTTGGGAATTACTTTCTCCAAACGGAGGAAAAGTTACTCCAACTATGGAAGCAGCAATTAACGAGGCTTTCGGATCATTCGACGCATTCAAAGACTTGTTCGTGAAAGCTGCAATGACTCGCTTCGGTTCGGGTTGGGCTTGGTTGTGTGTGAAAGACGGAAAACTTGAAGTATGCTCAACACCAAATCAGGACAATCCATTGATGCCAGGAGTTGGTTGCTCTGGATTTCCAATTTTAGGTTTAGACGTTTGGGAACACGCGTACTACCTGAACTATCAGAACAGACGTCCTGATTACATTCAAGCTTTTTTCAATGTAATTAATTGGGAAGTAGTTGAAGCTCGCTACAACAGCGGGAAGTAATTCTTCCTTCTAGAATAATGAAGCCCTCGAGATTCTCGGGGGCTTATTCTTTTCTGGCTCTTAAGACAAAGTTTTGCCCCAAATAAACACGACGTACTTGCTCGTCAGAAGCCAATTCCTCGGCACTTCCCGATTTCAAAATATTTCCATCATACAAGAGGTATGCTCGATCGGTAATCGTCAGCGTTTCTTGCACATTGTGATCGGTAATTAATATTCCTATGTTGCGCTCTTTCAGCTTCCAAACAATTCGCTGAATGTCTTCAACTGCAATGGGATCAACGCCTGCAAAAGGTTCGTCTAACAAAATAAATTTCGGATCAGTCGCAAGTGCACGAGCAATCTCCGTTCTTCTTCTTTCACCACCACTGAGGTGATGACCAATGTATTTTCTTCTTTCGGTCAATCCAAATTCTTCCAACAAAGCATCTAACTTCTCAGACTGCTCTTGCTTCGAAAGACCCGTCAATTCGAGCACTGCTTTAATGTTGTCTTCAACAGAAAGAGAGCGAAAAATGGAAGCTTCTTGGGGTAAATAGCCCACACCCATTTTCGCGCGCTTGAACATGGGCATATGTGTAATCTCGGTATCGTCAAGCAAAACCTTTCCCTGGTTAGGTTGAATTAAACCGGTCACCATGTAGAAACTTGTTGTTTTACCCGCTCCATTCGGACCAAGCAATCCCACGATTTCGCCTTGTTCAACATGAAACGAAACGTCTTTTACAACGGTTCGCTTTCCGTATATCTTTTGAATGTTTTCAGCCCTTAACTGCATTGTGCGAAAATAGGCATCAAAGCGCTTCTATTTGCAACTGCCTGGGCAAAAGAGCGAAGGTCATGCGGTGGTGCTCACACGCGCCGAATTCTGAAATCGCTGCGCGATGTGCCTTTGTTGGGTATCCCATATTTCGATCCCAAGCATAATGAGGAAATTCAGCGTGCAGTTTCAACATAAATTCATCGCGATGGGTCTTTGCTAAAACAGAGGCAGCAGCAATGTTCATGAATCGCGCATCGCCTTTAATCATGCAGGTATGCGAATATGCATCCAATGCATAAAATCGATTTCCATCTACCAAAAGATGAGAAGGTTTAACATTCAAATTCAGAGTTGCGCGTTGCATTGCGGTAATTGATGCACGAAGAATATTCAGTTGATCTATTTCTTGCGGAGAGACAAACTGCACGTTCCAAGCAAGGGCCTCTTGTTCAATAATCACGCGCAATTCATCGCGATGCTTTTTACTCATTTGCTTCGAATCGTTGAGCCAAGGATGCGAAAATCCTTCAGGAAGAATAACAGCAGCCGCAACAACTGGGCCCGCTAAGCAGCCTCTTCCGGCTTCATCTAAGCCCGCTTCATTGCTATCTGTGTGGAAGGGTAACATCGTATTCAAAAATAAAAAAGGGTCGGCCGAAGCCAACCCTTTTCAGAAAGTATTTAGCGATTAATTATCGGCTAGCGTAAATTTAATCGGAATGGTCAAGAATACACGTTGAGAAACCCCGTTTTGTTTTCCTGGGTTGAACTTGCCTAATTTCTTACAAGCTGCTAACGCCTCTCTATCCAATCCTTTTCCTCCTTCAACACCACGTGTTACGGTGAAGTTGGAAGGTGTTCCGTCTTTTTCAACAACGAAGTTTACGAATACCGTTCCTTCAATGTTCTGAGACTTCTCTTGCTCTGGGTAAGAAATGTTGTTGTACAAAAACTCATACAACGCTTTCTCTCCACCTGGGTAAGCAGGCATCTCTTGAACGAATGTCAATGGCGCTTCTACTTTATCGTTTTTATTATCGACAGGGGTATAAACCGCAATTGCATCTGATGGTCCCATTGGGCCGTCTTCTCCTTCCGTTGTTTCGTCGGCAATCTTTTCATCTTTCAATTTATCTTGAGAAGGTGGAGGTGTCTCTACGTTCTCTTCAATAACGATTGAAGTGAATTGAATTTGACGCACACTTGGTGGCGGCGGTGGCGGTGGTGGTGGCGGTGGTGGTGGTGGTGGTGGCTCGTTTGGATCCGTTGGTGGAGGCGCAATCATTTCTGCGTTCATTTCCACCTTCACCTCTTTTTCCTTCTTTTCGCCTTTGGCTAAAATGACTGGCGTGATTAACGCACCGGATACCAAGAAAATACCCGAGAACACCGCAATGGCTAAAACCCCTCCATACATAGAACGTATTCTATACGCTCCGTAGGCTTTGTTTTTGTTTTCGAATACTTGCTCATTACGATCTGGCGCCATAATGCTATTCCAGCCCGCTTCAAAACCAAGGAACGTAACCACAGCTGCTGCTGTAGCTACAGCCACCAGGTCGGAGTGGTTGCTAAGAAAATCAGTTACTGCTGACATAATGGTTTGCTTTTATAATGTGCAGTACAGGCCTACACATCAATCGTTCATTTCAATTTTAATTCTGCTACTTTTTCTGGTGAAAGGAAAAGTAATGCTTCACGTGCTTCCATATCCATGATTGCACGCTTCTTCACGTTAGTAATGTTCAATTCGTCAATTGCATTTACAACGTTCTTCCACTTGGTGGTTGGCATTGTCTTTACGATCACGAAAGGTGCAAGAGAATCGTTGGAAGCATCTGCAATAAGATCTTTGAATCGTGCATTTATCTTTTCGTCATCTTCACGCGAATTGCTCTTCTTCAATTCTTCTCTTTGCTGGTCCTTCAAACTGTTTACTTGCTCTACAACACGCTTGTTTCGCTCAAGTAACATTACACGAAGTCCATCTTTAGAAAAATCTGACGGCTCCAATTTCGTGGTGTCCTTTCTAAATTTTCCATGGTAGTAGAAAATTTGATCATCGGTTTCACCAATAACAATGGTAGTCGCTAAATCATCATCGAGTTTAGTTTGATCCTCTGTGTTGTCTACCTCTTTAGGATAAACAATCTCGAGTGTCTTTGGTTTGCTCAGTGAGGTTGCCAAGATGAAGAAGGTCAAAAGAAGGAACGCCAAGTCAACCATCGGCGTCATGTCCATGCGCACCGGGCTCTTCTTGGGTCTCTTTTTTCCACCTTTTTCGTGGCCACCACCACCTTCTATTATTTCTGCCATAACATGTTTGTTCTATACGGTTGAATTATTTGGAACCTGATTCCAAAGTAGTCACCATGTTAAATTGGAAAATATTCTTGTCACGGAAAACGTCAATTACTTGTTCTACCTTTTCGTAGTCTGTTGTTCCGTCTGCTTTAATTGCGTATCGTAACGCTTTATCGCCTTTGATGTCCTTAGGTTCTAAACCATGTTTTTCGGCATCGGCCATAAAGGCTTCGTAACCACTCTGAATCCAATCTCCCAATTCACCATTGATAGAATCGGTAGGGATACCAGGGGTTTGTGCGTCAAGTGCTGCTCTTGTCTTTTCGTCGGCGCTTAGGTACTGACTCAGGTTGTTCATTGGCATTCCGCACATACCTAACAAAGCGAATTTGCGCGCTTCATCTTCAGTAAGTTTTAATTCCGGATGTCTTTGAACCATTCTGTTTAACATTTCTCTGCGAATGTCCTTTCCTGCAAGGTCAAAGAAAACTCTTCCCTTGTCGTCAACCGTAATTTGCATCACTTTCTCTGGCAACAATAATTCAGATGTTGCTGCAGGGACGTCTACAATTACAGGTTCGTTTGGGCGAAACTTCGCGGTAAGAATAAAGAACGTTACCAACAAGAAACCAAGGTCAACCATCGGCGTCATATCCAAGCTAGGAGCGCTTTTGGGCATCTTGATTTTCGACATATTCTTAAATATTAATAATTAAGTAAAAACTTGAATTAGTGCTTCGAAGCGAATGTTTGAGTAACTGTGAAGTTAGCCTCGTCCATTGCGAATGTCATGCTATCAATTCGAGTGTTGAAGAAGTTGTAAAGGATAATTGCAATCGCAGATGCCATGATACCCAAGAACGTGTTAATCAAGGCTTCAGAGATACCTAAAGAAAGTGCAGTTGCATCTGGAGCACCAGCAGTTGCCATTGCTTCGAACGATGAAATCATACCTTTTACAGTTCCTAAAAGACCAACAAGTACTCCTAAAGATCCGCAAGTAGAAAGAATAACCAAGTTCTTAGACAACATTGGCAATTCTAATGCAGTAGCTTCTTCTAACTCCTGCTTAATCGCTGTTACTTTCGCTTCTTTATCTAAAGTAGTATCTTCAGACATTGCTTTGTACTTCAATAAACCAGCGCGCAATACAGCAGCAACTGAACCTCTTTGAGCATCGCAAGCAGCAAGTGCACCGTTCACGTCGTTATTCGCTAACATCTTGCGTACATTGTGAACAAACGTAGAAACACTTCCTTTTCCTTTAGCCATCATAATGCTAATGAAACGCTCAATGAAGAAAATGATTACAATCAAGTTAACCGCAATAAGAATAGGTACAATGAATCCACCTTTGTGAACAGTTCCTAAAACGTTTAATGGATGTCCTTTTACAGGATCGCCACCTTCAAAGTTTGCAGTATCACCCAATATGAAGGTGAATAATGCCCAACCGGTTAACAAAGCAATTGGAATTGCGATGTAAGGAAAAATTGAACTGAAGTTAAAGCCGTTTTCTTGCTTAACTGTAGGACTTGCTTTTTTGTTCATGACTGTTAAATTAATTTTCTGTTTTTATTCGGGCAACGAAAATAAGGAAGTTTGTTCAATTTCGAGCACCACTTCGAAATCTTCATCTTTCGTTAACATTTGACAAGAATAACGATTGAGGGTTGTATTATTTCCACCGTTCTTTTTTCGGCTATTATTTTTGTGGTTTAGGTGAAATTTCACCCATAAACGGCTCAGTACATCTGGTGCAACTTCGCACGAACGAAGCGACTCACTGTAATGTAGGTGCTGAAAACACCCACAACCACGCTCAGCGCAATAAGCAAAGCTCCCAATTTCCAGAATCCACCTCCGTCTAACAGTATCTGAATAATGTCTGCGAGCGATTGCTGATTGAAATACAAAATCAATGAAATGGAAAGCCAAGCAATTGTTGAGGAAAGCAAAGCGTTCTTCAGGCTTTGCCACAAAAACGGACGCTTAATGAACCAAGGTGTTGCACCCACTAACTGCATGCTTCGAATGATTAGGCGTTGAGAAGAGATGGCCAATTCAACCGTATTCATGATAATGAAGGCGGAAATGATCAAAAACAAAATGACGATTCCACCAATGATGGCGCCCCATTTCGAAATGTTGTCATTCACCGATTGAAGAAGAGTTTTCTCGTATCCAACATCTTTAATAATTGGATTCTGCTTGCATGACTCCACGAAAGCATCTACCGTAGGACCATCGGCCTTTTCCGGATTTATCTGAACGTCGATTGAAGCAGGAAGGGGATTGTATCCAAGAACTTGAACGAAGTCTTCACCAATTTCTTTGCTATACTCAGCCTCTGCTTGCTCACTTGAGGTATAAGAAACCTGGGAGGCGATTCCGCCTCCCTCGATTTCCTTTTTAAAACTTAATATCTGTTCTTCGCTAACTTCATCGTTCAAGAGCAATTGCACGGTAAATTGTGATCGAATGTGATCTGAAACCTGCAATGCCACCAAATAGAACACTAAGAATATTCCAACCATGAGCAATACCAACGTAGATCCTGCAAATGCCGAGATGCGCGATATGCTACTAGCCGAAGTGCGAACGAATTGCATATGCTTATGATACAGAAACCACGTGCCCTTTGAAGAACAAGTTCTCTCCAGCTAACGGATGGTTAAAGTCAATTACAACAGAGTTTAATTTAACCTCTTCAACAACACCCTGAACCTGATGTCCTTCAGGAGTTTCCATTGGAATAACTTCACCTACAGCGAATAACTCTTCGTCAAACTCTCCATCCTCTTCCATGAAATCACTTTTAGGAAACTCCATGTAATATTCTTCTTGCTCCTCACCATATGCCTCAGCACAAGGAATGCTTATGCGAAACTCATCACCAACATTCAATCCAGCTAATCCCTTTTCAAATCCTTCAATCATTGGATCAACCTTGAACGTGAATTTCATCGGTCCGTTCTCCAAGGTAGATTCTACCATTTCTCCGTTTTCATCATCGATGAAAAGTTCATAATTCACCTCTACGGTGGCACCTTCTTTTATCATTTCTTTTTGATTTTAATTTTCTGTCCTATTTGTATTTTGTTTGGGTTAAGGCCCTTATTTAATTTCACGATTGAATCTACTGAAACGCGATTTTTAGATGCAATGCTTGAAAGGCTATCTCCCGATTTAACGGTGTAATACACATACTCTTCCTTAGGCGCCACAGGCTTTGGTTTCGGGTCTGGCGCAGGAGGTGTTACTTTCGGTGTCGTTGTAGAAGTTGTGTCTGCAGGCTCTGTAACCTTTGGAATGGTAATGGTCTTTTTAACCTTTACTTTCACTTTAAGGTTTTGTCCAACTTTCAATGTCGACGACTTAAGCTTATTCCATTTTTTAATGTCAGAAGAAGTTACCCCATACTTAGAAGAAACGCCTTTAAGTGTTTCACCCTTCTTGACTTTGTGCGTCTTCCATTGATCTTCCCAAATCACTTTCGTTGTCTGACCAGCACCGCCATCTGCCGAAGCTGTATCGGCTAAAACAGGCTCTGGTTCTGGCTTCTTCACCTCACTAGCCAAATAAATATCTTTCTCGTGCGCTAAGAAATCTCCAATTTTCTCAACTGGCAACATGAGGTAATGCTTCTTGCCGTTGTCTGGAATTTCCTTCAACTTATACGTTCCGTTCAAATAAGTAATTTCCTCAATCGGAAGGTTAATGCTCTTCGATACAATTTCGAAATCTACTCTACCAGTCACATGAATCGTGTCTGTCTCGAAATAAGACATAGAAGCTTTCTTTGCAAAAATATTGTGCTCTGTTGAGTAGTTCATGATGTAATTCACTGCAATAAATGCAGGAACATACCCTTGCGTTTCTTTTGGAAGATATTGCTTGATTGCCCAAAAATCCTTCTTACCGTTTGCGCGACGAATGGCTTTGTTTACGTTACCCGGACCACTGTTGTAGGCTGCCAAGGCTAGATTCCAATCGCCGAACGTGTTGTACAAAAAACGCAAATATTTACAAGCTGCTTCTGTTTCCTTGATCGGATCGAAACGCTCGTCCTGATAACTTGTAATGTCTAATCCGTACATCTTTCCGGTTCCAGGCATAAACTGCCAAAGTCCTGCAGCGCCAGCTCTTGAAATAGCTGTTGGATTCAATGCAGATTCAACAATAGCCAAATATTTCAACTCTAATGGAATGTTGTATTTCGCTAACGCGTCTTCAATTAATGGAAAGTATAATTGAGAAAGACCTAAGACTTTAGCCGTTACGTCTCTTCTTCTAACAGAATATAGCGCAATGAAATCGCGCACATTGTCATTGTAAACCAAATCGAAAGGACTCTCTCTGTCTAAGACTTTCATGCGCTCACGCGTAAGATCCTCTGGAAAAGTTGGAACTAAATCTGTTGGATAGTCATAGGCGTTTTGAATATCTGGATCCGCAGAAAAACAGAAGTGATTCAAATAACTTGCTACAAGCATTCTATCTATCTCATCAATCTCCTCTTTCTTTAATCCCGCCACCTGACGATCTTGTAGCGTGTCCTTTGGAAAGTCCAAGGCAGATACGCTCCAAACCGAAAGCACGCCCAGTAATGCTGTAACTAATTTTTTCATGATTTCCCTTTATAATAGGGCAACAACATTTCAAAGCGTTTATTGCCCTTCCATTTCGGATACAATTTCCGAAAAAAATGCATTATTTCCAATCTTGGAAAAACACAATTGTGAACACTCTGTTAGGGAAAAACTCGTAAAGCCTAGGATAGCAACGCTTCCAGCGTTTTTGAAAACGCGAACAAATCACTGTCTTCCTTGTGACGCGCGGTAACTTGAATGCCGAATGGTAACCCCGTTGTTGACTCTTTTCCACATGGAATAGAAATCGCAGGATTCCCCGTAAGATTAGCATGTACCGTGAAAATGTCCTGCATGTACATTGAAATTGGATCCTTCGATTTTGCTCCGAACTCAAACGCAACATCGGTACACGTTGGAGAAAGTAGGAAGTCGTATTGATCGAAAATAACTTTCGTCTTCTCCTGCAATACGCGTCTAACGCGCTGTCCAGTTCCGTAGTAAGCATCGATATATCCTGAACTCAAAACGAACGAACCCAATAAAATTCTGCGCTTTACTTCGCGACCAAATCCTTCTGTTCTGCTTTTTCTATAAGTCTCGTCAATGCCTTTGGCATCTTTACTTCTGTAACCGTAATTAATTCCGTCGAAACGCGCCAGGTTAGAAGAAGCTTCTGCTGTAGTTAGCACGTAGTAAGCCGGAACCATATAATCTAAATACGGAAAAGAAATGGGTTCAACCACATATCCTTCCGATTTCAATTTTTCTAAAATTTCGTTAACACGTGCGCGAATTTCAGGATGAACAGCAGGGCTTTCAACCGCTTCTTTCAAGTAGGCAATCTTGGGCTTGTCAGAATTATTCTTTGCGCTTGGAAGTTTTTCCAACAACGTTGTGCTGTCGTAAGCATCTGGTCCGCCAATAACTTGAAGCAAAACTTCTGCGTCTTCTACGCACTTGGTCATTGGACCAATCTGATCGAAGCTCGATGCGTAAGCAATAAGTCCATATCT
>JBDLUS010000109.1:0-7507 GCA_039805165.1 Bacteroidota bacterium | reverse complement strand
TAATTTTTTTCACTTTGAAGTTTTCCATTCGGAAAGAAATCTCTTTCGGTTTGCTCTTTTTCGTGAAGAATAAGTTCCCATTTGAAATTCCCATTTTCATAGAACTTCTCTATGTGTTGGTCTGAAATTCCGTCTTTGTAAGTGTAGTACGTCTGTGATTCTAATTTTCCTGGAGCGTAATAGTTTGCTGTGAGTTGTTTCGTGTTACCACTACCAATATTTGGAGTGAGGTTGATATACTTGATGCTGCCATCTTCGAAATACTCGGCACTAAGTGTATCATTCTTTGCACGATAGTAGGTTTTCTTCTTCAATTGTCCCGTGTTGAAGTACGCGTAGTATTCAGAAATTTCAGACGGACCATTATAGTAAATGGTAATGTCATTCGGAATTCCATTGTCGAAATACGATTTCTCGAAGCCTCTTCCGTCTAGTAATATTTCTTTTTCATACACCACTTTTCCGAGTTCGTTGTAACGAATGGTATGAGGAATAGGCCAGTAATATTTTTCGTTGTTGAATTCTTCGGTCGTTTCAATTTTTCCTGTGTTGTAATTATAACTAACCCAAGTGCCAACCCCGAAGTCGTTTTCATAAGTCTGTACATGCGAAAGTTTTCCATCGAAAAAATAATGTCGCCATTCGCCATGTTTTCTTCCATCAAAATATTGTCCCTTTGAAATGAGCACCCCTTCTTCGGTATAGGCTTCATGGGGTCCGTTTAATCCAAGATCATATTTAGCGAGTGCGTTTTTAGAATAAGAATAGGTGTTCAGCGTGTTTAGTTTTCCATTTTGAAAATAAGTTTTAGTCACTCCTACGGGAACCGTTTGCCAACCATAGCCTTCAGAATCGATTGTGTGTTCAGGAATGATATCCGATGAAAATCCTTTCAGCTCTTCTGCGCGCAATGCAGCATACGATTGAATATTTTGCAATTTCCCGTTGGGATAGTAGTGGGAATCTTGCCAGCATCTTCTTCCTTTTTTATCTAAATAATATTTGGTAGTTCGCACTAAGTACCCGGATTCCGAATATTCAGAGTATTCAGCAATGGTGCTGTCGCGGTTCACACGTTCAAAGTAAGTTCTTTTGCGAGTTGGATTAATGTGGTTTGTTAATTCCAATTGAATGATTCCGTTTTTGAAAACGCGCTTTTCGTAGATGTCTTTGGTGTTCGACATGTATTGAATGCATGTTCCGTTCATGAGTATGTCCGGAGAGACATCCCAATACGTTGAAAAGAAATAGTTGCTTCCTTTTTTATTGTAATAATTGAAAATGCATGAAGTCTCTTGTGATTGAACCATTGAGCTATAAAAGCTCATAAGCACGAAGAGAAAGAAAACTATTTTATTCATTGGTATAAAGTTACAGAAGTCCTGCTGTACAAGCCAAATCATTATTCGTTCATCGCAAATCAGGCATAACTAGCACATAAGGAATAAGGAGTTTTCAGTGTAAAATTTCAAAACTCAATTTGGAGTAATGATACTTATAAGTTACATTTGTTATGCAGAAAATTCGAAGTATAGTATTTTACGAAGACTATTTTAATCGATTCTATTATGAGCAAAATGGTAGAGTCCGTAAGAAGATTAATTGGCTAATTGAATTGGTAGTAACTCACCAAAAGTTGTCGAGCAACCACATGAAGAGTATTCGGAATGTAAAAGGATTGTTTGAACTTCGGGTTATGCTTGGAACGAATTGCTGGCGAATTTTCTGCTTTTTTGATGATGGGAATATTGTGGTCTTGCTTAATGGATTTGTTAAGAAGGATCAGAAAACTCCAACGAGAGAAATAGAAAAAGCGAAACTATTAATGTACAAATATCATGAAGAAAGAAAAAGGTAACTTAACAACTTGGTCGGAATTTAAGGATGAGCACTTTGGTCTAATTGGAACTCCTGAGAGAGATGCGTATGAAAGAGATGCTACGGCTTTTGTCATCGGAATGCGATTACGGGCATTTAGAGAGGAAGCTAACCTTACTCAAGAGCAGTTTGCTCAAAAAGTGAATAAGAAACGCAGTTACATTTCTCGAATTGAAAACGACGGGCGCAACATGACTTTGAAGACGCTCTTGGAGTTATTCGAAGTTGGTTTGGGAAAAAAAGTAACCATTGAAATCAAATAATCAATGGGTGCTCTTCCATTATTCATTGTGGGATTTGTCTTTGCAGTAGCAGCATTCATCACACTCAAATTTCCACCAAAAAAAATCAATAGCATTTACGGCTATCGCACTTCACGAAGTATGAAGAACCAAGAGAATTGGGATTTGGCTCAACTCTTTTCTTCTCAGCTCATGTTGAATCAAGGATTAATCATGTTGGTGTTGGCTTTTATCCTTGCGATCCTGCCAATCACGACGGAAGTTGCTACACTCATTTCGCTCTTGTTGCTTTTGACGAGCGTTATTAACCTTTTCGTTCAAACCGAAAAAAGATTGAAATAAAAAAGGCCGACAATTGCCGGCCTTTTCAAAACGAATCACATTTTTATTTCACATCGAAACGATCCAAGTTCATCACTTTGGTCCATGCTTTTGCAAAGTCCAAAACGAATTTCTCTTTCGCATCGTTACTTGCGTATACTTCAGCCACTGCCCGTAGTTCAGAATTCGAACCGAAGATTAAGTCAGCGCGAGTTGCTGTGTACTTCACATCTCCAGTCTTGCGGTCTCTTCCTTCAAACAATTCATCATCTGCATTCACAGCGGTCCAGATAACATTCATGTCTAACAATTGAACGAAGAAGTCATTCGACAATTGATCTTTCTTTGAAACGAAAATCCCGTTGTTCGAATTGTCAAAGTTTGCATGCAATGAACGCATTCCACCAACAAGCACAGTCATCTCTGGTGCTGAAAGGGTAAGCAATTGCGCTTTGTCTACCATTAACGCCTCAGTTGGAACAGTATACTTCGTTTTCAAATAGTTTCTGAATCCATCGGCCATTGGTTCAAGCACTGCAAACGATGAAGCATCTGTTTGCTCTTGCGTTGCATCCATTCTTCCTGCTGTGAAAGGAATAGTGACAGTTACACCTGCGTTTTTAGCAGCTTCTTCAATTGCAATGTTTCCAGCAAGAACAATTAAGTCAGCCATTGAAACCTTCTTACCATCCTTGGCTTTGTTATTAAATTCCTTTTGAATTTTCTCGTAAGCAGCAAGAACCTTCGCCAATTGCTTAGGATTGTTTACTTCCCAGTCCTTTTGGGGAGCAAGACGAATGCGCGCTCCGTTGGCTCCTCCGCGACGGTCTGAATTTCTATAGGTCGAAGCAGATGCCCATGCAGTGGTTACCATTTCGCTGATGGAAATTCCAGAAGAAAGCAATTGTGTTTTTAAAACAGCAATATCAGCATTGTTGATTGTAGGATGATTTAATGCAGGAATAGGATCTTGCCATACCAAATTCTCCTTTGGGATCTCAGGACCGAGGTAAGTACTTTTTGGTCCCATGTCGCGATGCGTAAGCTTGAACCAAGCACGAGCGAATACGTCGGCGAACTCTTCAGGATGTTCTAGGAATCTTCTAGAGATTTTCTCATATGCAGGATCGACGCGCAAAGCGATGTCAGTGGTAAGCATACCTGCCATATGTTTCTTGTTAGGATCGAAAGCATCTGGAACATTGGCAACACCGTTTTTCGGAGTCCATTGCTTTGCTCCAGCAGGGCTAGTCGTCAATTCCCATTCGTTGTTGAAGAGAGTAGTGAAGTATCTGTTGCTCCATTGTGTTGGTGTTGAATTCCAAATCACTTCAAGTCCAGAGGTAATTGCATCTTTCCCTTTTCCTGAATTGAAATCACTCTTCCAGCCCAAACCTTGCTCTTCAATTCCAGCGCCTTCAGGCGCTTCTCCAACATGTGAGGCGCTTCCTGCACCGTGCGTCTTTCCGAAGGTGTGTCCACCAGCAATAAGTGCAACGGTTTCTTCATCGTTCATTCCCATGCGACCAAATGTTTCGCGAATGTCTTTCGCTGAAGCAAGAGGATCAGGATTTCCGTTAGGTCCTTCCGGATTTACATAGATTAATCCCATTTGCACAGCTGCTAATGGCTTTTCGAGTTGTCTTCCTTCAGTATAACGTTTGTCATCTAACCATTTGGTTTCAGGTCCCCAATAAACGTATTGTTCTGGCTCCCACACGTCAACGCGTCCACCACCAAATCCGAATGTTTTAAAGCCCATGTTCTCAAGAGCAACGTTACCCGTAAGAATCATTAAATCGGCCCAAGAAATTTGATTACCGTATTTCTGTTTGATAGGCCAAAGAAGTCTGCGAGCTTTGTCCAAGTTCGCGTTATCTGGCCAGCTGTTTTGTGGAGCGAAACGTTCCATTCCAGAGCGTGTACCTCCACGTCCGTCGCCAGTGCGGTATGTTCCTGCGCTGTGCCAAGCCATGCGGACAAAGAACGGTCCGTAATTGCCGAAGTCTGCTGGCCACCAATCTTGACTATTTGTAAGAAGAGCATTGATGTCTTTTTTCAACGCGAAATAATCCAAAGTGGTGAATGCTTTCTCGTAAGAGAATTGAGCATCCATTGGATTAGAAAGACTGGAGTTCTGACGAAGAACCTCCAAGTTTAGGGCGTTAGGCCACCAATCTCTGTTGTTATGTCCGCTGCCTATCACTTCTGTTTTTTGAGGTGATGCTGAAGGGTGAAATGGACATTGCCCCTGCATGGCTTCATGCGGCTGCGCAGAAGCGTTTACCGAAGCAACGAGGCTTGTAATTACGAGGATTTTTTTCATTGAAAACTGTTTAAGTTATTTCTAGATTGACGAGTCAAATGTAGATGCTAACCTATGATACAGATTATCAATATTTTTTATGAAATTATAGATTTTGTTTATGAAAGAAAAGCGGTGTTAATTCCCGCCATGTTGGTAGCATCTTCCGTTTTCGCTTAACGTCATGCGTTTGCATCTCTCTCCGGCCTTTGTTGTCCCTGAACATTGAACGGAAGTTCCTTCACGTGTAGGGGAAGCAGAGCCGTTCTGATATTTTACTTTTTGCCAATTCCAGCATGATGTGCATTTCTCTTTTTCTAGGGACGCTTCTTGATCGTCGGGAAGAGCTGGAAAAAAATCAAGGCCTGTTACTTTTTCAACTTCGTCGATACTGACTGCAAATGAAGTTAGAGCTGAAGAGGAGGAAGCATTCGGAAGGATGAATCCCATTGCCTTTATTTCAGGCTGCGTATAGTCTAGAATGACTTTGTAATAATAGTTCGGAATTGAAACGCGGTTGCTTCCGATGGTTGGAAGCCCTGTCGTTAGAACAGGTCCTGTTACAATGTATATCGCTGAGTTGTCTATTGCCCAAGAGCGCATCATTTCTTCCAAACGTTTCCATACGCCGCGATTAAATCCGGGCAGTTGGGGACTCATATTGCTTAAGTAAAAACTTTCTTTCATTGAAACAGCCGACCATCCCATGTCTGCAGCTGGGGCCAAGTGGCCTTTGTCATAGCCTGAATTCGCGTAGTCTGCATTCTCAGCGGTACCGGTTGAAACCATCGGGTCGACAAGGAACTTGTCTGTCCGCTCAAAAAGACTATTCGTCTCTTCTTTGGTGAGTTCGTAAGCAATCCATTTAGCTTGTTCATGTTCTTCCGAATAGACAAAGGAATATCCGGAGTGGGAAATTATTTTCTCTTTGGGAAGAACAGCAGGATACTCAAGATGTGTAATGTTATCGGTTGTAATAATTTCTTCCTTTTGTTCTTCTTGTTTCGATTCTGTATTTGAAACAGCAGGTGCAGTGCTCGACTGAAAAGCATACACAATCACAACGGCCAAGCATAGCAGGGCGATGAGTATCAGAATTTTTCTAGATCGATTTGGACTGCTCATTTGAATTTGATTTATTCGTTCATGCCTTTGCCGTTAAAAATGGCTTCCAGGCATTTCTCGATACGAGAGATGCGAGTGGCAGATTGTTTTGCTTGTGAAAAATGAAGTAGGTATCCCCGCTGTCTTCCCGGAGTGAGCTTTTCAAAGGCAGCTTTCAATTCAGGAAGTTCTTTGAATTTAAGTTCCAACTCTTCTGGCATTGGATATTCTGAAGTTTTCTTGGCTTCAACTTTTGCTCCTGATTTTTCAAGCTCTGTGGCTTCGTAGATGTATGCCAGTATTGATTTTTTTGCTTTTAGAATTTCTTTTGCATTCGTGAATCGAAGTTGCCTTCCCGAATTTGAATTCTCTGTGGGTTGAACCAAAATATTCTCAAAATCGCTGAGCAACGCTCCCTTGAAAAACATAATACTTGAATATTCTTTGAAGCTTCCTAGCATGAAAATGTTTTTCTTCTTGAAGGTATACGCTGGAAATCCCCATTTAACTTCTTCTTCTAATCCAGTTTCTAAAGCGATTTCGCGAAGCGCTTTCATTTCTAGATTACGAATAATGATTCTACATTGAGGAGTGCCGACGAGTTTGCATCTACCGCAGCCTTCTTCGAGAATGGTGTCTACTTGAGGGTTCATGATGTATCAAAGATACGAATGTCCTTCGGACTAATGTGCGAAGCACGAATGTCTTTCAGACGAATGCCTGCGGCGAATGTGCTTTGCACGAATGCCTAAGGCGAATGTCTTTCAGACGAATATCCTACAGACGAGGGTCTGCGACGAGGGCTGATTAAAAAGTGAAGAAAAGTTAAGAGAGGGGAAGAAAAAGTAAAGTGGTTATCATTTTACTAATCCCATTCTTCTGAGTTTTCGGCGTTGCTTTTTCGTGATGATTGAGAGAATGATATAAGTAATCGTAATTGGAATTAAGAATATTAACCCGAAAAGGAATATAAATACAAAAGTAAAAAAGACCGAGTCGTTTGCTAATGATCCATAGAGCCAAGGAATTAGAAACACAAGGGTCATGACAAGTCCGAGATCAGCAACAATAAGAGGGAAAAATCCAATATTCTTAATTTTCTTCTTTGCTTTTTGGTTTTTTTGATATTTCTCATGTAACAATTTTGATTCATCAGGAATTGAATCAATGCTAGGATTAGCGGAGACTGGAATTTCATGAAGGAGATTTTTAGTTTCATTCGAAGCCTCAATTATCGTATCTGATTCATTGATTCTTATACTCGCAGTGTCTTCGTGCTCGATAACCTCAGATGATTCCTCCTTAGTTATAGTCGTTACAGATTCTGAAAATAATTCAGGCTGAATTTTCTTCTGGATTTTCTCTTCTTTAGGTGAAGATGATCTTCCAGAAATGAAATAACCTGGCTGATAAATTCTCTTTTCAATGCTACAAGAACTTAAGATTGTAGCAAATAATAGTATTATTAAAATATGCTTCTTCATGAAGCAAATATATCAAAACTCAGGAACGCCAATTGTTCGAGTAGCTTTTTCCTTTTTCTTTTCAATGGTATAGAAATAAGAAAATTGCATAACCCAAGCATCGTTCTTTTTCGTCTTAAGATTGCGATAGAGCCCTCCAATTTGAATTTCATGGTTGTTGGGTAAATTGAAAT
>JBDLUS010000108.1:0-10541 GCA_039805165.1 Bacteroidota bacterium | reverse complement strand
CAACGAGTTGTTGTTGTGTCATTCGGAGGTCGTTCATTGCGGTATGCAATTCGGTATTTCGGTTTTCGAGGTCGGCGGTACGCTCGTGCACTTTTTTCTCGAGTTGAATATTCTGTTCTGTGACTAGTCGTTCGTTTTCTTTCATGGCTGCGAACGCCTGTTGTTGTGAAAGTTCTTTTTCTTGTTTCAGCACGTTAATGCGATCTGCCAGCGCAAACGACAGCAACAAAATTTCCACCACCGACCCCACAGGTAACGCGAAATTCGTGAAAGCGTTGAAGGGGAGGATGCCGAAGTTTCTTAATGCATACAACGTTAAACCAATAATAAAAATGACCCACGCAACAATAAAATATCTCGCCGGTCGATAACCTTGTCTAATTGCGCTTGCAGAGGCAAAAATCAAAATTAACGCAGACGATGCGCCCACGTTAAGAATGATCTGAGTCGTATTATGATATCCAAAAATTGCCAAGCCTATTGCGACAAAATACAACAACTTAAAAAAGTTAAGTGCCCTATTTATTCTAGGAGAGTATTGAGCTGTTCTAATAAAATTTTGAGCGAAAAAAATAGTTGCTAGTCCACTCAAACCAGGAACAATTGAGCCTAAAGCAACGTTCAAACTACCAGAGAAATTAAAAATATACTTAGAAGAAAAACCAAACAAAACTAGCTGAGTATATCCAACAGTGAAAATGTAAAAAATGTAGAGCAGGTATACGTAATCTCGAACTGAAAAAAATACAAATAAATTGTAAATAAACATTGAAAGAATAATTCCCAAGTAGATTGCAAAAATCAAATCAATATTCTCGTAATCATTTAACAAACACCCAGTTTCTTCAATACTCAATGGAATAAGTAATTGATCCGAACTACTTACTTTCAGATAATACTCAACTATGTTATCTGATGATTTTTGAATTGAAACGGCATTCCCAGAAATATTAAATTCACGGAATCCTAGGGATATTTTCTCACCAGAACTTTGATGAAATATTGAATCCTTTGTAATCTGATAGACTTCAACATTATCAATAATAGGATTTGCAATATGTAGAACTTTTGGGCTTGACCAAAAAGCACTATCAACTTGGAATTTCCAATGAACGACGTATGTTCCACGCTTGAGCCCAAGATTAATAATTGAGCCCGAAACATTTTCATAAAAACCATTTTTCCAATCGGATAGTTCTGATTGATCTGAAAACTCAGCATAACCAATTTGCGAAGTACAATGTTCACAAAATATTGCGAAAGCTAATAGTAAAAGAAATTTTCTCATGTCTCAATCTGATAATGAATAGAGGTCAAACCATCACCGATAATTTCATCAATCTTCATTACCGGATTTAGTCTTATTTCGTTAATTTTAAATCTTTCAATTTCATCGGATGCAGGAAGGTTCAAAATATCTGGCTGATGTGTAATATGCGCATACTGATTAGCTCCGGCATAAAAAACCTTTCCCCCTTCACCTAAAGATTCGACCAATCGAAATCCATATTTATGAGAAATACGATACGTAAAAGCTGAACATAACGCAATCATCTCGTTGTAACCCAACAAACCTCCTAACGCAATTGCACTTCTGATGCTATATACGCTACCTATCCCCAAACCTGCAACTGCAACTGAATTCCATAAACCACACAACTCGGCAACGGGACCCTTCCTACTATTTAAATACTCATCAAGATTTGAGACATCCTCGCCTATAGCACTCTGTATAGGCAATTCTAAGTTCGAACCTAACAACTGCAATCTTGATCCACCGTATGTGATTTTGCGATCTATTGATTCAATAATAATAACATGCGTCCCAGGATCAAACATCCAATCTTCAGTTGAACTAGTCAACTTGAAACCAAAAGCTTCTAAAACTCCCAAATGCCCCTCTCTGAATCTCATACAACTTTCCAAATCATCAACTGCCCTAAAACTTCTAATCGAAATTTCAGACAAATGCTTCTCTGGTGAATTGATGTTATAACTCATGAACTCCTAATTTCTGTTGAAGATCCATAAAATATCTCCCTGATAAAATTGTATTTCCAAGTAAAATATTCCGTGCAGCTATTGTAACAGAAGCGCCGCCGTGCAACACATCACTTGCTAATTGCGGCCAAGTATCTAGGGTTTTTCCAATTTCTAACATAGAGTCAATGCCCCGCTTAGAGGCAGCAGACAAATCAATAAAGCGCAATAATACTTCGTTTGAGCTTTTAGAGAGCAAATCTTCCACTTCAGAATCTAAAATCCTTGCATGAAATAACGGCTCGTTAATATTCTGATAATTCTCGACATCTAAAAGTCCACGATCGCTCGTTTCCATAAGAAGAGGAATTCTAGATTTTCTAGCGAATAAACGCAGTAACAATTTAACTGAACCACTATCACATTCATCTACAACCAAATCTAATCTGCGATTACCAATAAAAAAATCTTCTACGTTCGAATCTTGCACACCTTCAGAAAAAACTTGAATTTTCAAATACGGATCTATCTCAAGTGCCCATCTTTTTGCTATTTCTACCTTTTGAAGTCCAATATCACATAATCTGAAAGGAAGCCTATTCAAATTAGACATTGATAAAACATCAAAATCTGCAATTTTAAAATTCTCAGCAGTTCGCTCCATAACCATAGACAGAAATACTGAAAATCCAACAGACATACCCACTATTCCTATGGTTTTATCTGACAATTTTTCTTGTTCAATTTTCGAAATTTTATTTCTGTTTCGAGAGGTTCTTAGCTCGATAAATTCAGCCTTTTCTAGAATTTTCAGAGCGGTGTTACTCCAAGGAAAATAGACCCAACTTCCATAATCCAAATTTTTAAATATGAAGTCCTTGGCCTCTTCGATACCATCCGTTTTTTTTAAACTTCTAATGCAAAAGAGCTCCTCAAGTTGACTTTGTAACAAATCAAATTCTAGCAAATCCGAAAACTCGCTTTTAATCAACTGAATTTCAATCGATTGGTTTTGAATCGAAAAGACCTTATGTTCCAATGTAAAAATAATTAATGCAAGAAACTGAAATTATTGCAGACGATAACTTAGATTTAGGGCTTGTTGTAAACAACCGAAAGTTTATTGTAATGCCAAAACCTAACAAAAATTCAAATTCTACTATTTCCTTTCCGACATGGAAAGAAATAATCAATTGTTTCATCGACGAGAATTCAAAAAAGGATAGTTTTAAATTGAATGAATTCAAGACTAAACTTGACTTCTTTCAATCCAACGCAAGGGTAATAACCGATGATATGGCAAATAAGAGTGTTTCTCTTGCTATGCAAATGATGATTGGCGCAGCCGGGGAATATGTGCCTGGGGAAACTCTAGACAGCATTATTCCGAGAATCAAAGAAACTGGATTTTCTGGTAACGAATTTTACACAGTATTTGATTTGTTGAATTCGAACTACTGCGTGAAAGATGAAACATTGAGTGAAAAACTGGGGATTAAACCCGAAAATTTTGAACTTTATAATTTACTTGGAATAACTGGGCATCCGTTCCACGTTCACGAAGAGGATCTTCCTCATTTTATCAGATGGGCGGGAGTTGCTTTTTTGCTTTTTTCATTACCCGGATTTACATTTCAATCAAATAAAGACCATTTTATAATCAAATTCAGAGTTAACGTTTCTTCATCTGAAATTCCAGATATATCCGAACTTAAATTCGTTACACTTGAAAAAAAATGCTTTCTAAGTAATGAAAGTGTTGGAAATAATGAATTCATTCCAAGATACCACTTCGATAGGTGGTCGATAATTCCAACAAGCGAAGATCTGTTCGTTAAGCCGCAATTCGTTTCAGACTTTCAACAAAGTACATTCATGAATGGTCTTAATTATTTATTTAATGCCTCTTTATTGAATTTTCCAATAAAGTATCTGTTAATGTTGGAAGAGAGAATTCTTCAAGACAGAAATAAAGGAATTTCAAACGAACTTAATAGAAACATTTTCGAGCATGCTGGAATTGAGGCCTCTTTCGACGAATATCAAATCGGAGATTATATGGCAAAAACAATCCGTCCTAAACTAACCGATTTAGTTCAAAAATGGGATTCTTCAAATTCTAACAAAATCATAGAAAACGATAATCAAGCCATCCACCAAGCGCAAAAGCTAGGACTACTGCCAATACCAGATAAAATTAAGGCGTTGATCTACTCGAGGGTGGGAGAATAATCTTTTCGAAAATTTCGAAAAACAGTTTTTATGGGATTTTGAAATATGAGTTTTGGGTAAACTAAAACCAAATCTCCTATGAAAACTGTTTTCAGAAACACAAACTACCCTAAGCTTAAACAACTTAGAATGCTGTATTCTTTCAAACAAGAATACATCGCCGATCAACTCGGAATATCTCAGTCGGAATACAGCCGACTCGAAAACGGACAACGTCACGTTAAAATCGAAGACTTTAAAAAACTCGCGTCACTCTATCGCGTTACTCCTTCGCTTCTCATGGTCTCAGAAGCATACGCCCATGTCGACGTTGAAAAAATAAAGGCAGAAGTCATTGAGGAGACAAACGCCATCACCAAACGAATGATGGAAGAGAATGCTATTCTTCAATCACGACTCGATGAATCCATTCAAACCACACAATCACTCCTAAGAGCCATTGCAGAACTGCAAAATAAAAAGCCTCGAATCACGCATGATTCCTACACTTCCGAAAAAAAACCTAGAAAAACGAAACCTAAAAAGAACCCTTCGCGTTAAACAGAGACGAAACACTTCAACTATGAACAATTCAAACTCTCCCAACAATACACCCAACACAATGATTAATGTGCTTTGCTTAGACGATGATACAATGGTGCTTCACACCTTCAAATCACTTTTCGGTAACGATTACAAGGTGTTTACCGCAGCGGACCCTTTCGATGCATACAACATTATGAAGTCCGAAAATATTCATGTGGTATTATCAGATCTTGAAATGCCAAGCATGTCTGGAATACACTTCCTACAACGCCTGGCGCAAGAATTTCCGAAAGTGCAACGTATTCTTCTTTCCGGAAACATTACCGCTGAAGCCATGCTGAGCGCAATCAATCAAGCACGTGTATTCCGTGTATCTACAAAACCTTTCAAAAAGGAAGACATGAACGACACGCTGCAAGCGGCTTTCAAGAACTATCAAGAAATGGCAGAAAAAGAAAATTCAATTAAGCGACTTGAAAAACAAAACGCGCAATTCGAATTTCTACTACGTCAACAAATGCTTTCGTAATCTCTACAAGTTCAACATAAAGAGGAAGGGCCGAATGGCCCTTTTTCATTTTTCAAAACCGGCTTCCGACAAGCCAAACAAGGCAAAATCATATTTCACCGGATCAGCGGAATCATACATACGAAGATTGCGATCCAACTCCTCAACTGCCTTCCAATCAGATTGCGTGCGCGACAAGAGCCCGAACATGCGGGCAGTTCTTCCCGAATGAACATCCAACGGAATAGACAATTGCGACGGTGAGATTCCTTTCCACATCCCAAAATCGACACCCCGCTTATCGTCGCGAACCATCCAGCGCAAGAACATGTTTAAGCGCTTCGCCGTACTGTTTCGCTCTGGACTAGCAACGTGCTTCAAGGCACGGTGCGCTTCATTCCCAATAAATTTATTCCTGAAAAACTCTATGCCTTCCTTCGAATTACCCGATGAAAATCCTTGCGTAAAAACACCTTCCATTCCACTTTCTTCAACATACATTCTTCTCAACGCCTGAATAAAGAAAGCCACATCTTCCTTCATGAACGTTCGATGAATAGAAGGCTTCCAACTTTTGAAATCTTCCGGCTGAGCATTCAAGACAAAGTCATACGGTGCACCATCCATGTATTCCATGAGCCTGTTCCCGCTGACTAAAATAGATTTTCGATTGCCCCAACTAATGGTGGCTATTAGAAAAGCGGCAATCTCAATGTCCTCTTTCTTCGTGAAAGAATGGGGAATACTAATCGGATCTTCCTCAATGAAAGAACTGCGGTTGTATTTGTCTACAGACCGCTCAAGCGCTTCGCGCAATTCCTCATTTACCTCCTGTGAATGCATATTGCAAGAGATTCGCTCCCATTTGAAACGCTTTGGTGCGCGCGGCTTCCGAGTCTTTGTGCACATTCGAATCTTCCCATCCATCGCCCAGATCGCACTCGAAATCATAGAACACTACCAAGCGGTTTTCTACAAAAATTCCCAATCCCTGAGGAGCCTTATTGTCGTGCTCATGAATCTTGGGTAAGCCTGAATTGAATTCATACTTCTGATGATAAACCGGGTGTCCAAAAGGAATCTCAACAAAATCAGCATCTGGAAAAACCTTCTTCATTTCCTTGCGAATGAACTTGTCTAATCCGTAATTATCTGAAATGTGTAAGAAGCCTCCACTCATTAAATAAACCTTCAAATTCTCAGCATCCGCTGCCGAAAAAACAACATTGCCGTGACCGGTCATGTGTACGAACGGATAGTTGAACAACTCTGTACTACCTACTTCCACGTATGGTGTTTCTTTCGCGATATTCATTTTCAATTCACGGTTCACAAACGACACCAAATTAGGCAGACTCGTGGGGTTCGCATAATAATCTCCACCCCCTTTGTATTTCAAAACAGCAATCTGATACGATTGGCTGAATGCCACGATTGTCAGGACATTCAAACAAAAAATCATAACACTTTTCTTCAAAAATTCCATATTCTAAATTGAATTAATCCAGTTTCGCATCATCTGCATTCCCTCTTTCGTCAACACCGATTCAGGGTGAAACTGAACAGCCATTAAAGGTAATGCTTTGTGCTGAATACCCATAACCCAACCGTTCGTATTCCGTGCTGTTACTTCGAACGAAGGAGGAAGGAATTCATTGTCTACAATCCAACTGTGGTAATGTCCTACTTCAAATTCTTGCGGTAATCCTTCAAAAAAAACAGAAGGTTGAATTTGATTTACTGACGTTGAAGTTCCGTGCAAGACTTGATCTAAATTCTTCAGCTTTCCTCCATCGTGAAGGGCCATTGCTTGGCATCCCAAACAAATTCCCAACATGGGAATTCTACCCCAGAACTCAGCAATAAACTTCATCAAATCGCCTGATTCTTCAGGTAATCCAGGTCCTGGCGAAAGCACAACCGCATCGTAATTCAAAACTTCGTTCCATGGAATCTCGTTGTTGCGAACCACGCGAACATCAGCGCTCAAAGCTTCACAATAGTGCACCAAGTTGAATGTGAACGAATCGAAGTTGTCTATGAATAATATGTTCTTGTTTGGTTGTTCCACCTTTTATGTCGAAGTTTGAAAAAACAACGCAACATTACGAATGAAAACCGCAATTGAATCAAAAAAAGTACCTGCACCTATTGGTCCATACAGCCAAGCCATTGTAGCCAACGGCATGGTATACACCAGCGGACAAATTGCTATTGACCCTTCAACTGGAGAGTATACGCCTTCAAGCGTTGAGGACGAAGCGGAATTGGTAATGAAAAACTTAGAAGCGTTGCTTGAGGCTTCTAGAGCGGATTTCAGTTCAGTGGTTAAGACGAGCATCTTCCTTCAAAACATGTCTGACTTTGCGCAGGTTAACGCTGTTTATGCAAAGTACATGGTGGCACCCTTTCCTGCAAGAGAAACGGTTGAAGTAGCGCAACTTCCAAAAAGCGTAAAAGTTGAAATTAGTATGATCGCAATTGTAAAATCATGATACTTAAAAAAATTCTTCACTACCTGAACCCCTTGAATCTATTCAAAAAAGAACAAGGCGACATTAACCTGCGCATGATGCACGGGATTAATAAAATTTCAATTTTGATGTTTGTTGTGGCGTTAACCGTATTGGTTATTCGCTGGATGAAGTAATTACTTCCAGCGCATGGTTTCGATCATGTGCACCACATCTTCACGCATGAAATTCAAGCACGGTGCCAGTGAATCGGCATTCGGCTTGTTGCGGAAATATAAGACTCCGCGCATAAAATGATTCACACTGTCGGTTACGAAAAACTGGAGTTGCGATGCCGCATCTCCTTCTAAATCGTAAATAATTCCATACATCTTCGTTGAATCTATTCGCACTTGCGTTCTGCGAATGGCTGTCGCCTTCACTTCATGCATAAGCGTGAAATCGTAGGCTTTTGCAATGTGCTTTTCCAGATCATTGTTCACCGGAAAATACGAGCAGTAAACGGTTGCGCGAAGGCGCGGAACTAGAAGGTTGAACCAACACCCCGTGTTTCCTTCTTCCCCCGGAACATTCTCGATCTTCGCGTAGTTGGGTACTTCAAACGTAACAGGACACTGACTTTCGTATGCAGTATATTTTTTTTCTGGAAAATCAATTCGGAAATAAGACTTCTTTCTTGGAACAGCGGTCTCTTCAGCGAAGAAAAAATAATACGTTCCAAATGAAGCCAACAATACTGCTACAGAAAGAAGAATCCAACGTCTGTATTTCTTATACATAGCGCTTAACTTTAACTCTGCTAATCTTTCGATTGTCAGCAGATTCAATGGTGAATTCAAAACTTCCAAACTGCCATGTTTCTCCGCGTTTCGGAATGCGTCCCATCTGCTCAACAATGAATCCGCCAAGGGTTGTGCTATCTCCGCGAGAGGCTTCAAAATCGTCGCCATCCATGTCGTACACACGATACATATCAATCAACGGAATCTTCGCCACAAAAAGTATATTTTTCTCGTCGAGTTTCGACCATAAAATTTCACTTTGATCATCGAACTCGTCTTTCACTTCACCCACAATTTCTTGAAGAATATCTTGAAGTGTCACAATGCCTGAAGTCCCTCCGTATTCATCAACCACAATAGCCATGTGCATTTTATCGCGTTGGAATTCGGTCAATAAATCATCTACCTGCTTACTCTCCGGTACGAAGAAAGGTTTGCGCTGAAGGCTTTCCCAATTGAATTCTTCCAAATCTAAATAAGGAAGAAGATCTTTCGCGTACAAGACTCCACTTACTGAATCGAGTTTTTCTTTTGCCACCACAAATCGCGAATACCCTGAAGATTCAACGCGTTGAATAACACTCTTGAACGACTCTCCTGTGAACAGACAAACAATGTCAACACGCGGTGTCATGATCTGCACCACTTCGTTATCTCCAAAAGTGACAATACCTTCAAGAATTCGATGTTCTTCTTCGGAACGATTATCATCTGACGTGAGCTCTAGCGCGTGACCAAGTTCATCAACAGAAATGTTTCCTCCCTGATGATTTTGATCGCCTTCGAACCACTTACCTGCTGTAGTGAGTATCCAGATAACTGGAGAGAATACTTTGTCGAGAATGATGAATAAAAATGCGAAGCGCTTAGCCAACTTAATGTTGTTCGCTGTTGCATATACTTTCGGAATTACTTCACCGAATAAGACAATGATGGTTGTAACGCCAACAACGTTGATCAAGTCAATGATCCAATGTTCCAACGTTGAATTTGAAAACCACATGTCGAACAATATCGTGGACACCAAGACTACCGCAATGTTCACCATGTTGTTGCCAATCAGAACAGATGCCAATAGTCGCTTTGTAGCAATCTCTGGTGTTGGATGCTCGAGCAAACGAATCACATTTTTCGATTGAGAATCGGTTGCGTTTTCGAGGTCTTTGCGTTGTGCTGGGGAAAGCGAAAATATCGCCACTTCAGAGCTCGACATAATTGCGCTACAAGACAAAAGCAACAGCACGAGCAACAAAGGGCCCGCGCTGTTTAACAAGATCACACTATCGAATTCCATTCTTTACGTTACCAATAAGACTGTAAAGGTAGCGAAAGAAAAAAAACGGGAAGATTAGAATTCAGTTTCTTCTACCATCTCGGTGTTAGTAGGAACAGATTCTTCCTTCTTCGAGTTGCTTAAAAGCTGAACATCGTCGGCTAACACCTCTAGAACGGTACGTTCTTCTCCGGTCTTTGCTTTATAGGAACGAGAGCGAAGCTTTCCTTCCACATAAACCAACATGCCCTTTTTCAAGTACAGTTCAGTAAACGTTAAACTCGATGATTTCCGCACTACCACGTAGTGCCACTCGGTATGTTCTTGTCGATCTCCTTTGGCGTCTTTCCAAATCTCTTTGGTAGCCATTGAGAAGTTCGCAATCTTGCCTCCGTTGTCGAAGGACTTAACTTCTGGGTTCCGACCCAGATGACCCACAAGGATCACTTTGTTAATGGTGTTTGACATAAAAAATAAAATTTAGTTAATGCGTCAAAACTATTTCGGTCAAACACCCTCGGAAAGCAATGCTTATGCGGTTTTCATATATGCCTTTCTTTCATGTACTTCATGAGTAAGGCTGAAATTCCAGTAGACAAAAGTTCTTCCGAAGTTTTCGGAGTGTAATTTTCTTCAGACATAATTCGACATAAACAATTGAAAAACTGTGCTGAAATTTTTCGGTGACTGAGCACATGCGTATAAAAATTGTCTTTCTTCCATGTTGCATTTTGGGTGGAAGGGAACCGTTTTTGAAATTCAAGAAG
>JBDLUS010000107.1:0-7756 GCA_039805165.1 Bacteroidota bacterium | reverse complement strand
CTTTTAAACGGACAGATTGAACGAAGAATGCGTTCCGCTGTTTATACATTAGGATGTTTGTGGTTAAGTGCTTGGTCAGATGCCGGACAACCAAATCTAAAAGATTGGTATGTGAAAGAAGAGGAGACCACGGATGAGCCAACAGAACACGAAACAAAGAACATTCGAGAACACGAATAATAGAAGATTATGTTGAACATGGAAATTTTTGAATTGCAGAAGAAGCATGCTTTACTTTTTAAAAACAGTAAAGTATCGGATCGCATTGCGTTGCTTGACAGATTTGAAAAAGGACTGCACAAGCACGAACCCGCTTTAACCCAAGCATTAAAAGTAGACTTGAACAAGCATGCTTTCGAATCGTCTATGATGGAGTTCTCATTGATATTCGCGGAACTGAAGTCTGTTAGAAAAGAACTTCGCGAATGGATGTCAATTTCCTACCCCGGCATAAGTTTGGCCAATCCTCTCGCATCAAATAAAATTCATGTTGAATCGAAAGGTGTTTGCTTAATTCTTTCTCCGTGGAATTATCCCGTACAACTAACACTCACACCGCTTATCTCTTGCCTTGCCGCTGGGAATACCGCAGTGGTTAAACCATCGGAATTAACACCAACTGTGAGCGATGCGCTGAAGGCATTCGTTGAAGACACTTTCCTTCCGAAAGAAGTAACTGTTGTGCTAGGTGATGGAGTTGTTGCTGCGCAATTGACTGAACTTCCCTTCAATCATATTTTCTTTACAGGATCACCCGCTGTTGGAAAATTGGTGATGGCTGCTGCCGCAAAAAATCTAACAAGCGTTACCCTTGAACTAGGTGGAAAATCTCCGGTTGTTATTGGAGAAGATTATGATCTAGAAGATGCTGCTAAAAAAATTCTTTGGGGGAAATATACCAATGCAGGACAAACTTGCATTGCTACTGACTACGTTTTACTACCTAAAGGAAAATCGAAGGAATTTACAGAACACTTAAAAACGCATTACCATTCCAATTACACAATTGACGAAAAGTTAAATTCCGACGAAGTGGTGCGTGTGGTTTCTGAAAAACACTATTCGCGATTGATTTCCATGGTTGAAGAAGTTCGAAACACAGGTGGAGAAATTCTCTTCGAAGGTGAACACAAACCTGCCGAACGTTTGTTCGGTTTAACTGTCGTTGGAAATGTTTCGAAGGAAACAAAGGTATATCAAGAAGAAATTTTCGGACCTATTCTACCTCTCTTCGAATACGAGACAATGGAAGAAGCAGTCGACTTCATTCGAATCAAAGACAAGCCTTTGGCTTTGTATGTATTCTCGCACCGTAGCAGCGAACGCAAGTTCATTACACGCAACACCTGGTCTGGTGGTGTTACCATTAATGATGTGTTTCTGCACCTCAGCGACGTGCGTATGCCTTTTGGAGGAAGCAACTTTTCGGGAATGGGATATTCGCACGGTTACCATGGATTCCTTGAATTTTGCCATTTAAAATCAGAGGTTCATGTAAGTAGAATTTTCAATTCAACTTCTCTCGTTCATCCACCTTACAAAGGCAAAGAGTGGTTGGCGAAGATTTTAAGAAAGTTCTTGTAACTACCAGAATTTCGGAAAGAAACGCGGAGTATCCTTAATGTAATCTTTGTAAGAATCGTATTTCGAATTAGAGATTCCTTCACTGAAGTCGGCGCTACCTTGGAATAGAAGAACTAACAACACGGCTCCCACTAAACTTCCATTCAACCAATTCCCACTGCCACTGCCACTGAAGAAAAAGAAGGTGATCCAAATGGCTTGCTCACACGCGTAATTCGGGTGACGCATAAGTTTCCATAAGCCTGTGTGTGCGAAACCTCTTGAGTAAGGTAATTCAGTATTGGTACCTGATTTGATTCGTCTATGTTTTTCATTCTGAAAATTCCATTGTTGTTGATCTGCTGTGGTTTCAACAATTAAAAAGAAAATCAAAATCGCTGCTATTAGATAATCGGTTGATCCCAAAGGAGCAATTGAGCTTTTGTGCGCATAGATCGCAGGAACCGTGATAAGCCAAATGAGAGTATTCTGATAAAATGAAATGAAGAATAAGTTGAACAACGTCCACTTCCATCTTGCATTGAACATGGGCATTTTACGAAGTACCTCCCAACGATAGTCTTCCTCTCCACTCCAGAATTTCCAGGAGTAAGCTCCTCTGCGCGAGAAGTTGTAGGTTAAACGAATACCCCAAAGGCTAACAAGAACCGCCATTAAAACAAAACGCGGATGGTAATTTGTAAGATGCGCATATTCCCATACATAGATGATTGGAACAACGCTCCAAATTTTATCGACTTGACTGCAATTGCCTGTCAACTCAGCGAGCAAGAAACAAATTGTTGCAACAATTAAAGCCGAACCTCCGCCCACTTTAATCAGATGCCATTGCATTTCTGTTAAACTCGGATCTAAATAGTAAGCCACAAGCGGAAGTCCAACCAGGGCAAGAATAAGTAGGATAATTGTTTTAAGCATAATTCAAATTCTATGTTCGACATGAAGATAGAAAGATTGAATTAAACACAAAAAAAGAATTACTGAATTTCCACTAAGAGAATGTCGTAAACAACCGCTGCGTTCATGGGAATCTTTCCTTCACCGGTTAAACCGAAGGCGCGATAAGAAGGTAAAACGAATTTCGCGCGATCTCCTCTCTTCATCAAAAGCATGGCTTCGTGCAAGCCACTTTCCACATTATCGTGTCCAATTTTTACAGGAACTTTTTCGCCCGGTTTGCTTTTGTAAACTACTGTCCCATCGAGCAGCGACACTTCATATTCAACCATGGCAATTTGCTCTGACTTCACGGTCTCTCCTGTTCCTTGCTGGTAGATCCAATAATGAATTCCAGTTCCAGTAATGGTGGTAGGCCACTGCTTATCGGTTACAAATTTTTGAAGTCTTTCCTTTTCCTGCGCGTGAAAATTTCTGTTCTGTGCAATGAGCATAGAATCTATTTGCGCTTGAGTCATTTGCTGAATCGCTTTCTTATCTTGTGAACAGCTGTCGCAACTCATTAAAATAGCTGTGAATGCGAAAAGTAAATAAGCGTATTTCATTAGATCTCTCCTTTTTGTAATAACTCTTTAAACTTCGCAATAGTATGTTCTAGGGATTCGTGCAAGCGCGCACCTGCCGCGTTCTTGTGTCCGCCACCATTAAAGTGTGCGCGTGCCATCTGATTCACATCGCGCGCGCCCTTGCTTCTAAAACTAATTCGAACACAATCATCGTCTTCTCTAAAGAAGGCTGCCATGGTTGTTCCTTCAACACTTAAAGCCATATTTACCAATCCCTCTGTATCTCCTGATTGCGGATTGAAGCTGTCTAACTTTTCTTTGGTAATAGCAATAAAAGCAGCTTTGTATTCGGGAAGAATGGTCATACACTCGGAAAGTGCATAGCCCATAAGTCGCAGACGATCTACACGTTGTGAATCCAATACATTTTCATGCACAACGTGTGGTTTCAATCCTTTGCGCATTAACCAAGCGGCAATCTCATGGGTTTCTGGACTTACACTTGGAAAACGGAACGACATGGTGTCGGTCATAATTCCACAATAAATGGCTTGTGCCGTTGGAGCATCAATTAATTCCAACCAATTCATTGCACCGGCGAAGTGAAACACCATCTCACAAGTACTACAAATGCTCGTATCGGAATAAACAACATCTGGAAAAGTGGCTGGCTGTTCATGATGATCAATAAGGATAAAAGGCTTAACCCCTATTTGCGCATCGAGTAATTTCTTCACCGTCTCACCAATTCTTCCCAAGTGGTTGTAATCTAAAATAAAAATAGCGTCGGCTTCTTGAATGCGTTTTGAAGTTTCTTCAACTTGTTCTTTACAAACTACCACGTATTCGTTTCCTGCTAACCAATTCAAATATGTGGGGGCTTGATCGGGAAGTACTATTGTAACTTCCTTCCCTAATTTAACCAGCATCTGTGCCATGGCGCATGAAGAACCAACAGCATCTCCATCTGGAGAGATGTGCGTAGATATCACAATTTTCTTCGCGCCGTCTACGATAGACTTCGCCTTTGCAAGTTCATCACTTTTCAATGTGCATTTTAACATAATCCAAAGGTAAGGGCTAAACTATAATTCGTTGTATTTTGGCGAAATGAAATCGGCAATCTTATTCTGCTTCGCAATCTTGTCACTCTCTCTTCAGGCCTCTGGACCTGTGTTCCATAAATTCTATTTAAGCAACACTAGCATTGAATTCAATGCTGAAAACAGAGCTATTGAAATTACTTCAAAAATATTTACCGACGATTTAGAACACGCCATTGAAGCGCAATGCTACCGTTACAATTCCTTGTATCCTCAAACACCAGAAGTCTTCGAATTGGTCAAGAAGTACATTGGTGACAAAATAGGTCTTCAAGTAGGTGGAAGAAATGTTGTTTTGAATTTCCTTGGTTACAGTGTAGACAACGACATGACAACCTTGTTTTTGGAAGGAAATTACTTCGATCCAATTTCAGTTATTGTAAATAATACAATTTTGGTCGATATTTACACTGACCAGCAAAACATTACTGAGGTTCGTTGGAACGGACAATCGAAACGCGAGTACTTCACTAAAGAAAAAACACACTTTCAATTTATTCCTTGAGATGCGAAAAAAAGAGGCGGCTGACTATGTGAGAACTGAATTGGAAAGACTCTACCCTGAAACACCCATCCCTCTCGATCATTCAGATGCGTTTACTTTATTGATTGCTGTTTTACTTTCTGCTCAATGCACAGATGCTCGCGTAAATACGATTACACCGCATTTATTCAAGCAGGCGAATAACCCGTTCGATATGATTAAATTGAGTATTGAAGAAATTCGAGAAATCATAAAACCGTGTGGACTTTCTCCCGCCAAGAGCAAAGCCATTTTCAATTTATCGCATATTCTAATTAACGAACACAACGGTGAAGTACCCGCTTCGTTTGAAGCCTTAGAGGCTTTGCCTGGGGTTGGACACAAGACCGCAAGCGTAGTAATGTCCCAAGCGTTCGGCGTGCCTGCATTTCCTGTAGACACGCACATTCACAGATTAATGACACGTTGGAAACTTACGAACGGAAAATCTGTAGAGCAAACAGAGCGTGACGCAAAGAAATTATTTCCTGAAGAAAGTTGGAACAAACTTCACCTTCAAATTATTTTTTATGGAAGGGAGTATTCTCCCGCTCGTGGTTCTTTGAAGAACGATTTTATAACAGAAACATTAAATCCGAAATTGTATCACTCATGGGATTGAGGAATAACTACAGAAAGAGCATGCCTTTCTTCGAGGTAATAGCGAAAGACATTTCTTGTCTTGTGAGAGAAGGAATATTCTTCATTCAAAATGGAGGAAAATTACCTGTGTGGATTGCGGCGCCTACCTATCCAAGCAAGAAAACAACACTTTCGAAAATTGCGCGAATGAATAAGGCTCGACTAACAAACAAGTTAATGCCGAATCCAGATGTCATTATTTATTTCGAAAACGCCACCTACGGCAGTGCAAGTGCGTTACGCAGAAAATATCCTAAAGCGAAAATCATCAATGTTAATTGTCCAGATATTTCCAAAGAACGCGTGCACGTGGTTCACTTGGAAGCATTGGGCTATTCCATGAACTTAAATCCAAAAACCTACATCGGAGTCGCTGTAGAGAAAAGCGACGAGAATGCGGTTCACGATGGACAAGAAGTTGTTTGTCCGGTTGCCTTCCCCAAAACAGACGCTGTCTATCAAAAGGTACTTGACAATACGAATGAGGCTGGAGAATACGTAGACATTCGTGTTCCTGTTATTGGAGGAAAAATCCCGTTGGTGTATTTGAAATTCAAAACGAAGAAAAACCGATTCACTAACAAAGCACATCGCGCAACACTTCACCAACCTGAAGAGCTTTTTTCTGAAGAAGAAATTTCACAAATTGAAAAGTACGCTGCTGCTATGAAGGTAGACTTTTGTGAGTTCGATGTCCTGCGACACAAAGGGAATAAGAAGATCTATATCATTGATGTGAATAAAACTCCTTATGGGCCGCCAGATCCATTGAACAAAGAAGATAAGGCCATTGCCATTAAAAAGTTGTCAGATGCTTTTATAGCAATGATAAATACTAAACTGTAACTGAAGTAATACTGTTGGAAAGAGAGGCATCGAAAGGAACTTGAACTTTAATATAGTTTTCGGTAAACCCAGAAATCTTTCCTTCGTCATTTACCGACTCCCACAAGACCTTGGCTTCGGTTCCCTTAAACGACGCATCAAACGCCGTGCGTTTCTTCGCACTTAACAATCGTAGAATTTTATTGCGTTCATTGCGAACTTCCATTGGTACAATATCATCAATGCGCAAGGCTGTGGTATTGGCTCGTTCGCTGTAAGTGAAGACGTGCAAATACGAAACATCTAAATCTTTCAAAAACTCAACGGTCTCATTGAAGTACTCATTAGTTTCTCCAGGAAATCCTACAATGACATCAACGCCAATGCATGCATGCGGCATCGCAGATTTAATCGACGCTATTCTTTCACGATACAAATCAGTTCTGTATCTGCGACGCATGCCCTTCAATATCTCATCACTTCCACTTTGTAAGGGTATGTGAAAATGCGGCATGAAATGTTTTGAAGTGGAAACGAATGAAATGATTTCATTCGTCAATAAATTCGGTTCGATACTGCTGATGCGATAGCGCTCAATTCCTTCCAACTCCTCGAGCTTCTGAATTAAGTCCAATAGGGTTTCGTTGTGAGCCGTTCCAAAATCACCAATGTTCACTCCCGTTAAAACAATCTCCTTCGCGCCTCCGGCTATGGCCTTCTTCGCTTCTTCCACGGTTGATTCAACATTCGCACTGCGCGATCTACCTCTTGCTAAAGGAATGGTGCAGAACGCGCAGAAATAATTACATCCGTCTTGAACCTTCAAGAAGGTTCGTGTTCTATCTCCCGATGAAAAGGATGGAATGAATTCCTTAACATCTTTAATCTCTCCGGCAAAAATTTTCCCTTCCGATTCGTCGTAGGCTTTAATACGATCAATCAAATTGAATTTTTCGTTCGCACCTAAAACAACATTCACTCCTTCAATCTTTGAAATCTCTTCAGGTTTCAATTGAGCATAGCATCCGATAACGGCAATGAATACATTCGGATTCGAACGCTTCGCTCTGCGAACGGTATAGCGACATTTCTGATCGGCTTCATCGGTAACGCTGCAGGTATTAATTACCAAGACATCTGGCCCTTCCTCCAGCTCCACTCTGCCGTAGCCTTGCTCTTGAAAATCGCGCGCCAAGGTGCTCGATTCCGAGAAATTCAGTTTACAGCCAAGTGTATGAAATGAAAATGTCTTAAAGTCTCTCATGATTTCTTTTTCTTCGGAACCGCACGCAGACGAAACTCCATTATTCCCAACAACACATCAACTGGATGATTAAACGAAATCTCATAGGTGTAAACGCCGTGATCTTCGTATTGCTTATTCGAATCTAACTCGCGTTCAATATCTCCAATGTCCCCGCTAATGTCTCCTAAAAATCCATTTTGATTTTTGATCTCAATGGTCACATCGCGCGGAACAACAACACCTTTCCCTGAGATTTCCTTGATGTGCAATTCCAATTTATCGAAAGGAAAAAGTGTGGTGTAACGCACATCGAGATGCAACTCGCAAGGTTCTGCGTTTTCCCGAATGTCTAGCTTCAAAGAAACGGGCT
>JBDLUS010000106.1:0-6348 GCA_039805165.1 Bacteroidota bacterium | reverse complement strand
GTGAATTCAATGAAATTTCTAAATTCTTGTTGGAATACAGCAAGGTCTATAAAACCTTTGAACTCCCCAATTTTGAATCCTTGCTTGACTCCAATTTCCGCATTGTATGAAGTCTCTGGTTTCAAATCAGGATTTGCAAATACTTGAATCGCACCGAGTCCAGTTACAATGAACTTCTCTGCAATGCTTGGAAAGCGGTATCCTTGTCCATAAGAAGCACGCAAATAAGAAGCCTGTCCAAATTTGTAATTCGCCCCTGCACGAAATACAGGCTTTCCATTTTTTTCTGTATTCAAAACAAATTGCTCATAACGGACACCTCCGGAAAGGTTAAGTCTTTCTCCCACTTTTTTGTCGACTTGAAAATAGGCAGCAGTATTTCTAGCTTCATTGCGCCCATTTTGATTTCCACCCACAAAAAGTTCGCCCCGAGCATCGGTCTGAGTATTCACAACACCTGCAGTTGTAGTCAAATTTTTAATATTGCTCAATTCCCAATTTTTTTGAACTTGATATTCAGAATAGAATACGTCAGAGAAATTACCTTGATTGTTATCGTTGTTGTTGTCTAAAGATTGCCACCTCGTTTTCAACGAGTGCAGAGCCCCTTTTTTGCTTGTGTATTGAATAGATGGGTCAATGGTATACAATTGTTGAACGGTGCGTGTTGCACTGCCTGCATAAGCGCTATATAATCCTGTTGTACTATTCCCCCAGATTAATGTAGCCAATGAATTACTCGTAGAATAAATCCCAGCAAGTCCGATGTAAAGTCGGTCGGTTAAGCGATAGCGAAGATTAAGGTTAAGGCGGGCGCGATTTCCAGCATTGTATCGATCAACATTCAGTGGATTGTAATTTCCGTTTGAAAAACTTCCGTCGGCAGTGTCTTTAATCGGGCCTAAATGTCCGTCATCGTATTGCATGCTTGAAGCAAATACGAAATCGAGTTTTCCGAATTTTTCGGAATGAAGAAAATTGATTCCGCTTTTCATTCCTTGTCTGTTCCAATAAACAGCAGAATCGGTTTGTGGCTTTGAATAAAAACCGTGGTAAACGGAAATTTTTGTTTTTGGTTTTGATGTCGGATATGCTGTTCTGAAATTGATAACCCCGCTCAATGCCGAACTTCCATACAACACGCTGCTCGCGCCTTTGATAATTTCAACTTGAGAAACATTTTCGGTTGGAAGGAAACCCCAGCTCGGTTTTCCAGCGTCGCCACTGAGAATTGGAATGTTATCTACCAATACTTGAACGCGACTTCCTGCACCGAAACTGTAACCACTTCCACTGCGAATTTGTGGCTCATCATCAACAATTGCAACACCTGGAGTTTGCTGTAAAATCTCGTCAATGTTTACGGCGTTTTTATCTTCAATTAGTTTGGGTTGAATAACCTCCATACTCACCGTTACTTCGCCAATGTTCTGCTCATATCTTCCCGCAGATACAACCACTAAGTTCATCTGTCCATCGTTCGGTAACATTTCAATGTTGAACTCTTGGTTGCCCGTTAAACTAATTTCTTTCTTGAGGGTCTGATGGGTTAAGTAGGCTGCAATGAGGGTGTAATTCCCAACAGGAGCTTCAATGCTGAAGGTGCCATCTGGCGTGGAACTCATTCCATAAGAAGTGTTTTCGAAATACACCAATACGGCACCCAGCGGTTTCTGCGATTGCGCGTCAATGACTTTACCTGAAAATTTTACAGTTCCAGCTTGCGCCCAAGATGTAAGGCACAACAATAACCCCAAAAGGGTCAGAAGGTTTTGCTTAAGGTTCATATAGCAATAATAAGAAATACTTTCTTAAAATGAAACAGGGCTATATTTTCTCGAATGATTTGATTTCTGTTTGTTCGAAATAACTGCGAAGTAATTCTATTGTGTTCGGCAATTCATGCAACACAACAATATCTCCGGGTTTCGCTTTTAACAATCGGTCCAATTGTTTTTGAAAGGAGATTTTTTGATCGAAGTCTCCTGGCATGATCGTCCAGCCAATCAAGGGAAACTTGTTCTTCAGAAAATTATATTGCCAGAATTTTAGTTTGCCATACGGAGGTCTGAAAAGCGCTGTGGCAGGGAAATTCTTTGGTGTCTTGAAATTTTTCAGAAGTAAAACACGATTGAGTTTTCGCGAATTCAAATGTTCGTTGCAATGAAAACCAATCGTGTGATTTCCTTCTTGAATGAGCTTCACGAGCTCGGGATATTTCTCAGCATTTTTTCCAAGAAGAAAAAAAGTTGCTCGCACATTGTGTTCGCGAAGCACTTCCAAAAGCAGTGGCGTAACTTCTAGATTCGGTCCATCGTCGAAAGTGAGGTAGACAGATTCAGAATTTTCTTTACGCCAAGTAACTTTCGGAAAGAGCCGCTGTATGATGCGCGGAGTGCGAACAAAGTATCGGCTCATAATTTTCTCGCTAAGGTAAAATCGCGTTTGTGTTTCACTTGAATTCCATCTTCGTTGAATGCTTCAAAGGTAGCAATGTAAATGCCTATTTCAAGAGGCGCTCCTTCGTCAGATAATCCATCCCAAATTGCATTGCCCTCCGAACCGAGGTATTCATTTCGAACCAATCGCTTGACACGAATGCCGCGTTCATTGTAGATGGTTAAATTTCCGACACTTCCAGATTTCAAATTTGAATAATGAAATTGAATGACGTCGTCGAGGCCGTCGTTATCTGGCGAAAATATTTGGGAGGAAAGGCTAAAATCTCCGTCCATGTTTTCGATTGAAATGATTTGCGAATTCTCTAAACCTGGAGTTGCATATCCGCAATCTTCCGATGCGCTGTGCCAATTGCTTTCTTGCGTTGTTGGAAGGTCAGGTGACAGTCGTTCAAGCGAAACACCTTCGAAGGAACTCAGCAATTGAAAGTGCATAGACTCTGCGTAATTCAATTCATCGATGATTTCATTTAGATTGGAGTAGATTACACACGTTCCACTTGCGTTATTGAATGCAGGAAGTGTATTTACACGGACGGTGTTTTTAGATTGAATTGAAGGGTACAATGCGACGAGATCAGTTCCATCTTCCGTGAATACAATGAATCCATGAGGAAGAACTATTCGTCCTTCTAACGTTGCTGTTTCGTTTTCTGAACCTGTGTTGAGATAGCCATTTGCAATAGATAGATTCTGAATACAAACCGCATTTGACGAAGTGTTCAGTAGCTCAACGAAATCGGAACCGTTCGTATACGGATTGAATAGAATTTCATTGATGACCAAATTTTCTGAGGAAGCATTTTCTGGATATCCCCATTCAAAAGAAATGTTTGTGCTGTTCCCGCTGCAATCTGAAATTCCGTAAAGGGTATATGTGAATATTTCTGAGTTGAGCAGTGCAGAAGTATTTAGAATAATTTGTGTTGAAGGATTTTCAACGACGAAGTTTCCAATTAAATTTTCTTCTTGAAACAGATCTCCATTTAGGGTTATTGGTTCACTGAAATGAAGAACAGCGGCGCTGTCTTCAGAGGTAATGTAGAGCAATTCAGGAACTTCGATGTCGGACGAATTGGAGAATACGGAATTCTGTTCTCCAGGAGTGTTACCCATTTCGTTTTCGCAGGGCTTCCAATTGCGGGCATCGCTGCACGGTAAATTCGTATTCACCAATTCAATCGACCATCCGCCGTCAGCTTTGAACGAATTATTGTACCATTCAATGCTGTAGCGAATACTGTCGAGGTGCGCGCCGTTCATGGTTAGCGATACAAGCATTCCTGAATTAGTGAGTGTTGGAAAAGAAGGAATGAGAAGTTTGTTTGTTACGGATAGAAACGAAAGACTTTCAGTCACATCGCCCAATATCAAGTATTCATTTGGAAGCAGCAATTGATTTCCGTCAAAGACACTGCTGTTTATGGAAAGCCCTTTTAGTTCTAACGTATGTGAACTCTTGTTGAATAGTTCAATAAACTCAGAAGGTATGCCTTGAATAACAGGATCAGGATCGGCTAGAATTTCAGTGAGTATGAGATCTCCGAGTTCAGGTGTTTTTCCTAAATAAATATCGAATGAAATACTTGAAGAATTGCCTTCACAATCTTGAAGATTCGATTGCGAAAGGGTGTAGGTTGTTTCGGGTTGAAGGTTAGACGTGAACGTTATTACAACCATTGTATTTCCTTCCAAATGTTGAACATCAGAAATCTGAATATTGCTAAAAGAAAAGCTATTTGAATTACCAACATTAAGGCTCTCATTGAATTGAAGAGTAAGCTGATTGGCTTGGTTCAAATTCCAATTGAGTAATTGCGGACCTTCGGTATCTGGAGAGTCGCTGTAGATACTGTTTTGGATTCCAGGAGTTCCTCCAATGACATTATTCGATGCCGACCAGTTCAATTTTCCACTACAGATTTTATAAGGATTTATTTGCTCGATGCTCCAACCGCCCTCTGATTTTTCGTTGCTGTTGTGCCAATCGTCGGCGTAAGATACAATGTCAATTATATCGTTGTTGAAGTCGAGAAGAGTAAGACTATCGCTCGAATTGGTTAGGGCAGTAAGTGCAGAAATTCCAATTGAATTAGGAAATAGTGACGTATTACTCGCGTCGCAGATAATCACATATTCATTCGGAAGTAAGGCGAAGGGAGGAATGGTTTTTACTGTGGTTGAATTCACCAACTTCCATCCCGACAATTCAAACGCGAGGCTGTCTGCATTGTAGAGTTCAATGTACTCGGCGTCGGGCATTCCGTTAGACGGTGTGGGATCGGCATAAATTTCATTGATTACAACCGAACGAACATTCGGTGTGTTCGGCACAGCTGGAATAATTGGATTTCCGAAATAGATATCATCGAAATAGAACTTCGTAGCGTTCGACGCAGTGTAGATGCAACTCACGCCAAGGAACGCTGTCTGGGTATACGTGTTTTCGAAAATTGAAATTTCACTGCTGAAGTTTGTTCCGCCAGAGGGGTCAACCTGAATGTTCCAATTTCCCACATTGTCTCTTAAGACTTGAATATTTATGTTGAAGGAAGATGCGATTAATCCCGCTGTTCCAGCAGCTAATTCAACAATACCAAGAGGACCGTCGTCTCGGAAAAACTTGATAGCGTCTGTAGAACCAGCTTCACCGAGTTTTAGAAAGTAGCCGGTGTTGCTTGAACCTGCCGTTGCATTAGCAAACGAAAGGTCTGAACCATTCGAAACCAAATAAATTCTAGAGTGATTGTTGTCGCTTCCAGAAAAGGTCTGCTTCACTGAAATTCGCCATTCCTTATTATCTAAGGAAGTATTAACTGATGAAGTTGAAAGTTGACTTTGTCCGCCAAGAACATTATTTAATTGAAGTTCATTGGTGGCATTGACAATGAATTCAGCATTGGAACCGTTCCAAGTTGGATTGAGAATAAAGTCGCCGTCATTGAAATTTTCATTGACTTGAGCGGGTAGTGGCGTGCATGAGGAAAGTGCAAAAGCAAGAGGGATTAATTTTTTGTAGTGCATGATAAATGTTTTGTGATTATTCTATCGAAACTAAAATGCACAAGTAGTAATTTCGTGAAAAACATATGTATGCGAATTGCAGTTGTAGGTGCTACGGGATTGGTTGGAAAAAAGATGCTTCAAATTCTTGAAGAGCGTAAATTTCCTTACGATGAAATCATTCCAGTTGCCTCTGAAAAGAGCGTTGGACAAACCGTTTCTTGTTGTGGAAAAGAATGGTCAGTAGTATCTCTAGCTACCGCAGTTGCGGCTTCTCCGGACATCGCTTTATTTTCAGCCGGAGGAGAAACCAGTTTAGAGTGGGCGCCGAAATTCGCGGCCACGGGATGTGTTGTCATAGACAACAGCAGTGCGTGGCGAATGGCGGAAGGTATTCCTTTGGTAGTGCCTGAGATCAATGCAAACAGCATAAATGCGCATAACAAGATTATCGCAAATCCAAACTGCAGCACCATTCAAATGGTAATGGTATTAAAGCCACTTCATGACTTGTATAAGATTAAGCGAGTAGTTGTTTCTACCTACCAAAGTGTTACAGGAACAGGAAAAGTTGCGGTAGACCAATTGATGAACGAGCGTGTTGGTAAGGAAGGCGAAAAGGCTTATGCTCACACCATTGACATGAATCTCATTCCACAGATCGATATTTTTCAATCGAACGGTTACACCAAGGAAGAAATGAAGATGATTCTTGAGACTAAGAAAATCATGGAAGACGATTCAATTGCTGTTACAGCAACTGCGGTGCGTGTTCCGGTAATGGGCGGACATTCAGAATCGGTTAATATTGAATTTGAAAGAACACCAGATTTGGCGAAAGTCAAAGAAGTGTTGAGCGCATTTCCTGGTGTTGAAGTTGTAGACG
>JBDLUS010000105.1:0-5369 GCA_039805165.1 Bacteroidota bacterium | reverse complement strand
TGCGCGTATGTCCGTGTTCTACCAATTCCTTCGCTATTTTCTTTGCACGTGGAGCGTTCATTTTATTTTGTATTTGCAGTTAATGCCTCACCAACGATGAGGTCGATGGGCGATGTGATTTTAATATTTTCCAGATTTCCTTCCACTAAAAAAACCGAATGACCGTTCGCTTCCACTACAGAAGCGTCGTCGGTGAATAAAGGGCTGAAAGGCTGATTGTAGGCTTCTTTCAAAACAGTTGCATGAAAACACTGAGGGGTTTGAATGCGTTTGAACAACGAACGATCGACGCTTTTATTCTCTGCACCGTGCACTTCACGAATGGAATCGTTGATAGGTATGGCGGGCACTACAGCGGCGTTTTCATTCAAGGCTTGAAAGCATCGTCCAAGCGTTTCGTGCGAAACAAGTGGACGAACAGCGTCGTGCACAGCAACGGAATTCACACTTTCAGAAAGCGCATTCAATCCGTTTTTCACACTGTGGAAACGTTCTTCTCCGCCTGCAACTACGGTGTGTACAGGAACATGTTCGAACTGCAAACACAAGTCCTTCCAGAAAGAAATATAGTCGTGATGCATGACCACCACCATTTCAAAAAAGGGATTGAACGCGTGAAAGTTTCGAAGCGTATGAATAAGAATGGGTGTGTTGTTTAGTGTAAGAAATTGCTTCGGAAGGGCGCTTCCCATGCGGGTTCCAGTGCCTCCGGCAACAAAGATGACAGCGTGATGTTCGGCGTTTTGCATTTAGTCTTCCAAGTGAATGGGGTAAATAATTTCATTCGCGGGAATGGATGCAGTGGTGCGTTTTCCAACCACCAAATTTCGTTGTGCCCATTTGAATCCGTCGCCCGGAGAGAGCATACACAAGTCTGACTCTTCAATGATTTTTCCGGCTGGAATTTCACGAATGGCGGCGATGCTTCTTTCCAACTTCAAACGAGCGGAAGCGACAGAATCTTCAATCTTCATTTCCACTTCACCCATGGACAATTCGAGTTCACGAATGTCGCGCACCATGCGTCGAATGCCTTCAGGACCGAGGGATCCGCGCTGGTCGGTTCCTTTCAAATTACGATCGGTGGTGATGTGCTTTTCAATGATGGTGGCCCCCATGGCAACAGCAGCAACCGGAGTGAAAATGCCGAGCGTATGATCGCTGAAACCGATGTTGTATTGCGGATAATTGTTTTGTAAAAAACGAATGGTATTGAGGTTCACATTCTTCGGCTGTGTGGGATATTCCGAGGTGCAGTGAAGGATGCTGATGTTCGAATGGTAATGCGAAATAGTGTCTAACGCGTGATCGAGTTCTTCCTTTCCGGCCATACCGGTTGAAAGAATAATGGGAATCTTCGTTTCCGCCAAAGCCGCCAATAAAGGGAGGTTCGTGAGGTCGCGACTGGCAACCTTCAAGTAATCGGGCGTGAATCGTTTCAACAAAGAAAGACATCCGGTTGCGCAAAGCGTTTCCACAAAATCCAACCCTTTCGATTTTGAATAATGAAACAGTTCCTCGTGTTGTTCGTCGTTGAGCTCAAGAAAGGCGCGGTGTTCGCCATAGGTGGCACCGAAGGAATGTGGACTGTTGTAGGGCGCATTCATTTGCGACTGACTGAGTTCTTCGTTCAGGTCACGCTTGGTGAGTTTGACAGCATTCATAGGCTTCAGCGAGAGCTGAAAATAATCTTCCACCACGGGCGCGGCAGCGAGGTCAATGATGTCCTTCGCTAACTCTATCGAACCGTTGTGGTTTTGTCCTATTTCTCCGATGATGTAGGTCACATTACAAATATACACGATTCACGAAGTGAAAGATGCGGAGCAAGATTCTACGAAAGATGCTTCGCAAGAAATTGAGATTGTTATCGCTTGAAAAGAGGAACTGTTGAACACGGCTCTCCATACATGATACGGTTAGAGACAGGCTGCAGTTTTTGAGAAAGTTGAATGTAAACTTCCTCTGTTAGGCGAAGTGAAGTGCAGCCCTTAACGACTACATTTTTATCTTGAAATTTCGAAAGATCCAATTGCTGAATAAAGGCTAGTGCTCTGAGTGTGTCTAAATTTTCTGGCGATGAAAAATGACACTGGGCATTTACTTCGGCAAGTTTCAATGCCAATAGCATGTAGGCCCAAACGGGTATAATGGCATCTATCGAACAGTAAATGGCTACAACTTTATTCTCGAAAACGGAAGTATCTAATGCAGAAACAAATTCACGAAAATCCTTTTCCTTCAGCGCTATGCCTTGCCACAACTGCGGAGCAATATCTATTGTCGCACCTGCAAACGCTTCTACTTCTTCAGCTATATCTAGCGTAATGAGTTTACTATTTGCAACTTTGTTTTCTATCATATTCCAAAAGTAATCCAACTCTCTATAAACTCAACCATCGCGAAGCGTCATCCAGAACGGTCATCACATGAAATGTGTCATCCTTCGAAGAAGGTCATCACAACGTGTTGTGTCATCGGCTTCGCCGAATTGGCATAACTTATATGAAATACGCATAAGACTTTCTTCATTCCCACAATAAAATTTGCTTCGACAAATTTTGTAATGTTATCTATTTAGTTAACTTTGTATGGGAGAAAAAATTAGAAAAACAGTATTCTATAAAAATTATTTCCTCGATTATTATTCAGAACAAACTATTGACGTTCAGAATAAAATTGACTGGACATTAACTTTATTAGAAACTATTGAAATAGTTCCAATCGTTTATTTCAAGAAAATAACGGGAATAAAAAGACTCTATGAAATTCGCATTATTCACGGAGGAAACATATTTCGAATTTTCTGTTTTTTCGACCGAGAACAGGTGGTTGTTTTAGGAAATGGTTTCACAAAAAAAACTCAGAAAACACCATCAAATCAAATTGAATTGGCTCAAAAAATAATGAACGATTATTTCAATGAAAAAAAATAACAACATAACTACCTTTGAGGATCACCTTGACAGACAATACGGTAAGAAAGGAACTGAAACGCGTGCCGCCTTTGACGCTGGTTTCGAAAGATTCAAAATTGGAGCTTTGATTGAACAGCAACGACTGCAACTGCAGCTCACTCAAGACCAGCTAGCCGCGAAATGTGGGACGAAGAAAAGTTATATTTCCAGAATAGAAAACGAAGGATCCGACATTCGACTTTCTACATTGATGAAAATTGTGGAAGACGGCTTGGGAGGAAAAATTGAGATTGTTTTTCCGAAGAAAAAGAAATCTTAATTCGCGAATCTTTCGTTGACAAAACTCCAATTCACCACAGAAAAAATAGCCGTTAGATAATCTGCGCGTTTGTTCTGGTATTTCAAGTAATACGCGTGTTCCCAAACGTCTATGCCGAAGATAGGCGTGCCTGGTTTGTCTACTACTTTTGACATTAACGGATTGTCTTGATTGGCAGTTGAAGTAACGAACAGTCCGCCCTTAGCGTCTTTACACAACCACACCCATCCGCTGCCGAAACGTGACTTCCCTTCATCGGTCATGACCTTTTTTAGGTTATCCATACTTCCGAAGTCGCGCTGAATAGCGGCTGCCAATTCCTTGTTTGGCTCTCCTGCTGTGCTTGGAGCAGACAAACAATTCCAGAAAAAAGTGTGATTGAAATGGCCGCCACCGTTGTTGCGAATAGCCATATCTTTTGGTTCAACTGCCGCGCACAATTGCTCAATGTTCAACTTAGCGTATTTCTGATTCGCTTCAACCTTCATGGCAGTATTCAAATTTGTTACATAAGCCAAATGGTGCTTGTCGTGATGAATGTGCATAGTCTCTGCGTCAATAGCGGGTTCCAAAGCCTCGTAGGCATAAGGTAATTCAGGAACAGTCCAATCTTGAGCGAAGCTCATTGTTCCACAAAAAAGAAAACCTACAGCAAGCAACAAATTTTTCATAGTCAGCGTTATTAAATCGTTCGAACAAACCGTTGTGAGTTACTTCACAACTCCCTGCCAAAAGTAGTTCATACACCGTGTACTTTTAAACTAAGAATGGAAGAAGTAAAAGAAATAGAAGGGGGACCAGTTCTTCAGGAAAAAAAACCAATTTCAGCGCGCAGAAAGTGGCTGAAGCGCATTCTATTTGGCCTATTCGCGTTGATAACGCTGCTCTTTTCCGGATTGGTGATAGCAGTGACAGTATACGAAGATGAAATTGTAACCTACGCTCTTCAAACCGTTCAAGGAAATCTAAAAACGAAGTCGAGCATTCGCGAAGCCGATCTCACCCTCTGGAATAACTTCCCTTCCGTATCGATTCGATTCAAAGACATTTATGTGGAAGAAGATTCGAAGGCGCACGACACGCTTCTCTTCGCGAAAGAATTGTACTTGTCGTTCGACATCATTGATCTCTTCAGTGGGAAATACAACATTGATGAAATTGAAGCGAAGGACGGCACGTTCAACATGCGCATTGACCGCAAAGGGCAGGCGAATTGGGACGTGTGGAAGGCCGATACCGCTTCCACCCAAAATGAAAAATTCAAAATACATCTTGAAGATATTGTTGGAGAGAACATCTCTTACCTCTACGAAGACGAACAAGAAAAAACGTTTGTAGATGTTAAGTTGAAGAAATTACAAGCCTCTGGTAAGTTCACCGAGAAGCAATTCCTGTTAGACATTGAAACATCGGCACACATGAATGTGCTCTACGCCGGAGAAACAGAGATGCTTCGCAAGCGGAACATTGGACTCGATTCCAAAATGCAAGTGAACCTCGACAACAACACATTTGTAATTCAAACGGCGGAACTGTTGTTGGAAGAGGTGCCGCTGAATGTCACGGGCAGCTTGGATTACGGCGATCATCCGAGCATTGACTTGCACATTGCAGAAACCGATTTAGATCTGAAGGAAGGAATACAATTGCTGCCGAATGCCATGCAAGTGCAGCTTCAACCCTACGCGCCTTCGGGGAATGTACATTTCAATTTCGACATGACGGGTCCGTTTGAAAACCTAAACATTGCTTCAAACTTCTCGGTAAAAGACGGCGAATTGGTGGAAATTAATTCAGGCGTTGACTTGCATTCGATTCAATTAACTGCAAATTATGTGTTGAAGGAAGGAACGGATAGTGTGACCATTTCGAACTTCCAATCGGTATTGGGAACGGGCTCGCTGAGCTGCAACGGAAGCATTCGCGACTTGAATGATCCGGTATTGAATTTGTCGGTGAATGCGGAAACGAATCTAAACGACGTGAAAGGATTTTTCGGTTGGGATTCACTAGCGGTGTGTGACGGACAAGTCTCTGCGCAATCGATCATACGCGGAAAGATTGCCTTTCAAGAAGCAGACAGCACCTTCGATTGGTCGCAACTGCATTTAAACGGAAGAGCGCAAGTAACA
>JBDLUS010000104.1:0-6119 GCA_039805165.1 Bacteroidota bacterium | reverse complement strand
CATGAACGGAATCCTACAGCCTAAAACAAATTTAATTATCAATGAAACTAAATTCAATACAGAAATAATTTTTAAAATCGCAAAGTATCTCGTGTTTTTAATAAGCTTAATTCTAAATATTTTCCTTTACAGAAAACTAAAAAGCCACCGCTAACTCCACAATCCCAATAAGGAAGGCCTTCTACGCTCTAACTCTTCGAGCCGACTAAATTCACTTTTATCTCAACACAGCAGAACACTCTGTCCGCCGTCATTTTAAACACCTTCGTCGAGGGTAAATATTACTCTTATTTCAGAAACGAGAGTAAATTCTTCGATTTTTTACACTCGTCAATACTATTCGTTTCAAACCTCTTGCGGTGATTACGAAATCTATTCGCCGCAAATATGCGGTGAATAATTCCTATATTTGCCGCAGTGAACTGAGAAGCTATGGCAAAATACATCTACGAGAATAAAAATTGGACTGATTTCACTTGGCATGAGTCGGAGATTAATTCCATCTTCGGAGAAGTGCGATTGAGGCAAGGAAAAATCATCGGACAGATGAACGCTCTTGGATTCTCGGCAAAAGAAGATGCAACGCTTAACGCATTAACACTCGATGTTGTTAAATCATCGGAGATAGAAGGCGAACTACTCAACTATGATCAAGTTCGCTCATCCATTGCCAGACGATTAGGAATTAATTCAGCAGGTCTCGTTAAAAGCAGTCGTCATATTGAAGGGATTGTGGAGATGATGCTTGATGCGACACAAAAATTCAATTCACCATTAACAGAAAAGCGTTTGTTCGGCTGGCATGCAGCGTTATTTCCAACCGGATACAGCGGTCCTTATGCCATAGAAGTTGGGTGTTATCGCACGGGTGAAATGCAAATTGTTTCAGGAGCAATGGGTAAAGAGAAAGTGCATTACGAAGCAATTAAGCCCAAGTTCGTAAAAGCAGAAATGAAGAAATTCATCACCTGGTTTAATAAAGACAACACTCTTGATCCAGTCCTGAAAGCTGCTATTGCACACTTTTGGTTTATCATTATCCATCCGTTCGACGATGGAAATGGTCGCATTGCTCGGGCCATAACAGATATGCTCCTTGCGCGAGCAGAGGGCAGCGGAGAGAGATTTTACAGCATGTCGAGCCAAATATTAGAAGAGCGCAAAATGTATTACGCCGTCTTGCAAAAAGTTCAGCACAGCTCTAAGGATATTACTGAATGGCTGAACTGGTTTCTTCATTGTCTTAAAAACGCAATGCTCACTACTGAAAAGACATCACAGCAAATTCTTAAAAAAGCAGAATTCTGGAAACACCACGAAAAGACTTCCATTAACGAAAGGCAAAGAAAAACATTGAATATGCTTTTTAACAATTTCGAAGGGAAATTGCAAAGTTCGAAATGGGCGAAAATCAATAAAACATCATCAGACACAGCCTTGCGCGACATTAAAGATCTTGTAGAAAAAGGTATCCTAAAGCAAACACAAGAAGGTGGACGTAGTGTTAACTATGAACTAGTAAAGAAATGGAAGGTGAACTAACTAGACTACCTCAACTCCGCCGAACACTCTGTCTGCAAGCCTTGTAATACTTTACTCCCTTTAATCTTTCATAATTAATACTACCAAAAGTATTTATTCAATAATTGTATATCAAACCAATAGTGGGCATTAAGGATAAAGACCAACTCTCTAATTGATTAATACTATTTTTTCTGTGATGCTGTATTCCAGTTTGCAAAGAGGTTTCTAATAATATTTTTTTAGAAAATTGAATACCCATATAAGGTGTTACACGAGCACTATAGAAGTTGTAAAATCGCTTTTCATTTTGCGAATAATTTACCACCGTAGCGTTGTCTTTAAGCATGCGACCATTTTGTTTAATAACTACGGAGTAACTTCCACCAATTTGCAATCCCAATCGCATTCGATTAACATCTTTAAACACATCAAGTACAATTGGAAAAGAAATAACAGTGGCGTTATTATGTTGCCTAATGGTTCTAATATTTTGAGCCACAATCTCTTCTTGATTTATCAGAATCAACGTGTCATAAACAATTACTTTATCGAAACGGTCTTTGAAGTTTGAGTATTCAATACCAAAGTAAGTTGCCCAATTTCGACCCAAATTTATTCGAGTTGAAACGCCGAAAACATTACCTGTCTCAACACTTAAATCTTTATTCAAATCATCTGCTAGAGAAGTTGTTTGGTCTCGAAATTTATTGTCCAACCAAGCCGGTCCCATGTACCCACGCCAAGCCAAAGAATTGTTTTCTGAGTTTTCATTGGTTTCATTAAATTGAAAGCTCGTCAACAACTTCTCATTCAGCGATATTATGTGAAAATCAATTGGTATAGAACAAGCGGCTAAACCTAGAATGCTTATTGAATCATCCCTGGTAACTGAAAGGTCTTGACTCCTTTTAAAAATTGATGTAGAATTTACGAGTAATTGAGACTGCTTCTTTGGGTTGTCTGACTGACTATTTTTTTCGGATAGATAAACAGCTTTTTTAGGATCGTTGGCTAAGCCTTCTTGAGCCAATTCATTGCCTGAATTTCCAAAAGTATTTTTCCAACTTCCGATTAAGTCTGTTACAACAGTTGATTTTGCGGAAAAATCTTCTTTTGAATATAAATGTTCCTTGAAGAGGTATGTCGAAAAACCAATGATCATAAAAAAAACAGCGTAGATCCAATAACCAATAGCTTTCCTTCTTGTTTTTTGTTTTCGATCCAAGGAGGTCGCTATATTCCTCCAAAGCAAATCAGCATCTACACCCTGTGTTGATTTAGATTCTGCAATCGCACTTTTAATTTGCTGCTCTAAATTTTCCATAGTCAACTAATTTTGTAATTCATATCCCAAAAGAAACTATCGGCTTTTTTCAACTCCGCTTGCAGCCATAATCTCGCTCTAGATAAACGTTTTCTGCATACTTCTTCTTTTATTCCAATTATAGCGGAAATCTCTTCGTGGCTGAAGCCCTCAACCACAAAGAGCATAAAAACATCGTAATATTTCTCAGGCATGGTCTTTAAGAAACTCTCCAGATCCGCCTCTCCAAGAGCCTTCATCACCTCAGGATCTGCGCCCTTCTCATGCTTTCGGATGGACCATTCAATAAAGCGACCCTCTTTCTGGTTTTGCTTAAAACAATGGTTAATGACAATTTTTGCTCCCCAAGAATGCAAGGCACCTCTTTCTGGATTGTACTGATGAATTTTATTGAAAATGGAAACAAAAGCATCTTGCAAAACATCTTGGCGCAAAGAGGAGTTCTTCAAGTAACGATGACAAATCGCATTGAAATAGGGAAGCGCAGTGTCATAAAACTCCTTTTGGGAATTACGATCACCTTGCAAACATCCGTTTAAACACGATTGTGAAATGTTCATACACATATAGAAAATCCAACACTTCCGTGTTAGATTTTCATTTTTTTATGTTTAGAATATTACTTTATTGAACGTTGTATTCAATGGAAGCTTCGCACGGAGTTGAACCTGGCCTCTTGTAGTAAATCTCTTCATACCACTCTGCCGTCTGGAATTCGTGGTTTCCAGCTGGAGGTGCAACTCTATATTTAATTGACATTGTGCTGTCGCAATACATCTCAAGGGTATAAGTGTCCTGAAAATCCGACCACGGTGTCCCATTAAAGATAAAAGTAAATTGGTTGTCAATACCAGCTACATTCTCCCACGACCCATTGCCTACTAAAACACCTGCATAGCGCTCTTCAAAAGTACTGTCATTAAGAAATGTCAATTGAATATCGCTGTATGTAGGACTGGTATATGCAAACCATTCCATCGTATTTATCAACTGACCACCTACCATGTCTAATTGCAAACTTTGATTCTCTATTTTGTACACCTCCCAATCACCAACAATCTTGGGGACAGACTGAGTTGATGGCAAGACGGTTATAGTTTCATCCTTCGACTCTTTATTGCAACTTGCAAGAACGAAAAGAAGGGTACAAATAAAAAATGTTGATTTTAGATTTTTCAAAATTGTCATATTCACTCGTAAAAAAGGTTAATAAACTAGGTTAATATTAAAATAGGTCGACTCTACACATGCATTATCCATAAAGAACAACAAATGTGACAACATCTCGATATTTTAATAGAAAACCGAGTAAATACGCTAAACCCCCTACCTCAACTCAGCCGAACACTCCGTCTGCAAGCCTTGCAAAATGCGCTGCATACTCTTCTCAACAACTTCATCGGTTAAGGTTTGCTGCGCGTCTTGAAGTATGAATTTCAAAGCGTATGATTTCTTTCCTTCAGGAAGATTCTTGCCTTCGTAAACGTCGAACAAATTCACTTCCTTCAATAACTTCTTTTCGCTTTTGAGGGCAGACTGACGAAGGCTTTCGAATGTGGTTTCCTTGTTCAACAACAACGATAAATCGCGACGCACCCAAGGGAATTTATTCAAAGGCTGGAAGGCATTGCGCTGCTGCGTTCTTAATTTTTCCAACGTGTCGAAATCGAATTCAGCATAGAATACTTCTTGCTCAACGTCTGTTGCTTCTTGAATTTCTGGACTCACACGTCCCAACTTCACCAACGATTTTTTCTGTGCAGACAACTCCATTCCATAGGCGAAAATGGGAGAGTCTTGAATTGAAATCACATCGACTTGTTGAATGCCTAAGGCATTCAAAATATTTTCAACCACTGCTCGCAATTGCGCCAATGACGAGGCATTCGAAGGGTTGTTCCAAGATTCTGCGCTTTCCTTTCCACACAACCACAACGCTAATTTCCGCTTCTCTTTGTATCCGTTTTCCGTCTTGCGGTATTCCTTTCCAATTTCAAACAAACGAAGGTCGGTTGCTCTGTGTTTTTCATTCAACGAAATGCTTTCCATTCCACCAAACAACAACGAGCTACGCATGTGCGAAAGATCTTTGCTCAACGGATTCAACAACGAAACACTGTTCACACCCAACGCCGCATCGAACGCTTCAGCGTACTTGCTTTTCGTTAACGACATGTTCATGATTTCAGTGTACCCTTCTGCAACAAGTAAGTCGGCCAAACGGAAATGCAAGCTCTCCGATTTTCCTTTGGTGTTCAACGAAAGCGTCATGCGCGAAGGCAATTCAACTTTGTCGTATCCATAGATGCGAAGCACCTCTTCCGCCACGTCTGCTGGACGCGTTACTTCCACACGGTTGTAGGGCACAAACACCTTCCAACCGCCTTCAACCGTTGAAACTTCGAACTGTAAATCGTTCAATATGGAAACAACAATTTCGCTTGGAATATCAATTCCTAAAAGCGACTTCAAATAACTTTCTTTGACCTCAATTTCAGTTTTCGGAAGAGCAACCGGATAAACATCTTGTGCTTCAACCAACACTGCGCTCGGATTTTCTGCTTGAATTAATTCCCAAGCACGTGCTAACGCATTTGGAATTCCGTCTACAGCCACGCCTCTTTCAAAGCGAAACGAAGAATCGGAATGTATCTGGTTGCGCTTCGCGCTCTTACGCACACGCACCGCGTTGAAGCAAGCACTTTCAAAAACAACGAATGAATCTTCAGCGCTCACACCCGCATTTTTTCCACCCATAACACCACCCATGCAAAGCACTTCGCTTTCGTTAGAAATAACCACGTCTTCGTTGGTGAGTTTGCGCGAAACACCGTCGAGGGTTTCTAACGCTTCGTCGGTAGTTGCATTTCGAACCGTGATGGTCTGCTTGGAAAAATCATTTGCCTTGAACACGTGTAGCGGCTGTCCCAATTCGTGTTGAACGAAGTTGGTCACGTCTACACACAAGTTTACACTCTTCACGCCAATAACAGCGAGGGTTTCCTTAATGAAAGTAGGCGTCTCTTGATTTTCAATTCCACTCATCACCGCGAACGCATAGCGCGAGCACTCGGTGTTTTCGTGAAGATCTAATTTCCAATTTTTTTGTTGGAAGGAAATAGCCGGTGCGGTTGTGCTTGAAAGCGCAACCTTATTTTCGTTTTCTAAGTTCCACGCAGCAGCGAAGTCGCGCGCCACACCTGAATGTGAAAGAGCGTCTGTTCTATTTGGAGTAATACCTATTTCAAGACATGCATCACTTTCAATGTTG
>JBDLUS010000103.1:0-19056 GCA_039805165.1 Bacteroidota bacterium | reverse complement strand
TTCAAATGATATTCCTGAAGCAAGAAACAATGATGCTTTTACAGATTGGGTAATCTACATTTCTGTGCTCATAGCAGGATTGTATCTATTCTTCTATTTGATCAAAGGACTGTTCTTATTCTTTCAAAGACAGACTCTCATTGTTATGTCGCGCTGGATGGAATTCGATATTAAGAATTCCATTTACGCACACTACCAAAAACTCGACGTTTCCTTCTACAAGGTAAATCGCACAGGAGATTTAATGAATCGCATTAGTGAAGACGTTGGACGTGTTCGCATGTACCTCGGTCCTGCCGTTATGTACACGTTGAACCTAATTGTATTGTTTGCCATGTGCATCGGAATCATGTACAAAATTTCACCGAAGCTCACATTTTACACCCTGCTTCCCTTGCCATTCATGATGATTGGAATCTTCCTTGTTAGCAGAAGGATTAATAAAAAAACAGAACGAGTTCAGCGTCAGCAAAGCGAACTCTCTACCACGGTGCAAGAAAGCATGAGCGGTATTCGTGTACTGAAAGGTTTCGGATTGGAAGATCACTTTGTGAAGCATTTCTTCAAGCAAAGTCAATCTTACAAAAAACTACAAATGCATTTGGTGAAGACAGATGCTTTGTTCATGCCGGTTATTGGAATGCTGGTTGGACTTTCAACCTTACTCACCTTGTATATAGGGGCTCGTGAAGTAGCTGCTGGAAATATTACTTACGGCGTAATTGTTCAGTTTATATTCTATGTAAACTTACTCACCTGGCCTTTTGCAAGTGTCGGATGGGTGACCAGTTTAGTGTTGAAGGGTGAAGCAAGTATGACACGCATCTTGGCTTTCCTAAATCAAAACTCGGCCATTCCAAGTGGTAATGAGGTGGTAAAAAACTTTGATGACCTTCAATTTAAAAATGTTTCGTTCACTTATCCCGAGACGAATATTGTTGCCCTTTCCAATTTAAATTTAAGCATTCATAAAGGAGAGACCATTGCATTCATTGGTCATACCGGATCGGGAAAATCTTCGATTGTTCAATTGTTAATGAAGGCCTACATGCCAACTTCTGGAAGTATTGATGTGAATGGAATTGACATTGCCAATCTTGAAACGAACGAATACCGAAATCTAATGGGTATTGTCCCTCAAGATGTATTCTTATTTTCAGACACCATCGAAAACAACATTCGTTTCGGAAATGCAAACGCTTCTTTGGAAGAAGTAACAAAGGCAGCACAGATTGCAGATTTACATGAAAATATTCTTGGATTTGAAGAAAAGTACGAGACACTTTTAGGTGAACGAGGAATTAACTTAAGTGGCGGACAAAAGCAGCGACTCTCCATTGCCAGAGCTATTATTTCCAATCCAGAAATCTTACTTCTCGATGATTGTCTTTCAGCAGTTGACACCCAGACCGACGAGAAAATTATGCGCGGATTGAAAGAGGTTCGTGGAGGGAAAACCAATATTATCATTTCGCACCGCATAAGCAGTGTGCATCATGCCGACAAGATATTCGTCTTGCAACAAGGACAGCTTGCTGAAAGCGGAACTCACGAAGAGTTGCTTGGTCAAAAGGGGCTCTATTTCGAACTAGCAGAACTTCAAAAAATACACGAGAACTAAATCACCGCTCAGGTGTTTAATCTCTATGAACGTATTAATCACAGGAGGAACTGGATTTATTGGAAAGCAATTGATTCAGCTGTTGTTGAAGGAGGGGCATTCGGTAACGAATCTTTCCACACAAAGAAATCAAGAAAGAGTAATCTCCGAACATTTTCAGCACGTATACTGGAATCCAACCACCAAGGAAATAAACAAAGCGCTACTTCCTGATATTCAGGGTGTCATTCACTTGGCAGGTTTCAGTGTAGCCAATAAATGGACGACAGCGAACAAAGCTCTCATGGTTTCAAGTCGCATTTCATCTACAGAATTCTTGTGCGAACTATTGAATGAAATGAATTCGAAGCCTTCTGTTTTCGTTGGCGCCAGTGCATCTGGCTATTACAAGAACTCAGCTGAAGTGCAAGATGAAACAGCAGAAAAAGGAACCGGATTTCTCTCCGATTTAACGCAGCAATGGGAAGAAGCCTGTTCAACTCTTGATTCTTCCATTCGAAAAATACATTTGCGAATTGGTGTTGTACTAAGTGCAAACGATGGCGCCTTGAAAAAATTAACTCCAATTTTCAAAGCGGGTATTGGCTCTTCTGTTGGAGAAGGAAAACAATACATGAGTTGGGTGCACGAACGTGATTTGGTTGAGCTCTTCAGTTATTGTATTTCGAATAATGTTCCCTCGGGAGTTTACAACGCGACATCAACCAACCCAGTTACCAATCAAGAGTTTTCGAAAACACTTGCACAGGTCCTTCACCGTCCATTTTTCCTTCCGAAAACACCAGCATTCTTTTTGAAACTTATCTTCGGTGAGATGGCTCAATTGGTCTTGGTGAGCCAACGCCTTTCAAATTCTAAGATAACATCGACTGGATTTAAATTTAGATTCAACACTATACAAGAAGCATTGACCAACGTTTATGGAAAAGCAGAAAATTAACATTCATTGGTTTCGCAGAGATCTGCGACTGACTGACAACCATGCGTTGCACGCAGCACTTTCTGCTGAGTTGCCTGTGCTCCCTATTTTTATATTCGACACAACCATTCTTCAGCATCTTCCAAAGAAAGATGCACGTGTCGAATTCATTCACGCGAGTCTGACATCTATTCACGAAAAATTAATTTCAGTTGGAAGTAGTCTGCGCGTTTATCATGGTAATCCAGAAGAAGTTTTCGAAAAAATAACTTCCGAATACGATGTACAAACGTTGTATGCCAACCGGGATTACGAGCCAAATGCGCGCGAAAGAGACAAGCGTATTTATGACACCTTAAAGGAAAAGGGCATTCAGTTTATCGGAAAGAAAGATCAGGTAATTTTCGAACCGAATGAAGTCTTAAAAGACGATGGACTGCCATACACCGTTTACACTCCTTACAGCAGAAAATGGAAAGCACGTTTAAGTGCTCATCCGATTATCGGCTTTCCATCTGAAGAACTTTCAGCAAATTTTCTTCAAACTGAACCATTTGATTTACCATCACTGGAGCAAATTGGATTCGAGATATCGGGCATTCCATTTCCATCTATCGAACTGAATACTGAAGCAATTCAAAACTATCACCTGAATCGCGATTTCCCCGCAATTCCCGGAACTACGCGCATGAGTTTGCACCTTCGTTTCGGAACTGTGAGCACGCGTGCCCTAACGCTTTACGCCCTAACATCGAATGAGAAATGGTTGAATGAATTAATCTGGCGAGAGTTTTATCAAATGATAATCTATCACTTTCCCAATACCGTTTCCAATGCTTTCAAGCCGGCCTATGACTACATAGAATGGAACAACAACGAAGAAGAATTCAAGTTGTGGTGTGAAGGGAAGACTGGCTATCCGCTTGTAGATGCAGGTATGCGCGAATTGAATGCAACAGGATTCATGCATAACCGAGTGCGCATGGTGGTTGCGAGTTTTCTAACAAAACACTTACTTATAGATTGGCGATGGGGAGAGCGTTACTTCGCGGAGAAATTATTGGATTTCGATTTAGCCAGTAACGTTGGCGGTTGGCAATGGGCCGCAGGAAGCGGATGTGATGCAGCACCGTATTTCAGAATTTTCAATCCAACATCACAGATGGAAAAATTCGATAAACAGAACGAGTACATAAAAAAATGGATCCCTGAGTTCAACACTTCTGCTTATTCGTTGCCTATCGTAGAACATACTTTCGCCAGAAACCGATGTCTTGAAAAATACAAGGAAGCCTTACTTAAAAAGTAAAGTCTTTACCTTTACTTCATGGAATTGTTTGAAGGACTTAAAGTAGTAGACTGCTCTTCAGTTTTGGCGGGACCTCAGGTAGGAACCTTCTTCGCTGAACTTGGCGCTCAAGTAATAAAATTCGAAAACGCCAAAACGAATGGCGATGTTACCCGCACTTGGCACACACCGTCAGAATCGAAAGATAAAATCAGTTCCTACTATTCCTCCATCAATTACAAAAAGGAAATTCGCTTTGTAGATTTAACCAATGAAAAAGACATCGCTCTGATTCATTCGGAATTGGAAAAAGCTGATATTGTACTTTCAAATTTCAAAGGAAGAGACGCCACGAAATTTCAATTGAATGCTGAACTACTCTCGCAAAAATTCCCTCGTTTAATTCAAGGTGTTATTCGCGGATTCGAATTTGAAAAAGATCGTGTTGCCTACGATGTTGTTCTTCAAGCGGAAACTGGATTCATGTTTATGAATGGAAGTTCGGATGGACCTCCAACAAAAATGCCTGTAGCACTAATCGACGTCTTGGCTGCACACCACTTGAAGGAAGGAATACTTTGCGCACTTATTCAAAAAGCAAAAACAGGCAAAGGATCTTGTGTTGAAGTATCGCTTGAGAAAGCCGCCCTCGCCTCTTTGGCGAATCAAGCAAGCTATTTTCTCATGACAGGTAACATTCCTCAGCGCTTAGGTTCGCTGCATCCGAATATTGCTCCTTACGGAGAGCTCTTCCAAACACAGGATGAGAAATGGGTTGTGCTGGCCATTGGCAGCGATGCACAATTTAAAAAGCTCTGCTTAATTCTTAATGACTCCAACGCGTCTTCAGATATTCGCTTCTCATCCAACACGGAACGCGTAAAACACCGAATAGTGTTAAAGGAAATGCTTCAAAAGGCATTTGATCAAATAAGTTGTTCAAACTTTGAAATCGAAGCTCAAGAATCTGGAGTTCCATATGGACGGGTGAGAAATATGAGAGAAGTTTTTGAACGTGACGCAGCAGCGAAAAACATCTTGCACGAAAGTATTGAAGGAAGTGGCACTCAGCGATTGACCAGCGTTGCCTTTAGTATAAAACCGAACAACTAGAAAAACAGATCGCTCAATTCTTCCAAGGATTGTCCTTCCTGATCTTTTTCTGAAAGCAACTTTTCTCCTTCCGGCCAATGAATATTCACTGAAGTATCGAAAGCGTTCAGACAGATTTCCGAATTTTTATCGTAGTAATTCGTGCATTTGTATTGAACAATGGTTTCATCTTCGCGACAGTAAAAACCGTGTGCAAATCCTTCAGGAATAAACAAAGATTTTCCGTCGCCCGCCTTTAATTCAATTTGGAAACTCTTACCGAATGTTGGTTCGGTTCTGCGCAGATCTACCACCATATCTAAAATACTTCCTCTTACAACACGTAACAATTTGGCTTGTGATTTAGGCGATTTTTGAGCGTGCAAACCGCGTAAAACCCCCTTCGAGGAAAGGCTTTCATTGTCTTGAACAAATGTTATATTGAATCCAGTTTCTATTCTGAATTGAGCTTCCTTAAAAGTCTCTTGAAACCTACCTCGTTCATCACCAAACACCGGTAAATGAACAACAAGCAAGTCTCGAAATTCGGTCTTCTCTATTCGCATCGTTTAATTCGTTACAACCAAGAATAATATTAACGTTGAAGAAACCAAACTAACAAGTGGCGCGATATCCTTCACAAATTCGTTTGTGATTTGTGGAACCGGCTCTACATAAATAATGTCTCCCGCTTGCACAATCATCTTTGCACTCTCAACCCCTTCTATTGTTGAAAGATTCAATCGGTATACTTCATTAACCCCATTCTTACCTCTTATGATTTTCACTTTTGAAGCGTTCCCTCTTTCACGAATTCCTCCGGCTAAAGCAATTGCTTCTAAAACTGAAATATTCTGATTGGCCAATGGCACAACTGTTCCGAGGCTTCCCTCTCCTGAAAAGACCATTACGCGTCTGTTTAGAACACGAACTAAACAAAATGGATCGTTGTAGTTGATGAATTTCAACTCTAAAAATTGTTGTGCTTCCGGAATTGAAAGTCCAGACAACTTTATCTTTCCTAAAACAGGAAGATCTACTTCACCATTCTTATCGAGTATATAGTAAAGATCGAATCCACCGTAGTTCGGCTGACGTTCTATTCCACTGGTGGTGTATTCCAAAATCATTGCACCATCACCCGTAAACAAGTTTATTGTGATGTAATCGAATGGAGCTAGTTTATATTCTCTGTTTGTAGAATCTAGATCTGGTTTTTTAAACTCATACTCCGTGTCTGTTTGAAACATAATATTCTTATTGATGCTGCAGCTACTTAATAAGGCCACAACAAAAGCAAGTAAAAATAAAGTTCTCGTTTTCATCATAGAACAAAGAAACGAAGGTCTTTCATTATCTCAAAGGCATTTCCCTTATTTTTGAAGGGAATAAGACTATATGGTGAAAATACACATTTCAGAAATCACAAGAGAAGATCTTCCATATATACATTGGGTTGAAAATTTAGAGGAGTATTGGCACATTAATGAGCACCCTGGTCCATATACCATGGAAGAAATTACCGATTGTTTTTTTCCTTCGCGACTATACCCACTTCACAAACAACAACGTTGGCTCATTCGGAAATCAAAAGAGAATATTGCAATTGGAATATTAGACGCATTTAATTTCAACGAAAATGACAAATCGATAGGCATCGGTATTCTTATTCCTAACAGAACCGATCATCAAAAAGGATTTGGCAAAGAGGCTATTCGCCTATTAATTAAAAAACTTACATTTGACAAACACATAGCAAAAGTTTTTGCTTTAATAGATAAAGACAACATACCAAGCATTCAACTTTTTGAAAAATCCGGATTTGAATTTCAAAGAGAACAAATGTGCCTTAACCGAATAGTTAATAGATATGAAAAACTACTTAATGCAAAATAAAAAAGTAGCAGCGGGAGTCATTGTTGCATCTTTATTTATTGCCTTTGCAATCCTAACATATGTTTTGGCACTTTCACCATTGAACTCAAAAGGAAAAGAGTTCTCTATTTTTATTCCTTCAAACAATACTGGAGCCTCTGTTGAACAGGCCATTCTCGACTCCTTATTCAGAGATACGCAAACACCAAGCATAGTTTATTACAAATGGAAAGTCACCTCATTATTCAAATCAGTAGATAAATTCCCGCCAGGCAAATACACCCTCAGTGGAAATTTATCTGCTCGGGCAATTTTCAATAAGTTACTCTCAGGAAATCAAGATGCTGTATCGATTCGCATTGACAACGTAAAGACAATCTATAAACTCGCTCAACGATTTGGTAAAAAATTCGAACAAGACAGTGCCAAGTTCATGAGTTACGTCAACAAGAATTTAGATTTACTCGCACCCAACACGAACGAATTACCACTTGAGATTCGCCAACAACGCGTCCTAGAAAGATTATTGGGTGACACCTATGAAATGTATTGGACAAGTTCACCGGAGAATTTCTTTTCACGACTCAATACGCTCTATGATGAATTCTGGACCAATGAACAAGACACATTGGCATCGCGTATAGGATTGACTGAACACGAAGTATATGTTCTTGCATCCATTGTGCGAGGAGAAACAGCAAACGAAGATGAGGCTTCAGAAATTGCAGGTTTGTATTTAAACCGTCTAAATCAAGAAATGCTTCTTCAATCGGATCCAACTGTTTTATTTGGAATTAACACAAAAGAAAAAAGACAACGCGTTAGACATGATGATTTGAAATTTGACTCTCCTTACAACACGTATCTTTATAAAGGTCTTCCTCCAGCAACAATACACATCGTAGAAAAATCATACATCAACGCCGTATTAAATGCTTCAACTCACAACTACATCTTCATGTGTGCACAGCCCGGAGGAACAGGCAAACACAACTTCGCGGTGACATACGCAGAGCATAAAGAATACGCTAGAACCTATCAGCAATATCTAGACTCACTCGATATTCAACGATGAAAAAAAATTTTGTTCTTTTTATATTTTTTCTTTTTTCAACTCATGCTTTCGCAAATGAAAATGACACACTCGCTGTAGCACTTTCGAAACAAAAAAAACAAAACACTTTAATTTCATCTCTAACACTAGGAGTATCATCAGCATCTTTCATTGGATTGAATGAATTGTGGTACAAAGATTATCCGCAAAGCAATTTTCATTTCTTCAATGATTCGAAAGAATGGATGCAGATGGATAAGTTCGGGCATGCTTTCACATCTTATCAAATCGGAAGAAACTTCTACAACACCCTTCAAACAAGCGATTCAAACCGGAACAGAAATATTTTTCTCGGCGGAGCAAGCGGACTTTTATACTTAACAGGAGTTGAAATTTTAGATGGAAAATCTGCTCAATGGGGATTTTCAAATACGGATATGATTGCAAATACTTTCGGATTTTTTTTATTCGCTTCGCAAGAATATTTTCTTCAACAACAATTCATCTCAATGAAATTTTCTTATCAGAAAAGTGAGTTTGCAAATCTTCGTCCTGAAACATTTGGTCGTAATTTTCAACAACGCCTTTTGAAAGATTACAACGGACAAACGTATTGGCTCTCTGCACCACTATCTCTGAATCGCACGAATACCAAGCGCTTCACAAGATGGTTATGTGTTTCATTCGGTTATAGTATTGATGAAAATGTATTCGCAGATAATAACATTAATAGTGTTAATAATTTTCAAGCGACACGTGAATTCTTTTTTTCTTTTGATGCAGATTTGAATAGAATTGAATGGCGAAGAAAATGGATGAAGAAAATTGCAAGCGTAATTAACTTTATCAAAATTCCAAGTCCAACAATTGGGATAACAAGCGACGGAAAAGTGAAAGTGTATCCAGTGTATTTTTAAGTTCACTTATAACGATGAGTGAACGCTTTGAAAAGAAAATAATCAACCGTTTATTTTATGAAAACCAAAACCAAAGCTAGCGCGCCAAAGGCCGCTAAAAAAGCTGCTGCTCCTAAGAAAGCTGCTGCTAAAAAAGCTGCTGCTCCTAAGAAAGCTGCCGCTCCTAAAAAAGCTGCTGCTCCTAAGAAAGCTGCTGCTCCTAAAAAAGCTGCTGCTCCTAAGAAAGCCGTTGCTAAAAAAGCTGCTGCTCCTAAGAAAGCCGTTGCTAAAAAGGCTGCTGCTCCTAAGAAAGCTGTTGCTAAAAAAGCTGCCGCTCCTAAGAAAGCTGTTGCTAAGAAAGCTGCTGCTCCTAAGAAAGCTGCGAAGAAGAAATAATATTCTACTTCAGAAAATTAAAAAAGCCGTTTCTTGCGAGACGGCTTTTTTATTGCTCTATATTTTTCTCTCGAGTTAATTCACATGCATAAGAATAGGAAGGTGATCACTGTAGCCGCCTTTGTAAGAATCACCCACATAAACTCGCGCTGGAGATTTAACTCCATCTTTCGAGGTATACATGATGAAGTCGTTAGAAACCACTTCAAAAGAATTCGCAGAAATACACTTGTTATCGAACATTCCATAACTCACAACAAACTGATCTAATGGACTCCACTCTCCTTTGTAAAAATGCGTACCCTTCTTCAACGCTTCGAAATCAGACATCATGTTGAACAATACCGAATGTTCATTCGACACACCCGCTTGTAAAACATCGTGAACACTTTTATTCGATGGAAAATCGTTGAAGTCGCCCATGCATATAATATTTGCTTTCGGATCCTCTGAAAGAATCTGATCGACTTCTTTTCGCAATACACTTGCCGCTTTTATTCTATGCATCTCCGATTCATCTTGCCCACCCCTGCGCGAAGGCCAGTGATTGACGAATAATTTAAACCGTTCTCCACCTATTTCAACTTCCACCTTTAATATATCTCTCGTATTAGGATCTGTAACACTTTCCAACACAACACGTATGTTTCCAGCCTGAAGAAGTGAAACTCTATTCATATCATAAAGCATGGCCACATCAATGCCGCGTTCATCTGGTCCTTCGAACCACACAAAATTGTATCCCTTATCCTTCAGGTAAGATGTGCTTATTAAATCCTTCAACACACTTCCGTTTTCTACTTCAATTAATCCAACGACCGCCGGAAAGTTTGTTCCTTTATTTGTGATTGCGTCCACGGTATGATTCAAATGCTCGAAATACTTCGCGGTATTCCATTGTAATTTTCCTGAAGGCGTAAAGTCTTCATCCGCTTTATTAGGATCATCTATGGTGTCGAACAAATTCTCTACGTTGTAACTCATAACATCGAATGACACCTTCTTATTCTCGGAAGCAGGAATTTGAACACTTAACTTTTCTTGTTTGCAAGAAACTAGGATTGCGATACTTAATAAAGCGAGAATTTTTTTCATAACTCAAAAGTAGAACAGAACAATTCTACTTCCACCTACTCTATTTTTGTTTGAATGAAATTTAACGGAAACATATTTTTCGGAAGTATCCTCATTCTCTTTGTGTTTGTCTCTTGCGGAACAAAGCGAAGTGACAACAAAAATGTATTCTGTTACAACGAAAGCAACGGCATTACCTCGCTTGATCCCGCATTTGCACGAGACCTTGAAATTATGTGGGCCACAAATCAACTCTTCGACGGATTGGTTGAATTGAATGATTCGCTTCAGGTTGTTCCTTCCGTTGCTAAATCGTTTGCTACTTCTGAGGACCTTCTTACCTATACTTTTATTCTGAAGAGTAACGTTTACTTCCACAACAACTCCTGCTTCCTTTCAGAACAAAGAAGAAAAGTGGTTGCGTCAGATGTGGTTTATTCCTTCAATCGAATTCTAGACAACGCCGTTGCTTCTCCAGGTAAATGGATTTTCGAAAAAGTCGCTGACAAAGGCTTCTCAGCGCCGAACGATTCTACATTCATTATTCAACTTAAAGAACCGTTTGCTCCCTTCCTCGGATTGCTAACGACGCAATATGCCAACATTGTCCCGCACGAAGCCGTTGAAATGTATGGAACCGATTTCCGCAATCATCCTGTCGGATGCGGTCCGTTTCAGTTCGCGTTCTGGTATGAAAATGTTGCACTTGTATTTCACAAAAACCCGAATTATTATTTGAAAGATGAATCGGGAAATTCACTTCCGTATTTAGACGCTGTGAAAATTGATTTCGTGAAAGACATGTCTGCTGAATACCAAGGCTTGCTTCAAGGCAAGTACGACTTTATGAGTGGAATTCACAATGCGTTCAAAGATGAATTGCTTGATCCGAATGGAAATTTGTCTAGCGCATACAGTTCTCAACTGTACTTACAAAAAACGCCTTTCATAAAAACAGACTATCTCGGATTCGTAGTAGACCCGTCCCTGCAAGCGAACAAAGCTTTACTTGATCCACGCGTAAGAATGGCCCTTCACCTTTCCATAAATAAAAAAGATATGGTGAAGCACTTGCGAAACAACACGGTTATTCCGGCAGACTTTGGATTCTGTTCTCCGGCAGCAGCGAAAGACCTCAACACTGAACAACTCATTTCTTTCAACAAAAAACAAGCGTTGGATTTGCTTGCTGAAGCTGGATTCCCGAATGGAAAAAATCTTCCTACAATTGTGCTGAGTACGACCAGTGATTACGCAGACCTCATGGAATACATTCAACACGAATGGCAACAACTCGGCATTCCATGCGAGATTCAACAATTACAAGGAGCAGCGTTTCGTGATCAAGCTTCAAAATGTCAGCTTTCTGTTTTTAGAAAAAGCTGGTTAGCCGATTACGCACATCCGGAAAACTTCTACTCCGTTTTCACCACTCCACGCTTTGCGCCGAACGGCCCTAACTACACCCACTTCAGTAACGAGGCTTATGACAACATCTATTCGAAGATGGGCAAAACCAACTCAGCCGACAGCACACTTGTCTATAGCAAACAACTCGAAGAGATTATTCATTCAGAAACTCCAATCATCCCTTTGTACTACGACCAGGTCATGCACTTCATTCGTTCAAACATTAAAAATTTCCCAACGAATCCGGTAAACATGCTCGATTTGCGCAAAGTAAAAAAGGAGTAAAAGATTCGTTAACTTCGCCACACGAAAAATCGCCGTGCTAAAAATAGATACACATACCCACATTATGCCCGACCACTTACCCAACTGGAGTAAGGAGTTTGGCTATGGAAAATTCATTCACCTCGACCATCACAGAGCTGGCTTTGCGCGCATGATGCAAGGCGATCAGTTCTTTCGCGAGATTGAATCGAATTGTTGGGATCCAGTGTTACGCATCGATGAGTACGCGAAATACAACACGCAAGTTCAAGTGGTGTGCACCATTCCTGTTTTGTTTTCGTATTGGGCAAAACCAGAACACACACTAAAAGTTTCCGAATTCCTAAACGATCACATTGCAATGATTGTTGAAGAGCATCCGAAAAACTATGTTGGATTGGCTACGCTTCCCATGAACGATATTCCAATGGCTATTGCTGAATTGGAACGCGCCAAGAAAATTGGATTTCGTGGAATACAGATCGGATCGAATATCAATGGCGTTAATCTTAGTGATGAAGAATTTCTTCCTCTTTGGAAGGCTTGTGAAGACTTGAGCATGTGCGTTATGGTTCATCCGTGGGAAATGATGGGCGAAAACGACATGAAGAAATATTGGCTTCCTTGGTTAGTGGGCATGCCTGCCGAAACCACACGCGCTATTTGCTCTCTTATTTTTTCGGGTGTGATTGAAAAATTTCCGAAGCTTCGTTTTTTGTTTGCGCATGCAGGAGGATCATTCATTCCAACACTCGGAAGAATTGAACACGGCTTTAACTGCCGTCCCGATTTAGTTGCGCTCGACAATAATGTTCCGCCAAGTCATTACTTGAACAAGTTTTGGATTGACAGTGCAACCCATGATGCAGATTTGCTTCGTTACATTATGACGAAACAGTCTACCAAAAAAATTGCATTAGGAACAGACTACCCATTTCCGCTTGGCGATTTGCACATTGGTCAATTCATTGAAGAAATGCAGTTGGAACAATCTGACTTAGAAAACATCATGCACGGCTCTGCCCTAGAATGGCTTGATCTTCCGAAAAGCATGTTTTAATTGAACGTCTTTTTATAGACCGTTTCATTTCCACATTTATCTTTCACCTTCAGTGAAAATTCATGCGATAGCTCATCGGCTAAACTCAGTGGCAATTCCACCATTACCAAATTATTCTTCGCATCGTATTCGTAGTACACCCATGCACCATCCAATTCCGGACGAATGCTTTCAATTCCGCTCAACGCATCGTTCACTCGAAACTTCACACTTCCAACTAAATTTGATTCAGGGAAAATCTGTTCAACAAATTCAATAACAGGAGCGTCCCAATCCGAAGCATAGGTGAAATACCCCAAGGAAGAAGACGTCGCCACAATCGCATTTCCTTCAACACTTCCACCAATGGATTTTCTTTTCGAATTATTTCCATGAAGAACTACAACTTTTCTCCTTTGCTCGGGTGTCATTTCATTCAAATTGAATTGAATCTTCACCGGGGAAAACAAAGCAATTCCTTCGTGACCTATTTCCACAACCGGGGGCATGAGCGAATCGAAAACAGGTTCAAACAAAAGTAACTCCGTGTCATCGAACAGCGATTCTCTTTGAACCGTAATTTTTCCCGAACGCGTTGCAATTATTTTTTCTTCACCCGCCTTCAATGAAATCGAATTCGCATGCTTTGGTGGATTGGGCAAATTGGCTTGAACAAATCCAACAGCCGTTGCCACATTCCCCTTCCAGTCTTCTGTTTCAAAACGGATGCTATGAATGAGTGAATCTCGAATTTCAACAGGAACAGAGAGCATACTCACCTCTTCCTTCAACGGCGTTTGCTTCGGAACGGAACAGCGATACCATTGTCCAGACTTCGACTTATAAATTCCCAACGGAACAAATCCGTTTATTGCTTTAGTTGAATTGAAATTCACCGACCGAATCTCCATTCGGTAAAATAAATTTCCGTCTACGAAAACCTTTAAAGACTTCACTCCGCAATCACCACTTCCACTGAGATACCGATCAACAATGGAAACGGCCAGCTCTAATTTTCCGGGCTCTATATCCAGCGGCAAGGTATCCGACGCTCCTCTTCCCGTTACAAAATGTCCGATTGACGGAAGTTGATTCGTTTGAATCTCACTCGCTTCAAAACCGCTCCAAGCGCTGAACGATTCGAAGACAGGAGCCAACGTATCGCGAACTGGCAATCCGAAGCGCATTGGATCAAGGCATTGTTCGGTTCGGCTGTCGCGCACTTCGAAGTGCAAATGTGGACCACCACTTCCACCCGAATTACCGCTCCAAGCAATGTGTTGACCTCGCTTCAAATTAATCTGTCCCTCCTTCAAATACCAATCGACTTCGTAAGATTCCCTTGATTTATGTTGAAGTCGAAGCAAGGAATCAATTTCTTGATTGAACTTTTGAAGATGCGCGTAGACCGTAACGTAACCTTCCGGATGGGTCACATAGATGGCCTTACCGTAACCGAAAGGTGAAATTTTTATTCTGGAAACGTACCCGTCTCCTGCACAATAAACCGGCAAACCTTCACGCTGTTCGGTTCTTAAATCCATTCCCGAATGGAAGTGATTCGAGCGAATTTCAGCGAAGGAACCTGCGAGCTCCAAGGGTATGTCTAAAGGCGAACTGCATGTCCATTTTTGTCCCTGTGCAAAAGTCGCAGAAAGCAAAAAAAGGAGAATCAAAAATCGACTCGAATTCAAATTGCTGAAAACCATGCTGCAAAGTGCACAGAAAAAGCCTTCGATGCGATTTACGAAGGTTATTTTATTCACAGCCATTGAGGAAAAAAAGCGAAGGTCCTTGGTCTGTTTTTGACTAACTTTGTAATGCTTCAACAAAAGCTATACGTATTTATGGAATCGGCTCAACACTTTGAAACACTTACGGCAAAAATTCACGAATTGGGTGAAGCCAAGCGCAATGCTGTAAACGCATTGGCTAAGGTGAACGAAGAATTGGCTTCGGTATACAAAATCAACAAAGGACTTCAAGATCAGATTGAAGACTTAAATGTTAAAATAGAAGAGTTAGAAGCAAACCAATCGTTGAGGAATGAAACACAGATAGATCATGTTCATTCAACTAAGCAGAGAATCAACGCTTTGGTAAAAGAGATAGATGAATGTCTTTTACTATTAAACAAATAGTGGAACAATGAGCGAAGTAACCTTACAAATATCCATTGCTGGTAAAAATTACCCTCTATCGGTGAAGGCTTCAGAAGAAGCTGCGATCCGTAAGTCAGAGGCGCAATTGGAAGAGGCCGTTTCTATGTTTCAGAAAAACTATTCGGTAAAAGACAGAGGAGATTTACTAGCCATGGCGGCTTTACAAATCATAACTAAACTAAACAACACCCCAGCTCAGGTTATAGAGAAAACCGTTGAGGTGGTGGTGGAAAAGGAAGTCATTGTTGAGAAAGAAGTTGTGATTGAAAAAGAAGCTGCCGCACCCGATTATACCGAGCAATTCTCAGCATTAGAGAACCTCGTAAGCGGTTATCTGGCGAACTAGTCCACTATACTCTCCCCCTCTGCTTTAGGAAACGGACCCGAACGTCCGCATGTGGAACACTAATACTTTTTGTCGTATGGATGGCAGTGTATTGATTATTGTTTGCTCAATTACCGGAGTAATCAGTGGTGCTCTTCTTACCTATTTCGTTTTAAACGGTGCGTTAAAGTCTAAAAAAGACGGCATCATTGAAGAAGCGAAGAAAGAAGGAGAAACCCTTAAAGAGAAAAAAATTCTTCAAGCCAAAGAGAAATTTTTGGAATTGAAGTCGCAACATGACCGTGAGGTTGGCGAAAAAAACAACAAGGTGAAACAAGCGGAAGACCGCATTAAAAATCGCGAACGCGAAATTTCACAACAACAAGAACAACTGAAGCGCAAAGAAAAAGAGGCCGATGCTCAAAAAGAAAATGCGACGAAGTTGATTGAATTGAATGAAAAGAAGTCAGCTGATTTAGAAAAATCACAACAGAAAATCATTGCTCAATTGGAAGATCTTTCTAAACTTTCTGCTGACGCTGCAAAGGCTCAGTTAATGGAAATGTTGAAAGAAGACGCACGTAATGCATGTGCTTCACAAATTCAAGGTATCGTTGACGAAGCGAAATTGAAGGCGAATCAAGAAGCGAAGAAGATTGTTATTCAAACCATTCAGCGCACTGCCGTTGAGCATGCTGTTGAGAATAGCGTTTCGGTTTTCAATATTGAAAACGATGAAATCAAAGGTCGCATCATTGGTCGCGAAGGACGTAACATTCGCGCACTGGAAGCGGCAACCGGAGTTGAAATTATTGTAGACGATACTCCAGAAGCGATTGTTCTTTCTTGTTTCGACCCAGTTCGCAGAGAGATTGCTCGTCTTTCTCTTCACCAATTGGTAACAGACGGACGTATTCACCCGGCACGTATTGAAGAGGTTGTTGCGAAAGTTCGCAAGAACATTGAAGAAGAGATTGTTGAAGTTGGAAAGCGTACGTGTATTGAAATGGGCATTCACGGTCTTCATAGCGAATTGGTTCGCATGGTGGGACGTATGAAATACCGTTCATCTTACGGACAAAACTTATTGCAACACAGCCGCGAAGTAGCCAACCTTTGTGCTACTATGGCAAGCGAATTAGGATTGAATCCGAAAGCCGCGCGCAGAGCAGGATTGCTTCACGATATTGGAAAAGTTCCAGACGATGAGAGCGAATTGCCACACGCAGTGTTGGGTATGAAGTTGGCAGAGAAGTATGGTGAAAAACCAGACGTGTGTAACGCTATTGGCGCTCACCACGACGAGGTTGAAATGAAAACCTTACTCGCGCCAATCATTCAAGTTTGCGATGCTATCTCAGGCGCTCGTCCTGGTGCTCGACGTGAAGTTGTTGAAGCCTACATTCAGCGTTTGCGCGATTTAGAGAACCTTGCTTTGGAATATCCAGGCGTATCTAAATCATTCGCTATTCAAGCGGGTCGTGAGTTGCGTGTAATGGTTGAAGCTGATCGCGTAACAGATGATCAGGCAGATGCATTGGCTATCTCATTGGCTTCTCGTATTGAAACAGAAATGACTTATCCTGGCCAAGTGCGTGTAACGGTTATCCGTGAAAAACGTGCTGTAGGTATCGCGAGATAATCTCGAAAGATAGACGAACAAAAACGCCCGCGAATGCGGGCGTTTTTCATTTCAACATAAATCAAATTAGCTCAGGGCCTGAGCCAAGTCTGCAATAATATCTTCAGAATTTTCGATTCCAACACTTAAACGAATCATCCCTTCTGTTATGCCCATTCCAATTTTATCTTCATCTGGAACATCTGCATGTGTCATAGAAAACGGATGCTGCGCCAAGCTTTCGTTACTTCCTAAACTCACCGCCAACTTAATAAGCTTGCAGCTGTCTAAGACATGAAAAGCCTCTTCTTCACCACCGCGAACTGTGAAACCAATCATTGCACCTGGAGCTTTGCATTGCTCTTTGTAAATAGCAATTTGCTGAGGTGAATTTGTTGGAAGCCCTGGAAAAAACACTTGTTCAACTTTCGGATGATTCAACAAGAACGCTACAACGTCTACTGCATTCTTCGTTTGTTGATCCATACGAATCTTCAAGGTCTCTATGCTTCGAGTGAGCAACCAAGCCGTGTAAGGTGCAATCATGTTTCCTAAAAACGTACGCAAGGTTTTAATTGCTGTAATATGCTCTTGTTTTCCAACCGTTACACCAGCAATTAAGTCACTATGTCCGCTCAAATACTTCGTTGCGCTGTAACACACAACATCTGCACCCCACTCCATTGGCTTCTGCCAGATTGGGCCCATGTATGTGTTGTCTACCGCGTATAAAACCTTGTTCCCTGAAGTGGCTTCAATCTTATTTCTAAATTCTTGAATGGCCTTTAAATCGAACAAATGGTTTGTTGGGTTTGCAGGTGTCTCTGTGAAAACCATTTTCACACGACCTAACTTATTTTCTGCATGAAGACGATCGTACAATTCATCTAACGAATCGTTCGGTCCAAAAGATTCCCATTGTATTCCGAAATCAATCAACACTTGATGAATGAAATGGTGAGTCCCTCCATACGTTGGGTGGCTGCAAACTAAAATATCGCCTGGACGCAAATACGCCAACATGGTTGTTGCAATGGCACTCATACCACTTTCGAATGTCGCTGCCTCGTCGGCGCCTTCCCACAATGCTAAACGTTCTTCTAAAATTTGAAGATTCGGATTGTTCAATCTACTGTAAATAAGGCCGAGCTGTTCGCCTTCGTCCATGGTATCCTTACCGTAGGCTAGCGCAAAAAAACGCTTGCCTTCAGCGGCTGTATTGAATACGAATGTTGAAGTTTGAAAGATAGGTGTCTTAACCGATCCTTCGCTCCATTTCGGATTGTATCCGTGGCTCATCATCCATGACTCGGGGTGTTTCTTTTCCATTTGACGAAAATACGAAATGTATGCGCTATCTTTGAGCTTCGAAATGCGATTCGTACACCCCGAAATACTTTGGGCCCTTACTGCACTAGCCGTTCCGGTTCTTATTCACCTCTTTAATTTCCGTAGGTATAAGAAAATTGCCTTTTCAAATGTTTCCTTCCTCAAAGAAGTGAAATCGGAAACCACCAAATCTTCTAAATTACGTCACCTGCTCATTTTGTTATGCAGATTGCTAGTATTTGCTTCAGTAATATTCGCCTTTGCTCAACCTTTCTTTCCAACTGCCTTGAGCGAAAAAATGAATGGCGCGCGCGCTGTGAGTGTATACGTAGACAATAGTCTGAGTATGCAAGGACAATCAGACGGAGTTTCGTTCCTTGAATCTTCCAAACAAAAAGCAAGTGCCATTGTAAGTTCCTTTTCGAACAACGATCGCTTTCAGATTATTTCAAATAATTTCAAAGGAACTGATCAACGCCTTTTATCGAAAGACGAAGCTTTACAAACCATTCAAAGCATTTCCTTTAGTCCTGAGACCAAACAACTCAGCGCTGTATTCGAACGTCAGCGTGACCTACTTGGTAAATCTGCCGCTGATATTCGCCTCTATTATTGGGTTTCAGACTTCCAACGAGGCACCAGTGACGTTCAAGAAATTCCAAATGCACAAAACGAATTTGTTACAGCCATT
>JBDLUS010000102.1:0-2787 GCA_039805165.1 Bacteroidota bacterium | reverse complement strand
CATTTTCATCCGTTGAACGGCGAGCAGAAGAACGATGTGTTTGAATTCAGTAAGGTTTTGGTTGAAATTGACAAATGAAAGCGCGGATAGATAAATATGTTGAAGGGTTGTTTGTCCCCTATTCGTCTACTTGGAACGAGCGCACATTCGTGAGTTTAGTTTACGCGTGGTTTGTGTTCTTCGCCTTTTGGAACTGGCATTCCGTGTGGTTAATTTGGGGGGAAGACAGCGTGTGCATTCGTTATGGTGCCGACGATACGCGATTGAACAACTTGGTTTATGCGTTAATTTATAATTTGAAATGGTTCAAGCCGGTGTTCATTGTGCATTTGGTGGTTTCCTTTTTCTCCATCTTTCATTTCAGAGGAGTCTTCTTCTTCCGCGCTGCCGCGTGGCTTTCAGCCTTGTGGATTTACTATGCTGGAATAAACGCCATGAATGCGGGATATGTGTATATGATGCTGCTGATGTTCTACTGCATTCCCTATTCATCGAAAAGCGCAAAACCCTTTTGGGCGTTTTTATCTCGATTGAGTTTGCTTGCGGCGAGTATTCAAGTTGGACTCATTTATTTCTACACTTCGTTGTACAAAATTACCAGTTGGCAATGGTTGTCTGGTGAAGCCATTTATCAGACGTTTGTAAGCGATTGGTTCAGCAATGACCTTGTGAAGAATTTCGCATTGAACGGTCCCTACTTCATCTCCGTTGTTGTGGCCTACATTATCATGCTCTTTCAATTTTCATTTCCAATTATTATCAATTGGAAGAAGACTCGCAAATATGCTGTGGTTGTGGGTGTTTCCATTCACTTGTACATTGGGATATTCATGCACATGTGGGATTTCGCGTTGGCGATGATGATTCCGTATACGCTGTTTACACTTCGTGATGACCGACGAAGTCGGATGACATCGCATAGCGATGATGACCCTGCGGGATGACACAACACGTTGTGATGACATCGCACAGCGATGATGACCCTACGGGATGACACAACACGTTGTGATGACCTTCTACGAAGGATGACCCTGCGGGAGGGGATTAATGAACAATTAAATTTGAAACTGCTTCTGCGATTTTGGATGGAATGGTTTCTATTGAAGCGGAAAGGGTTGTTTCTTGAATCTTAATTTTATTCTTGAAGACAAGAATTCGGCATTCGACTTTTTCTTTTTTGATTGAATAAATCAGCTTAATCACATTGGCTTGCGGTGTTTCGGCTGAGACGAAGGCAACGGGAGAATCGCTGCCTCTTGAAAGTGCGTGTTCAAAATAATCGTTAATGGCTTTCTTTAACTCTAAGGGATCTTCGTCGTTTTCGTCACGTGCATTGGCGCAAAAGACAAGCGGCTTTTCATCGGTAAGTTTTATGCTTTGACGAAGTTCATTGTCTACCAAACCCAATCGAATATTACCTGCACCATAAGGCTGTGCATCTTGCTTCAAACCTAATGCTTCCATTCTTCTGGACTGCTCTTGTTCTGTGGCAAGAAACCATTTTTGAAGATTGAGGTATCCGTTTCCATCTACCTCTTGATCTAAAATTGACGGATTGTTTTTCAATGTATAAAGCAAAGAATAAGTTAGAATGCCTTGTCCAAATTGCGGAAGTTCGTAGGCTGGTTTATTCGGTGCAGATGCTGAAAGAATGAACAAGCCTGACTTATCTCCGAGCTCTTCTATTTGCCTTTGTCGTTCTGTCGCATCATCGTCACGAGTGAGTGCCGCTACTAGCTCTTTCGCCGCTTGACCGCTGTTGCAAGCGTCGTAGACCAAGATGGTCTTGTTCGGTAGCATTTTGAAAGGACCTTCTGGACTGAGCCATGATTTTAAATCGTTGGTACTAATTCCGATCTGATTGATTTGTGAAGCATCGGCTGTCAGAAAAGTAAACGTTTTGTCGACTTGTCCTTGCATGACTCCATGTCCAGCGAAGAAGATAAAAAGCAGATCATTCGCCTTGGCTTTCGAGCCAATTTCTGCAAGCGCCTTCATAACACCAGCTCTTTCGGGAGTTGTATAAACCAGATTGTTTTCCATCTTCGATTCCACATGATAGACATGAATATTTTCGGGGTCCAACAATTTTGAAGCGCTCATTTCAATGGCGTTACTCAGAGCTCTGGCATCTTGCACTGGAAAACGTAGATCAAGCGCATCGTCTTTGTAGTCGTTCACGCCAATCATGAGCATATACATTTGCGGTGGGTCTGTTGATTCTTCAGAGAGCACGAACACGTCAATGCCTCGCGAAATAATCTCTACTCCATTCTCTTTCGTAATTGCTGAAATGGAAATTTTATTTTCTTTTCCATTCACGAAATATTTTTCAAGTTCTGCTCTTTTCAAATCCAGCGTGGCCATATTTTGAATGAAAATGAATTGGTCAAATGGAAGTGTCTTCACAATTTTTCCATCGACTTTAATTTCAATTCGAACGATTGGCCAACGTCGTTGTTGAATACTGAATTGCCATCCGCTACTGTCTTCCTTCAATTTTTCTATTAGGGGTAATGCTCCACAGATATCGATTTCACTTAGTTTTTTATAATTTACATCTTCACCATTCATGAGTTTTTCCGCAAGACCTGGCACGTAGAGCGCGTCTTTCATTTGTCCGAGCTCAATGATTTCTAAACCGCATGTGAAGTATAATTTCTCTATTGCGCCCGGTGAACCGTCGAAGCGATAATCTTCATCGTAGACTAACCAATCGTTGTTTTCGAGTTGAAGTCGGGTGTAGATAATTTTTCCTGTTTGAACGTCCCAGAGGATGGTTTTGTG
>JBDLUS010000101.1:0-5139 GCA_039805165.1 Bacteroidota bacterium | reverse complement strand
GACAATCTAAAACAACTGCCACTCCGACAGGACTCAATGCTTTTTGAATGCTGTCACGTATCTCAATTGTCAGACGTTCTTGCACTTGAAGTCTTCTTGAATAGACATCGACTACACGAGGAATCTTACTTAATCCCACAATCTTTCCATCTGGAATGTACGCCACGTGTGCTTTTCCGAAGAAGGGCAACATGTGATGTTCACACAAGCTGTAGACTTCAATGTCTTTCACAATAACCATCTCAGAATACGACTCGTGAAATATTGCTCCGTTTAAAACATCGTCTGCACTCTCTTCGTATCCTTTCAACAAATGGCCATAGGCCTTTGCCACACGTTCAGGTGTTTTTAATAAACCTTCGCGCTGCGGATTCTCTCCCACTGCAGCTAGAATTTCTTCTACCGCTTTCTCTATTGTTTTTTGATTGTGCATTATTTGCCTCCGTAGTATTCTACGATTTGATTTTCAGTTTCTGTTACTTTAATGCAATGCAGTTGACATCCGTTCTCAAGAACAAATCCTTCCAATTGTTCCCAAATAGCAATGGCAACATTCTCTGTAGAAGTCTTCATGCCCTTCATAAAATCAACATCCAAATTTAAGTTCTTATGATCTAATTTGTTCAGCACTTTCTCTTTTACAATTGTGCTCAAATGTTTCAGATCCATGCAATAACCAGTGATTTCATTTGGAACACCTTTAACGGTAATGAATAATTCGTAGTTGTGTCCGTGCCAATTCGGGTTTGAACATTTTCCGAAAGTTTCAAAGTTCTTTTGCTCATCCCACTCGTCGTGCCACAATTTATGTGCGGCATTGAATCTCTCTCTTCTTGTTGCGTATACTATTTTTTCCATGTTTCAATAATTGTTATAAAAGTAAATCACTTGAACCTTCTATTTGTTCGAAGTATTCAATAGATTTTAAGATCTTGTTGTAGATAATTCGTTACATAATCCTTCACCCCTTCTTCTAACGAATGAAATGGCTTGCTGTAACCAATTGAAATTAACTTGCTCATGTTCGCTTCGGTGAAGTATTGATACTTGTCGCGAATGTCTTCCGGGGTATCTACAAAAGAGATGTTCGGTTCTTTTCCCATTGAATGAAAAGTGGCTGTAGCCAAATCCAAAAATGTTCTAGCCTTTCCACTTCCCAAATTATAAATGCCTGAATCTTTTCTGTGGTGCATTAAGAACATGAGCACTTCAACCAAATCTTTCACATAAACGAAGTCGCGCATTTGCCCGCCGTCTGTGAAATTCGGATTGTGACTTCGGAACAATTTCATTTCTCCAGACTTTCCAATCTGATTGAAGGTATGCCAAATCACGCTAGCCATGCGACCTTTGTGGTATTCATTCGGACCGTATACATTGAAGAACTTCAAGCCTGCCCAGAAGTAAGGAGCTTCTTCTTGTTGCAAAGCCCATACGTCGAAGTCTTGCTTCGACTGTCCGTATGGATTCAGCGGTTGCAATTGCGGAATGGTCGCGTGATCGTCGTTGTATCCGTGCTCACCGCCACCATAAGTTGCCGCAGAAGATGCGTAGATAAATGGAATGGCATGTTTTGCGCAAGTCTTCCACAACGATTGTGTGTAATGAAGATTTAAGCGATCGAAAATTTCAACATTGAATTCTGTGGTGTCTGTGCGAGCTCCAATGTGGAAAACACATTCGACTTGATTTTGATTTGCCTCCAACCATTCAGGAAACTCATCTCTGTGAACGAGCGCAGTGTATTTCTTTCCTTCCCAATTGCGTTTGCGATCTTCGCGTGAAAAGTCATCGACCAACACCAAATCGAAAAAACGGTCTTCGTTCAAACGCGCTACTAACGCGGAACCGACGAATCCTGCTGCTCCTGTTACAATAATCATTTTGCAAATTTAACTTAAATAATGCGCCAACACGCCTTCCTTCAGGGCGTATTCCGATTGATACATTTTGTTGAAGGACGATTGCTCTAAAACGAATTTCACCAAGTATGTTGAAAGCGGCATGTACTCGGCACGCATCTGCGGAATACTCGGATGCTTCAAACGTTCTTCCAATGTGCTTCCTACCAACCATTGATGAACGCTTGGATAAGCATTGAAAGGAATCTCATTTAATTTCACTTTCAAAGAATCTTGTGAAACATCTTTCGAAGAATCTTTCCTCGAATCTTTTGCTTTCGCAAACTGGTACATATCAAAAAGCGTATCGAACGACCCCGACGACCCCACCAAAATCTTCACCGGATTTTCCTTCAAAAAAGAAATTAAATCTTGAAGTTCTGCGTTGAGGTGGGCTCTGAGTCTGTGCACATCGTCTTGATTGATGCGAGAAGCGGGCTTAAGCAATCCGTGTAGGCGGCTAACGCCCAACAAATAACTTTTCCGCCACAAAGGCTTTTGATCACGCACGAAAATAAATTCGGTGCTTCCGCCGCCGATGTCCATGATTAAATAGTCTTCTTTAATCTCCTCGGTGGTTTGAACCACACCTTCAAAAATGAGTTCCGCTTCACGATCTCCGGAAATAACTTCCATGTCGAAATTCAAATGCTTCTTCACACGAGCAACAAATTCATTCCCGTTGGAAGCCTCTCTAACTGCGCTGGTAGCGAAGACACGAACGTCTTTCACGTCCAACGAATCAATGACGTTCTTGTAGGAATACAACGCGTCTATTCCTCGCGCCATGCGGTTCGGAAGAAGCACGTTCTCTGAAAATCCGCCTGCTCCCAACTTCACGGGAAGTTTGGTTTTGAAAAGTGTCTTCCACTTCCCTTCCACCTTTTCCTTCACCAATAAATTGAATGTATTGGTTCCGCAGTCGATGATGGCAACGCGTTTGTTTTCGTTTAATTCGACTGTCGTATCCATTTCCATAAATCTTTGTAACTCACTTTTTTTCCGTAAGACAAAATGCCCACGCGATAAATTTTTCCACCCAACCAAATGAAGAATAAGAACGCTACCACCAATGCAGCCATGGCGCTTATTAAATGCCAAACGCTAATGTTTCCAATGGCAGTCTTCACCATAATGGTTATGGGTGAAGTGAGTGGAAATATGCTGAAGAAATTCCCAATGGGACTTTCCGGATTGGTAATAAGCATGGCCGAAACAATGTAGGAAAAGATCAACGGCAATGTCACTGGAAGCATGAATTGTTGCGTGTCTGAATCGCTGTCAACAGCAGCACCAATAGCTGCGAAAAGCGAAGCGTACAACAAAAATCCGCCAATGAAAAAGAAGATAAACATACCCACCATGAGCGGCCAATTGATTAAGAAGATCCAATTGATGGCTTCGTTGTTCATGAGCGATTGCGCCATGGCTGCTTGATTCATGCCGTTTCCAACGACTGCTCCGTTTTCTAAAACTGCTGCGCCGTTCACCAAATGGGATTCGAAATAATTCAGACCGAAGGTTGCTAATACCGCAGAAAGAATTACCCAAATAAGGAATTGCGTAAGTCCAACTAATCCTATTCCAACCACCTTACCCATCATGAGTTGAAACGGTTTCACCGAGCTAACCATGACTTCTACAATGCGATTGGTTTTCTCTTCGAGCACACCGCGCATTACTTGAACACCGTACATGAAGATGAACATGTAAATAAGTATGGCGAATACAAATCCAATGACAGCGCGCTCTTGCGTATGGTCTTCTTCTCCTAATTTATTGATGTTAATTTCAGCGAAGCTTACATCGAGTTTGGCGCGCTTGTATTTTTCGTAATCGATTTTCAACGAATCGACCACGCGAAAACGTTCGAGCGATTCTTGTAAATCGTTCTTCAATTTACCTTGAATGTTTTCGGAAGGAAAATTATCGAAGTACATGTTGCACTTTCCGTCGTTGATCGTAATCTCATCGAGTTCGATCATGATGTTGTAGAACCCGTCCTTCAACTCTTCCGGTTTCTGAGTCTTTTCGGTGAATCCGTAAATTACGTTTTCATTGTCTTTGAACTGATCTGGAAATCTTGGAACCAATGTCGAGTCTTGTTCTCCGCGGTATTCAGTAACCAATCCGTAGGGATCGCTAATTAAAACGGTATAGGTCTCTTGGTCGTTTAGTGTAATCCAAATGGTTCCGAAAAGCAGTCCAGCAAACAAAAGCGGACCCAAGATGGTCATAATAATGAAAGACTTCTTGCGAATGCGCGTGGTGTATTCGCGTTTAATGATTAATCCTATCTTACTCATGCTTGTGCTTCGTTAAATGAAAGAACCGATTGAACAAATATATCGTGCATGCTTGGCACTTTTTCTTCTGCGCTTAGAATGTCAACCACCGGAATAACCTGCATGAGCAAGTCGTTCAACTTAAATTCTGGTTTAATTCGAACTGAAACAGTGTGAATGTCGTTGTTCAATTCGTTATGAATGAGTTCGAATCGAGCACCCAAGGCAATGGTGAATTCCAACAGTGTTCCTTGGAACTTCAGCGTGTATGTTTTCGTGCGGAAGCTGTTGCGCACTTCGGCTACACTTCCACTTAAAATAACTTGTGAACGATTGATGAGCGCAATGTTGTCGCACAACGATTCCACACTTCCCATGTCGTGAGTAGAAAGAACAATGGTGGTTCCTTCGTCGCGCAGACGCAACATTTCATTCTGAATCAATTCAGCATTAATGGGATCAAATCCGCTAAACGGCTCATCGAGAATGAGCAACTTCGGTTTGTGCACTACTGTGGTGATGAACTGAATTTTCTGCGCCATTCCCTTCGACAAATCTTCTACCTTTTTGTCCCACCACTCTTGTATTTCGAATTTCTCGAACCACATCTTCAATTCGGCCAAGGCAGCCTTTTCTTTCATGCCTTTCATTTGAGCCAGGTAGATGCATTGCTCGCCTACCTTCATTTTCTTGTACAGTCCGCGTTCTTCTGGAAGGTAACCGATGTCCTCTACATGCGAGCGCTGAAGGGGATTTCCGTAAAACTTAATTAAACCGCTATCGGGTTCAATAATCTGATTGAGTATGCGAATGAAGGTGGTTTTACCAGCACCGTTCGGGCCTAATAATCCGAATATTTTCCCTTCCGGAATATCCATGCTCACTTTCGTGAGCGCCTGATATTTTCCGTATGTTTTATTGATGCCTTCGGCTTGAATGGCGTATTTCATAGA